>NZ_JBWKOX010000008.1:0-263285 GCF_059416305.1 Pseudomonas sp. GW821-FHT09D08
GAATAAAAAGGCGCGTTCAGGCAAGGAAAATCAGACACCCGGTGGGGAGGGGCGTCTAGCTGTCAGAATTGACAGTGGCGATGAGTGGTTGCCGGCGTTGACCTGCAGGAGCCTGCACGCTTGTGCGCGTGCAGGCAACGTCGGCAGGTGTAACTGACCCACCGCCATCGGGGTGCCCCCTCCCATATTGTGCCCGCGCAGGATGCTCAATCGCCGTAGATGTCGGCCTTGAAGTACTGCTGTGAAATCTTCTGGTATTCCCCACTGGCGCGAATGCCGTCGATGGCGCTGTTCAGTTCGCTGACCAGTGCGGTATTGCCCTTGCGCACCGCGATCCCGGCGCCCTCGCCCACGTATTTCGGGTCCTTGAGTTCCGGGCCGACAAACCCATAGCCCTTGCCCCGAGGCATCTGCAAAAAGTCATTCAAGGGAATGGTGTCGGCAAAGATTGCATCCAGCCGGCCTGCCGCCAGGTCCATGTAGATCTCTTCGTTATTGCTGTAGCGCTTGACGTTGATGCCCTTGGGTTCGAACACCTCGGTGGCGTAACGGTCGGTGGTGGTGGCGCGCTGCACACCCACGGTCTTGCCCTTGAGGCTGGCGTACTGGTCGTCCACCACGGCACCGTCCTTCATCACCAGGCGCGACGAGGTGAAGTAGTACTTGTGGGAGAAATCCACCGACTTCTTGCGATCGTCATTGATGGTCATGGACGACAACGCCATGTCGATTTTCTTCACCTTGAGGGAAGGAATCAGGCCGTCGAATTCACCTTCGACCCACACACACTTGACCTTCATCTGCGCACACAGCGCATTGCCGATGTCGTAGTCGAAGCCGACGATCTTGCCCTCTTCGGTCTTGGACGCAAACGGTGGGTAAGCCGCTTCGATGCCGATACGCAGGGTTTTCTCGGCGGCCAGCAGCTGGCTGGAGGCGATCAGGCCCAAGGCCAGGGCGGTGATGAGGGGGAGTTTCTTCATGGTCGTGTCTCGCGAGTTGTTATTGGTTTTGGCAAGCGTGAAGAAAAAGCTGGAGCGGGATTTTTTGTACTTATAATTCCATACTGGACTTTTACGTATCACCCGTCAATCACCCCTCGCCAGCCCTTATCGCCCATGACTTTTTTGCACAACGCTCCGGTGTTTTTGAGCGTTTTGCTCTTATTTATGCGTGCCTATACTCGGTCCAGCCTCTCGGTGCACCCGAGGGGGTCAGTCCCACAACAATAATTAAGGACACCGACCATGACCCAGTCCTTCCTGGCTGCCCGGGATTTCCTGCTCGCGCACCGCACCGACTACGCCACCGCCGCCCGCGACTTCCGCTGGCCGCAACTGGACGCCTTCAACTGGGCCATGGATTACTTCGATGCCATGGCCGAGGGCAATGCCGCCGACGCGCTGTGGATCGTCGAAGAGGACGGCAGCGAGCAGCGCTACAGCTTCCAGCAACTGGCCGCGCGTTCCAACCAGGTGGCCAACCACCTGCGCGCCCTCGGCGTGAAGCGTGGCGAGCGCGTGCTGCTGATGCTCGGCAACGATGTGGCGCTGTGGGAAACCATGCTGGCGGCCTTCAAGCTCGGCGCGGTGGTGATACCCGCCACCGCCCTGCTCAACCCCGTCGACCTGCACGACCGCATCGAGCGAGGCCAGGTCCGCCACCTGGTGGTCGGCGCGGCGCATGTCGGCAAGTTCGAGGGCCTGGGCGAAGGTTGCAGCCGCGTCTGCGTGGGGACGGCGCCGACTGGCTGGGTCGCGCACAGCGCCGCCTTCGAATACCCCGAGCGGTTCGAGGTCGAGGGCCGTACCTTGGCCACCGATCCGATGCTGCTGTATTTCACCTCCGGTACCACTTCAAAGCCGAAGATGGTGCTGCACAGCCACCAGAGCTACCCGGTCGGCCATCTGTCGACCATGTACTGGATCGGCCTGCAACCCGGCGACCTGCACCTGAACATCTCCTCGCCAGGCTGGGCCAAGCATGCCTGGAGCTGCCTGTTCGCACCGTGGAATGCCGGCGCCTGCATCTTTATCCATAACGTCGCGCGGTTCAGTGCCCATGCATTGCTCGGCGCGCTGGAGCAGTACCGGGTGACCAGCCTGTGCGCCCCGCCCACGGTGTGGCGCATGCTGATCCAGGAAGACCTGGCCAGCTACAAATCGCGCCTGAACCTGCGCGAACTGGTGGGTGCCGGTGAACCGCTGAACCCGGAGATCATCGAGCAGATCCAACAGGCCTGGGGCCTGCCGCTGCGCGACGGCTTCGGCCAGTCGGAAACCACCGCCCTGGTCGGCAACACGCCGGGCCAGTTGCTCAAGCCAGGCTCCATGGGCCGCCCATTGCCGGGCTACCAGGTGGCTCTGCTGGACGCCGACGGCGTGCCGGGCACCGAGGGTGAAGTCGCCCTGCCCCTGGATATACGCCCACTGGGCCTGATGCTCGGCTACGAAGACAGCCCGGAGAAAACCGCCGAGGTGATGCGCGACGGTTACTACCGCACCGGCGACACCGCGCAGATCGACGCCGACGGCTACATCACCTTTGTCGGGCGCGCCGACGACGTGTTCAAGGCCTCCGACTACCGCATCAGCCCCTTCGAGCTGGAAAGCGCACTGATCGAACACCCGGCGGTGATGGAAGTGGCCGTGGTACCCAGCCCCGATCCGTTGCGCCTGGCGGTGCCCAAGGCGTTCCTGATCCTGGCCCACGACGCCCCTGGCAGTGCCGAGCTGGCACGCCACATCCTTGAGTTCGCCCGCGAGCACCTGGCGCCCTACAAGCGGGTGCGGCGGATCGAGTTTGTCAGCGAATTGCCCAAAACCATTTCCGGCAAGATTCGCCGGGTGGAGTTGCGGCAGATGGAGGTGGTGCGACGCCAGGGCGATACGCGGGGTGAACAGGAACACTTCGAAGAAGATTTCAGCTGAAAAAAAGCCCGGCGGCCGCTAAAGGTTCCACCGGGCAAAACGAAGCGACCAGCTTCAGAAACGCGGTTTGACGGTCTTCCAATCCGGTTGATAGCGCTGCATCTGCTTCACGTCGTCGCGCTGGCGAATGCCGCAGCTGAGGTATTGGTCATGCAGCTTGCCCAGTTGATCAGGGTCCAGTTCCAGGCCCAGCCCCGGTGCGCGGGTGATCTTCACGCAGCCGTCGACAATCGGCAGTTTGCCGCCCTTGATCACTTCTTCGTCCGGTTCTTGCCAGGGGTAGTGGGTGTCACAGGCGTAGTCGAGGTTGGGCACCGACGCGGCCACGTGGGCCATGGCCATCAGGCTGATGCCCAGGTGTGAGTTGGAGTGCATCGACACGCCCAGGCCAAAGGTCTGGCACATCTTCGCCAATACCTGGGTGTCGCGCAGGCCGCCCCAGTAATGATGGTCGGCGAGCACGATCTGCACGCTGTCCAGGGCCACGCTGCGGCGGAACTCGTCGAAATCGGTGACCACCATGTTGGTCGCCAGGGGCAAGCCGGTGCGTGTGTGCAACTCGGCCATGCCTTCCAGGCCGGGGGTCGGGTCTTCGTAATACTGCAGGTCATCGCCGAGCAGTTCGGCCATGCGGATCGAGGTTTCCAGGGACCAATTGCCATTCGGATCGATGCGCAGCGGCACGCCGGGAAAGGCCTTTTTCAAGGCCTTGATGCACGCCACTTCATGCTCAGGGTCCAGCGCACCGGCCTTGAGCTTGATGCTTTTGAAGCCATAGGTGTCGATCATCCGCCGCGCCTGGGCGACGATCTGTACTTCGTTGAGGGCTTCGCCCCAGCTGTCGGGTTTATAGGGCGAATCGATGTGCTCGGCGTACTTGAAGAACAGGTAGGCGCTGAACGGGATCCGGTCGCGGATCGCGCCGCCCAGCAGGTCCACCAGCGGCACATTCAATGAGTGCGCCTGCAGGTCGAGAAACGCCACCTCAAACGCCGAATAGGCATTGCTCACTGCCTTGCTCGCATGGGAACCGGGGGCCAGTTCGGCGCCGGCAATGCTTGCGGGTTTGTGCGCCGCCACGGTGGCCTGCACGATGGCGCGCAGGTGGTTGAGGTTGAACGGGTCGAGGCCGATCAGTTGGTCCTTGACCTGTTGCTGGATCGCCAGCGCCGGGGCATCGCCGTAGCTCTCGCCAAGGCCGATGTAGCCGGTGTCGCTCTCGATTTCGATGATCGAGCGCAGCGCGAAGGCTTCGTGGATACCGCTGGCGTTGAGCAGCGGCGGGTCGCGAAACGCGATGGGGGTGACGGTGACGCGGACGATTTTCAAGAGGCGGCTCCCTGTGGGCCTGGACGCAAGGCGTGATGATGAGTCGGTTTGGAGGTGGGCGGCACACCGGGCCGTGGTGCGGTACGCGCAAAGAACACCACCACCGCGGCCACCAGCGAAGTCGCGGCCAGGCCGTACAGCCCGCCTTCAATCGAACCGGTGGTCTGCTCCAGCAGGCCGAAGGTGGTGGGGGCAACAAAACCGCCGAGGTTGCCGACCGAATTGATCAAGGCAATCACCGCTGCGGCGATGCGCGCATCCAGGTAACCCTGGGGAATCGGCCAGAACAGCGCCGAGGCGGCCTTGAAGCCAATCGCGGCAAAACAGATGGCGACAAACGCAAACACCGGCCCGCCGGTGGTGGACATGAACATGCCGACGGCGGCGATCACCAGCATCAGCGCCACCCACGCCTGCTGGTGTTTCCACTTGCTCGCCAGGGCAGCGAACCCATACATGGCGACGATGGAAATCAACCACGGGATCGAGTTGAACAACCCCACCTGGAAGTCGCCCAGGTTGCCCATTTTCTTGATCATGCTCGGCAGCCAGAACGTGGCGCCGTAGATGGTCAGGGCGATGGAAAAGTAGATAAAGCAGAACAGCGCGATCTGTTTGTCGGCCAGCAGCTTGAACACCGACGGCCGCACGCTTTGGGTGGCTTCGCGGGCCGTTTGCTCAAGCGCGATGGCCGTCACCAACGCGTGTTTTTCTTCGTCGCTGAGCCACCTGGCCTGATGGGGGTGAGACTGCAACCAGAACCACACAAACCCGCACAACACGATGGAAGCAAAGCCCTCGATCAGGAACATCCACTGCCAGCCATGCAGGCTCAAGCCGCTGACGTTGAGCAACGCCCCCGACACCGGCCCGGAAATCACCGAGGCGACGGCCGAACCGCTGAGGAAAATCGCCATCGCCTTGCCGCGCTCGGCGGCCGGCAACCATTGGGTGAAGTAGTAGATGATGCCGGGGAAAAAACCGGCTTCGGCAGCGCCGAGCACGAAGCGCAGGATATAAAAGCTGGTTTCGCCTTGGACAAAGGCCATGGCCATCGCAGCCGCGCCCCAGGTGAACATGATGCGCGTCAACCAGGCCCGTGCGCCGTAGCGCTGCAGCAGCAGGTTGGACGGCACTTCGAAGATCGCGTAACCGATGAAAAACAACCCGGCACCCAGGCCATAGGCGGCGGCGCCAATGCCCAGGTCGGTCTCCATATGACTGCGCACGAAGCCGATATTGACCCGGTCGATGTAATTGACGATGAACATCACCACGAACAACGGCAGTACATGGCGCTTGACCTTGGCGGCTGCGCGGGCGAGCACGCTCGGGTCGGGCGGATTCTGGACGGTATCCAAGGGCAACTCCCACTCATTGTTTTTTTAGGGACGCACCGATGATGGACGCCGAGGATTGTTCCCGTCTAATCTAACTTGGCATTCGATTGATACCTGGATTAGATCAATGTTCGAACTGACGCAACTGCGCTGCTTCACCACCGTGGCCACCGAGCTGAATTTTCGCCGCGCCGCTGAACGCCTGAACATGACCCAGCCGCCCCTCAGCCGGCAGATCCAATTACTCGAACATCATCTGGGCGTGGAGCTGTTTGCCCGCACCACCCGCAGCGTGGCCCTCACCGCCGCCGGGCGCGCGTTTTTCATCGAGGCGCAGAACCTGCTGGAGCGCGCCCAGCAGGCAGCCGTGACCGCACGGCGCTTTGCCGAGGGCGATATCGGCACGGTGAATATCAGCTTCGTCGGCAGCGCGGTGTATGAGTTTTTGCCCAGGGTCATCGCCGAGGCACGGCTCAAGCAGCCCCAGGTCAAGATCGACCTCTCGGAGATGAACACCTACCAGCAATACGAAGCCCTGCGTGCGCGCCGCATCGACCTGGGCATCGTCCGCGCGCCCCTGCTGGAACCCGGTTATGCCACCGAATGCCTGGTGCGCGAGCCCTTCGTGCTGGCGGTGCCGAGCAGCCATCGACTGGCCAGCGCAGAAAGCGTCAGCGTCCACGACCTCGACGCCCAGCCCTTCCTGATGTATGCCCATGCGGCCTACCCGCCGTTCAACGAACTGCTCACCGGCCTGCTGCGCTCGGCCCGTGTCGCCCCCGAATATGTGCAGTGGCTGGGCTCGTCCCTGACCATCCTGGCCCTGGTCAACGCCGGCATGGGCTTGGCGTTGGTACCGCGTTGCGCCAGCAGCGTGGTGTTCAAGAACGTGGTGTTTCGCGATATCGACCTGGGCGAAGGCGCCCAGAGTGAACTGCACCTGATCTGGCGCGAGAACAATGACAACCCGGCATTTGCGATGTTGCTGGAGGGGATTCGTAGTGCGGTGCGTGACGGGTGGGCGGACTGACTGCAGGAGCAGGCTTGGACGACATCAAGGCCTTGCTGCCATCCACCCATCGCCACCAAACAACTGTGGCAGGGGGCTTGCTCCCGATAGCGGAGTGTCAGTCACTGTAGAGGTCGACTGACCCACCGCCATCGGAGCAGGCCGCCCTCGCCTCACGCCACCTTGAACCGATTGACCAGCCGCTGCTGGTGCTCGGCCAGGCGCGCCAGTTCCTGGCTGGTGATTGCGGTTTGCTCGGCGCCGGCACTGACCTGGATGACCAGGTCGTTGATCTCGTTGACGTTACGGTTGATGTCTTCTGAAACCGCACTCTGCTCTTCGGCCGCCGAAGCAATCTGCAGGTTGCGATCACTGATACTGGCCACGCCTTCGGCGATCTCCAACAACAATTCACCTGCACGTTCGACCTTGCGCGCGCCGTCCTGGGCCTTGCCCAGAGTCTCCTGCATGGACGAGCTCGCCCGATCCGAACCACTTTGCAGGTTGCTGATCATCTGCTGAATGTTCCCGGTGGACTCCTGGGTCTTCTGCGCAAGTACCCGCACCTCGGACGCCACCACGGCAAATCCGCGCCCATGATCCCCCGCCCGCGCCGCTTCGATGGCCGCGTTCAAGGCCAGCAGGTTGGTTTGCTCGGCAATGCCGCGAATGACGTCGAGCACGGAGGAAATCCCATCGCTTTCCTGCTTGAGTTCGCCAATGATCAGCGCGGTGTCCTCGGCCTGCCCCGAGAGCTGGCGGATCAGGGTGATGGTGCCTTCTATCTCGGTGCGCCCTTGGGTGGTGCTGGTATTGACCCGCTGCGACAGTTGCGCCGCATCGTTGGTGCTGTGCGCCACCTCGCGCACGGTGGCGCTCATCTGGTTGATCGCCGTGGCCACCAGCTCGGTGCTTTGACGCTGTTGCTCGACGCTCTGGCTGGTCTGCATCGTCACCGTGGAAGACTCCTCCGCCGCCGTTGCAACCTGTGCGGTGGCGTTGCCGATTTCCTGCACCACGCCACTGATCTCTTGCGCCATGCGGTTAAGGTTGCGCGAGATCTGACCGAATTCATCCTTGCTGTCATAAGTCGCCCGCGCACTGAGATCGCGCTGCGCCAGGTCATTGAGCACACGGTTGAGGTCGCGCACCGCCGAATCGATCATGCGGATGATCAGCCAGGACAACACCGCCACCGCCAGCAGGGACACGATCACTGCGCCAACGGTCAGCCACAGGGCGCGGCGGGCGTCATCCCGCTCGTGCATCGCCAGGCTGCTGACACTTTGGCCCAGGGCTTCCTCCACTTGGCTCATCAGGTCAATGCGTTGGGTAGAGGTTTCAAACCAGGCTTCGGGTTTGATCCCCAGCGCCTGCCCCATCGGCACCTCAAACGCCAGGCGCTGCAACTTGGCGACTTCGACAGCGGCAGGTTGCTGCATTTGCGTATCGAACTGCGCCAGCGAGGCCGCGGGTGCTTTGCGTCGGAACGCATCGTAGTAGGCGCCGAACTCGCCCAGGTTGCGGCTGAAGCGCGACAACAGCGCTTCATCGAAATGCTCCTGGGCGAAGACCAGGCCCAGCACCACGCGCTCACGCCCGGCCCGCTCTTTCATTTCGATAAATTGATTCAGTGCGCCGAGTGCGTAAACGATGGTCGCGTTGTTGACGCTCGCTTCCAGGGAATGGGTGTAACCGGTCAGCACTTGAATGATCTCGGTATACCGCGCGCCGGATTCGGTGCTGTCGATACTCAGTTTATCGACCTGCCCACGCATCGCCGGCAACTGGTCCAGGGCCCGCAGGACGTTGTCCAGGTTCGCACCGCCGGAAGTGGACAAACCGCGCACCACCTCGACCGCCGCGCTGGAGTCCCTGCGCATCTGCACCATCCGCTCGCCCATGGACTTGCCGCCACTGCCGAGGAACACGCCACTGGCACCGCGCTCGCGCTGCAGCGTGGTAATCAATTGGCTCAACTTCTGGGCGGTGGCGCTGGCCATCACCGTGGTGTTCATGTCACGCAGCGTTTTGTAATTGTCCACCACAAACACGCCGGCCAGGGTCAGGAACCCGAGCATGGGCAGCAGCAGAATCAACAACAGTTTCAGACGCAGCGGAGCGTTCTTAAGCATTTCCCTAAAGCCTCATGTCCATGGATCAGACTGGCGCCTGTCACGCCAAGATAGTGGCGCCATAATATCACCCATAAAAACGGCGCTACCGCTCTCGGACGGTCATCTGGAGCCAATAGGGGATTGTACTGACCCAGATCAATAAACCCTCACAAACCAATCGGCTGCCGGCCCCTGTGTTGATCAACCACCTTGATTGACTGACTCAATCCTCTCGAATACTTGCCTGATCCTCCGAATGTTCGGTTTTTTCGTAGATGGCCCTTGTGCCCTGATCTAGAGTTCGACAATGGGCGCCCGTCGCCTTTCTTATAAGAAACACGCCATCCCGACCGATGATCAGCAGGTGAGCCAGCCATGGAATTACGCATCAACCAAAAGACCTATCAGGTCGACGCCGACGCCGACACGCCGCTGCTGTGGGTGATCCGCGATGACCTCGGGCTGACCGGCACCAAGTACGGCTGCGGCCTGGCCCAATGCGGCGCCTGCTCGGTGCTGGTGGACGGCAATGTCGTGCGTTCGTGCGTCACGCCGGTGGCCGGGGTGGTCGGGCGTGAGATCACCACCATCGAGGCCATCGAAGCCGATGCAGTCGGCAAGCGGGTGGTCAGTGCCTGGGTCGAGCATCAGGTGGCGCAATGCGGTTACTGCCAGTCCGGGCAGGTGGTGGCGGCCACCGCGCTGCTCAAGCACACCCCCGCGCCGACCACTGCGCAAATCGACGCGGCCATGGTCAACCTGTGCCGCTGCGGTACCTACAACGCCATCCATGCCGCCATGCATGACCTGGCCGCCGGGAAGGAGAACGCCTGATGAACACGCCTGACGTCATCCCCGGCCTCACCCTGGGCGAGCCGATCAACCTGTCGCGTCGACGCTTCCTCGCCAGCACGGCCGTAGGGGCGCTGGTTATCGGTTTCGGCCTGCCGCTGGGCTCGGCCCGAGTGCAGGCCGCCAGCACCACAGAACGCGGCACCCAGGTACCGGCATTCCTGGAGATTCGCCCGGACGGTACGGTGCGCCTGCTCAGCCCCTTTATGGAAGGCGGCCAAGGCACCCACACCGCCATGGCGCAGATCGTCGGCGAAGAGCTGGATGCCGACCCCGCCACCTTTATCGTCGAAGCCGCACCACCCGGTGAGGCCTACGTGGTGATGGAGAACGGCATGCGCATCACCGGCGGCAGCATGTCGGTACGCATGAGTTACCCGGTCATGCGCCGCCTGGGCGCCCTCGCCCGCGCCATGCTGTTGCAGGCCGGCGCCGAGCAGCTCGGTGTGCCGGTGGCCCAACTGACCACCCAACCCGGCCGCGTGGTGCACACCGCCTCCGGCCGTTCCCTGGGCTACGGCGAGTTGGCCGGCCGCGCCCTGGACATGCCGGTGCCCGACCCGGCCAGCATCACCCTGCGCGACCCGAGCCAGTTCCGCTGGATCGGCAAACCGGTCAAACGCCTGGATGCCTACGACAAATCCACCGGCAAGGCGCAGTACAGCATCGACATCAAGGTCGACGGCATGCTCCACGCCGCCGTACAACATGCGCCGCGCCTGGGCATGACCGTGGGCAGCCTTCGTAACCAATCCCAGGTCGAAACCATGAAAGGCGTGCACTCAGTGCATGTGCTGCCCGGTGCGGTAGCCGTGGTGGCCGAACGCTGGTGGCACGCCAAGCGTGCGGTGGAGGCGATTCAGGTCGACTGGCAGGAACCGGCGGCCGACTCAAAGGTGCGCGGCATGCCCGCTGATTTTTCCAGCGACGGCTTTCGCGATTTCCTCGCGGCCCAGCAAGGCCCGGCCCGTGACGACGAGAACGAAGGCGATGTGGCCGGCGCGTTGAAAAACGCCAAGACCCAGGTCGAAGCCACCTACCACAACCAGTACCTCAACCATGGGCAACTGGAGCCACCGTCAGCCCTGGCGCGCTTCAACCCCGACGGTTCGTTGGAGATCTGGCTGCCCAACCAGGCACCCGATCTGTTCCGCGCCGACATCGCCAAGCGCGCCGGGCTCGACCCCGCGCAGGTGACCCTGCACTCGCCGCTGCTGGGCGGTTTTTTCGGCCGGCACTTCCTGTATGACTCGGCCAGCCCCTACCCCCAGGCGATTGCATTGGCCAAGGCGGTGGGCCGTCCGGTCAAGCTGATCTGGAGCCGTGAGGAAGAGTTCCTGCGCGACGTGCTGCGCCCGGTGGCGGTGGTCAAGTTCCGCGCCGCGCTGGACGCTGACGGCCTGCCGGTGGCGATCGAAGCGGTGAGCGCCACCGAAGGCCCTACCGAGGCCATCGCCGGCAAGCAGGGCGAAAAACTCGACCCCACCGCCCTTGAAGGCCTGTCGGGCAAGAGCTACGCCATCCCCAACAAACGCATCGCGCAGATCTACGTCAAGGGCCCGGCCATGCTCGGCTACTGGCGTTCGGTGGGCAATTCGTTGAATGACTTTTTCTACGAAGCCTTCCTCGATGAGCTGGCGGACAAAGGCGGCCGCGATCCCTATGAGCTGCGCCTGCACCTGCTGCGCGACAACCCACGGCTGACCACCCTGCTCAAGGCCGTGGGCGAGTTGTCCGGTGGCTGGAAACGGGGCCCCTACACTGCCGAAGACGGCACCCGGCGCGCACGCGGCGTGGCCATGGCCTCGCCGTTCGGCTCCCACGCGGCGGTGATCGCCGAAGTGTCGCTTGAAAACGGCCAGGTCAAGGTGCACCACATCTGGGAAGCCATCGACCCCGGCAGCATCGTCAACCCGGCGATTGTGCAAGCCCAGGTCAATGGCGCGGTGGCCTTGGGCTTATCGCAGACATTGCTGGAGGAAGCGGTGTACGTGGACGGTAAGCCACGGGCACGCAACTACGACCTTTACCCGATCCTGCCGCCCTCACGGATGGCGCAGGTGCACGTAAAGATCGTCGAGAGTGGCGAGAAGATGGGCGGCATCGGTGAGCCTCCGCTCCCCGCTGTGGCGCCAGCCGTGGTCAATGCGGTAGCGCAGTTGACCGGCCAGCGTGTTCGCAGCCTGCCATTAAGCCGACACACCTTCAGCTAACCGAGCGAGACCGCCCATGAACAACCGTCGATTCGCAAGAACCGCAGGCTGGCTGGTGCTGCCCTGCCTGGTCGCCGCCGGCCTGCTGGCCTGGTATGTCACCCGCCAGCCCGCCACACCGTTTGAGCAGGAACAGGCCGCCAGCGTCGACCCGGCACAGGTCAGTCGCGGCGAGTATGTCGCCCGCCTCAGTGACTGCGTCGCCTGCCACAGCCTGCCGGGCAAGGCGCCCTTCGCCGGGGGCCTGGAAATGGCCACGCCGCTGGGCGCCATTCACGCCACCAACATCACCCCGGACCGCACCCACGGCATCGGCACCTACAGCCTCGCCGACTTCGACCGTGCAGTGCGCCACGGCGTGGCACCGGGCGGCCGCCGGCTCTACCCGGCGATGCCCTACCCGTCTTACGCCAAGCTCAGCGACGACGATATCCGCGCGATGTATGCGTTCTTCATGCAAAGCGTACAACCGGCCAACGAGCCCAACATCCCCAGCGATATTCCCTGGCCGCTCAATCTGCGCTGGCCCATCGCCTTGTGGAACGGCCTCTTCGCGCCGACCGCCACTTACGCGGCCAAACCCAATCAGGACGCGCTATGGAACCGTGGCGCCTACATCGTCCAAGGCCCTGGCCACTGCGGCAGCTGCCACACGCCGCGCGGCCTGGCCTTCAACGAAAAAGCCCTGGACGAATCCGGCAAGCCGTTCCTCGCCGGCGCCCTGCTCGACGGCTGGTACGCACCGAGCCTGCGCCAGGACCCCAACACCGGCCTGGGGCGCTGGAGCGAGCCGCAGATCGTGCAATTCCTCAAGACCGGGCGCAACGCCCATGCGGTGGTCTACGGTTCGATGACCGAAGCCTTCAACAACTCCACGCAGTTCATGGACGACGACGACCTGGCCGCCATCGCCCGTTACCTCAAGTCACTGCCCGGCGACCCACAGCGTGACGGCACGCCCTGGCAGTACGTAGCCGCCGATACACCCCAGGACGTCCCCGGCGCCCACACCTACGCGACCCGCTGTGCCTCCTGCCATGGCCCGGACGGCAAGGGCCAGCCCGAATGGATGCCACCCCTGGCCGGCGCCACCTCGGCATTGGCCAAGGAAAGCGCCTCGGCGATCAACATCACCCTCAACGGCTCACAGCGGGTAGTCGCCGCCGGCGTACCGGACGCCTACCGCATGCCGGCGTTTCGTGAGCAACTGTCCGATGAGGAAATCGCCCAGGTGCTGACCTACGTGCGCAGCACCTGGGGCAACCACGGGGAGGCGGTCGACGCCACGGCAGTCGGCAAGCTGCGCGGGCATACCGACCCGGCCAGCAGCAGTCCGATTATTTTGCATATGCGTTGAACAGGTGCACTGAGGCCTACCCCCACTCCCGCTTGAGTTGTTCAAGGTCCAGTGCCCTATCCCTTCGGGCAAGAGTGGTTGAAGATGCATTTTCCGTTGCCAACCCCTAACGGACTCAGCGCTCGGCAACTGTTACGGGGGCGCGGAAATAGTGAGGCAGTGCCCCCCGAACTAATTTGAACGAACCCCCACGTTTATCCATCAACATTGAAGGACCTATCAGACACGAGAACGGCTTGTGTCGCTCCTACGCGAGCAACGAACCCGGCGGCCTCGACCAGGCCCCTGCTCTCTTCGCTCGCACATGACGACCTTGGGGTGAAGGCCATGGCAGCGAATAGGCGTGAAGCGTCGAAACAAACCGGCTGGGAAGCAGAGCTGGCCAGGAACACCGAACTGTTCTACGAGGCCGACCGCCTGGAAACACAGGCCTACGCCATCATAGGCAGCAGCCTGGCCGACGCCGGTGACTGGCTGCGCTTTACCGAAGCGAAACAGATAGCCGATGCAAAGCGCACCGAGGCGTATCAGGACCTGATGCGGATCCGGCGCGGCATGGAGGCTGCGCGTTCCGACTGAGGTCGCTCGGGGCGGCTGCGGCAAGATAAAAAAACCACTCGTTCGAGTGGCTTTTCTGGATTTTTACAGCGCCTCAGGAAGAAAAAACCTCCGCGCGCTGCCTTGTTGACTTTTTGTACCGGAGCGGCTGCTGCCAGGCCAACTGCGCCTGAACCTGCGCGACCGCATCCAACACCCGCTGCGCCCAGTTTTCGTCTTGAGGGTCCACCACTACCACGCGAAAACCGTGGTCATGGCCTTCACTGCGCACGCCTTCGGAGTCATCCACATGCAGGTCGATGTCGAAAGCCGGCGGGAATTTCGAGGGTGCGTTCGACAGCCCGCGTGCCGTCAGGGCATGGTTGTGCAGCACGCTATTGACCACGCCGTCGATGCGGATACCGTAGAGCATCAGCCAGCGGCGGATATACGACGGCGTGCGACCGGACGAGGTGTAGACCCAGATGCTGCAGCCCTGGCGGCGTAGCTCGCGGGTCAGGGAGCGCGTGCCGATACGCAAGGGCTCACCCAGCCAACGGTGCACGCAGGCCGGCAGCCGGCTCGGCTCGACGTCGCAGTGGTGGAGCTGGCAGGCCAGGGTGTCGTCGATATCGAAGGAAATACGGATACGCGGGCGCTGCTGCATCGGCAGGAGGCGCTGGAGGACCCGCCCTGCCCTGGCGAATACCGGAGAACCGCTCATCAATGGCCCCCTTGAGAAACGGGCTGCCGCGGGTCCTTGAGAAAAAACTTGTGCGGATCCGGCGCCTGTTCTTCCAGGAATGCGGCGTATTTTTTCTTGATCTTGGGCAATTCGTACAACGCCTTGACTCCATGTTTGGCTGAGTTGCGGATCACCGACGAAGGGTTGAAGTAGCCCTCGGCGTTCTCCAGCGTCAGCACGAACGGCGGCAGTCCTGCACGCATCAGCAAGTAGCTGACGATCAGCGAACCGCTGCGGTTGTTGCCTTCAATGAACAGCTGCGGCTTGCTGAGGATGCGTACATACACCCCGGCGGCGCGCTTCCAGACTGATTCACTGCGGTACGCGCAGTACCAGTTGTACAAGTCCTTGATGCCACCTTCGACATTGTTGAAGAAGTGTTCTTCGGTCGCCGCCAGGTGGTGGGCGTATTCCAGGCGCCGTGCCGGGTCGCTGCCACAGAGCACGGTGGCGTTGATCTCCAGCATCAGGTCCAGCTGCTGCAGGTCGAACAGGTCGACGCCCCGCGCCACATAGTCGTCAATCAGCGCGTAGCCTTCAAGCACGTTGTGCAGCACTTCGTCGGTCAACGGGTCGCGCGGCTCGGTAAAGTCCCGGCTGAGCTCGGCAAAGCGCTGTTGCACCTCACGCAGTGCGCGTTCAATCGCGGGCAAATCAAGGCGTCGTGTTGCAGGCATCGGCATTCCCATAAGCAGTGGAAAATACGGGAGCATCCCAGCTCCCGCAGGGGCATCAGCTGAACTTGCCGCTGATGTAGTCCCCGGTCATTTGTTCACGCGGGTTCTCGAAGATCTGCGCCGTCGGGCCCATCTCCACCAGGTAGCCGGTGCGCGTGCCCTGGGAAATATCCACCGAGAAAAACGCCGTGGTGTCGGCCACGCGGATGGCCTGCTGCATGTTGTGGGTCACCAGGGCGATGGTGTAGTCCTTCTTCAACTCGACCATCAATTCCTCGACGCGACGGGTGGCGATCGGGTCCAGCGCCGAGCACGGCTCGTCGAGCAACAACACTTCCGGCTCGGTGGCGATGGCGCGGGCGATGCACAGGCGTTGCTGCTGGCCACCGGACAGCGACAGGCCGCTGACCTTGAGCTTGTCCTTGACCTCATCCCACAGCGCGGCGCCTTGCAGGGCGTGCTTGACGCGGTCGCCCAGGTCGCCCTTGTAGCGGTTCAGGCGCAGGCCGAAGGCGACGTTGTCGAAGATGCTCATCGAGAACGGGTTCGGCTGCTGGAACACCATGCCGATGTAGCGGCGCACGACCACCGGGTCCACGCCCTTGCCGTAGACGTCCTGGCCGAGGAAGTGCACGTGGCCCTCGAAACGGAAGCCCTTGACCAGGTCGTTCATGCGGTTGAGGCTACGCAGCACGGTACTTTTACCGCAGCCGGAAGGGCCGATGAAGCCGGTGATCTTGTTCTTTTCGATCGGCACATGGCTGTCACGCACGGCCATGAAGTTGCCGTAGAAGATCTTGTCCAGCTTGCAGTCCATGACCACAGGCGCCTGGGTGACAAACGGAGCGGCTATTTGCGCAGTTGATACGTTCAAGATTCAGATGCTCCCGTTTTCAATACTTTGGCTTGCCGAAGATACGGCTCACGATATTCACGACCAGCACGATCATTACCAGTACCAGCGACGCCGCCCATGCGAGTTCAAGCTGGTTGTCGAAGGGCATGCCGGAGAAGTTGTAGATCAGCACGGCCAGGGAGGCCGTCGGGTTCATCACCGCCAGGCTGCCGTCGTGGTAGATCCAGTAGTTGCTGAACAGCGCGGTAAACAACAGCGGCGCGGTTTCGCCGGCGGCGCGGGCCACGGCGAGCATCACGCCGGTGAGGATTGCCGGCAGGCCGGTGGGCAGGACGATTTTCCAGATCACCTGGGAGCGGGTACAACCCATGCCGTAGGCGGCGTCCTTCATGATCTTGGGCACCATGCGCATCGACTCTTCAGCCGTCAGCACCACGATCGGCAGCATCAGCACCGCCAGTGCCACGCCACCGGCCGGGGCCGAGTAGGTGCCGGTGGTCATCACCACCAGGGCGTAGGCAAACACACCGGCCAGAATCGACGGCAGGCCGGTGAGCATCTTCGCGGCAAAACGCGCGGCGTTCGCCAGCTTGCTGTCCGGGCCCAGTTCGGCGAGGAAGATCGCCGCCATGATGCCGACCGGCACGGCGATGGCAGCGGCAATGCCGACCATCACGAAGGTACCGGCCATCGCGTTGCCGAAACCGCCGCCGGTCTCGAAACCGGTGGGTGGCAGCTCGGTGAACACTTCAAGGCTCAGGCGCGCACCGCCGCGGGTGATGAGCATGTAGAGCACGGAAATCAGCGGTACGCTGGCCAGCAGCGCGCCCGCCCAGACCAGGGTGGTCAACACCAGGCTGCGCAGGGCACGGCCTTCGAACCGGCGCTGGAGGCTGGGCATTGCGCCTGCGGGGGACGTCAGGTCGGTTGCAGCAGTGAGGTCAGTCATCACTTATTACCCCGTTGGGCGTACATCATGATCATGGAGCCGAAGATGTTGACGATCAGCGTGATCAACATCAGCACCAGTGCGGCGTACATCAATACTTCGATCTCGTTCGGCCCGGCTTCGGGGAAGTTCAGCGCCAGCAAGGCCGCCAGGGTGTTGGCCGGTGCGAACAGCGACAGCGAGATGTTGTTGGCGTTGCCCACCAGCATGGCCAGGGCCATGGTTTCACCGAGTGCGCGGCCCAGGCCCAAGACCAGGGAACCGAAGATGCCGGTGGCGGCGGACGGCACCATCACCTTGAGAATCGCTTCCCAGTGGGTGGTCCCCATGCCGTAAGCGGCTTGCTTGGTTTTCATCGGCACGGCGGTGAGCGCATCCTGCGACACGGCGGCGATGGTCGGCAAAATCATGATGGCCAGTACCAGCGCCGCCGGGAGCAACCCCGGCCCGCTCAGGGACGTGCCGAAAAAGGGGATCCAACCAAGTTCAGTGTTCAACCATGCGGTCAACGGCCGGATCGCCGGGATGACCACGTAAATGCCCCAGAGGCCGTAAACGACGCTGGGGATGGCCGCGAGCAGTTCGACGATGGTACGAAACACCGCCGCCAGCTTCGCCGGCAAAAAATCCTGGGTGAGGAAAATCGCCATGCTGACGCCGAAAACACCTGCGATCAGCAACGCGATAAAGGCACTGTAGAGCGTGCCCCAGATGGCCGGCAGAATGCCGTACTTGCCTTGGTTGACATCCCAGACGCTGCCCAGCAGCACGTCAAACCCATGCTTTTCCATGCCTGGAAGGGCCTTGCGCCCGACTTCGAACACCAGGGCAAACACCAACGCCAGCACCAGAACCACGCCTATTCGTGCAAGCGCACGGAAGGTGCGATCAACCAGGAAATCCTTCGCAGAAGGTGGCTGGCAGGCAGAATCCGGGTTACCCGGTACGACAAACGGTGTGTTCATTGGCTAATTCCGGAACAGGGGGGTAACCCTCCCGGCCGGGCTGACAGCGCCCGCCGAGAGAGGCCTCACAAGCGTTACTGGATGTTGGCGGACGCTTTACGAACCTGATCGACCACCGACTTCGGCAGCGGGATATAGCCCATCGAATCGGCGATTTTCTGCCCTTCGGTCAGGCTGTACTCGACCATTTCACGCATGGCCTTGGCCTTGGCCGGGTTGCCGTTGTCCTTGCGGAAGATCATCCAGGTGTAGGACGTGATCGGGTAGGACTTGGCGCCGTCCGGGTCCGGCAGCCAGGCCACCAGGCTTTCCGGCATTTTCACTGCCGCCAGGGCTTCGGCACCGCTTTCGGCGTTAGGTACCACGTACTTGCCGGCCTTGTTCTGCAACTGGGCAAAGTCAACCTTGGCCAGCTTGGCGAAGCCGTATTCGATGTAGCCAATCGCGCCTGGGGTCTGGCGTACGGTGGCGGTCACACCATCGTTCTTCGGCGACTTGATGAATTTGTCGCTGGCTGGCCAGTTGACGGTGTTGCCTTCACCCAAGTCCTTCTGGAACTGCGGGTTGATGGCCGCCAAGTGCTTGGTGAATACGGCTGTGGTGCCGCTGGAGTCTGCACGCACGACCACGGTGATCGGCATGTCCGGCAGTTTCAGGCCAGGGTTGGCGGCGACGATCTGCGGATCGTTCCACTTGGTGATCTTGCCCAGGAAGATGTTGGAGTACACATCCCGTGGCAACTTAAGTTCTTTAGGATTGCCCGGCAGGTTGAACGCCAGGACGATTTCGCCTGCGGTCATCGGCAGCAACTGCACGCCTTCGGCGACCTTGGCGATGTCTTCGTCCTTCATGGCCGAGTCACTGGCGGCGAAGTCCACGGTTTTGTTCAGGAAGTCCTGTACACCCGCGCCACTGCCTTTGGACTGGTAGTCAACCGTGACGCCTTCGGTCTTCTTGCTGAAATCCTTGAACCAGGTGAGGTAGATCGGCGCTGGGAAACTGGCGCCAGAACCTGTCAGACGGACGTTCTCGGCAGCAAATACCGAGGTGGCACTTAGAGAAACCGCAACGGCGAGTGCAGCTGACTTCATCAGACGTTTCATTCAGGGAAATCCTTGTGATTACGGGCTCCCGGAACTTTGCAGCAGCTTTGTTACGCTTTTATGAAAATTGGGTGGCAAACCGCTATTTCGTCCCGTCTTTCCGCCGCAGCCACGTATTTCGATGTAATTGGTTGGTAACAAAATGCGACTAAGACTTTGCCATCTCCCCCCACGACGCGAGTGCCTCCCATGTCTGCAGTAGACGACGCCTTGATCCAGCGCATCCACCGAGAGCTGCTGGATCACAGTGACGAAGAGCTGGAACTGGAATTATCCGAAGACGGGCACGATCTCAACGCACTGTTCGACGAGCACGTCGAGGAAAGCCCCGAGAAGGCCGCGCGCAGGATTTACTTCAGCGAACTGTTCCGCCTGCAAGGTGAACTGGTGAAGCTGCAAAGCTGGGTAGTCAAGACCGGCGCCAAGGTGGTGATCCTGTTCGAAGGGCGTGATGCCGCCGGCAAAGGCGGTGTGATCAAGCGCATTACCCAGCGCCTCAACCCGCGGGTCTGCCGCGTCGCCGCCCTGCCCGCGCCCAACGACCGCGAACAGACGCAGTGGTACTTCCAGCGGTATGTCTCGCACCTGCCAGCCGCGGGTGAAATCGTGCTGTTCGACCGCAGCTGGTACAACCGCGCGGGTGTCGAACAAGTCATGGGCTTTTGCAACGAAGACCAGTACGAGGAATTCTTCCGCACCGTGCCGGAGTTCGAACGCATGCTCGCCCGCTCCGGCATCCAGTTGATCAAATACTGGTTCTCCATTTCCGATCAGGAACAGCACCTGCGCTTTCTCAGCCGCATTCACGATCCGCTCAAACAGTGGAAACTCAGCCCCATGGACCTAGAGTCGCGCCGGCGCTGGGAGGCGTACACCAAGGCCAAGGAAGTCATGCTCGAGCGCACCCACATCGCCGAAGCGCCATGGTGGGTGGTGCAGGCCGACGACAAAAAGAAAGCCCGCCTCAACTGCATCCACCACCTGCTCGGGCAAATGCCTTATGAGGAAGTGGAACTGCCGGTGATCGAGCTGCCGCAACGGGTCAGGCAGGAGGACTACTCGCGCAATCCGACACCGGTGGACATCATCGTGCCTCAGGTCTATTAACGCAGGACGCAATAGATTCCCCAGGGGTAGTTAAGCGCGAACACCGTATGTGGTGAGCGGGCTTGCCCCGCGCTGGGCTGCGTAGCAGCCCCAATAAGAACGCTGCAGTGTGCCAGACAGTTCCGGGGCTGTGTTTTGGGGCTGCTGCGCAGCCCAGCGCGGGGCAAGCCCGCTCACTACAAGGGTCCATTCGCCATAACGTTTGCGCTTACGGTGACGGCTGCACATCCTTGAACACGAGCCCTTGGCTATCGCTGACCTGCCATGGGTTGGCAGCGCCGGTCTGGCTGAAGACCACGTGGTCGAAGCGTGAGTCTTTCAGTCCATCGATACGCGCCTTGGCCGCGCCGCGAAAGCGCACGCGCTCGAACACCAGGCCCTGATGGTAGGCGTTGTGCAAGGCATCACCCTTGACCTCGATCGCCGCTCCCTGGGCATTCTCGACGCTCACGTCGCTCACCCGGATGTCCTTGAACTGCCCCGCGATGGTTGAGCGCTGATAGTCGAGCTTGGCGTTCGGGTCGTTGTAGTCGAGGGTAAAAATGAACGCCTGCTTGACGGTATTGCGGATCGCCGAGTCGCGGAATGTGACGTTGCGCGCGCCGCCGCCCATGAAGTTGGTGCTCTTCATGCGCAGCCCGGCATCGGTACCGTCCGACACGTTGTCTTCGGCCAGGATGTTCTGGATCCAGGCGCCGGTGTGGCTGCCGGCGACCACCATGCCATGACCCTTGCGGAAGTAGTTGTTGAAGATCCACGCGTCTTCCTGCGGCGGCTGGTGCACGGCATCGGCACCGGTGCCGGCCGCGAAATTCACGCAGTCATCGCCGGTGTCGAAGAAGTTGTTGAACACCATCGCGCCCTTGCTGTTGGCGAACTCGATGCCGTCGCCGTTGTTGGCGTCGTAGGTCGTGTGGGTGGTGTTGGCCAGCACCACGTTTTCGGTCTCCAGGTTCATGATGCCGTGGAACGCCGGGTTCACCACGGTGAAGCCGCCGTAGAACACATTCTTCACATTGCGCAGGGTGATCAGCGAGGAGCGCATCTGCCCGTAGGCATCCTTGACGTTCATGCCGCGCGCCACGGCCTGTTCCACCTGCGCCTTGGCGAGGATGCCGTCCCGGGCATAGCGGGTATTGTCGCTGGGCAGGTAGAACGGCAGTGCCTGGCCACGTTCGTCGACGACATCGGCGTTGCGCTTCCAGCCATTGCCATCGAGGGTGCCCTGGCCGACGATGCGGATGTTTTCGAATGACTGATGCTGGCGCGGATCACGGGGCAACGCGTTGATCAGCGAGGCCGGGCGCACAGTGGTGGAATACGGATACTGGATGTAGCCGGCCAGCGGGTAATCTTCGGCGCGCTCGGAGCCGAGCAGGGTCGCGCCTTCGGCGATCTCCAGGGTCATGTTGCTCTTGAGGTAGAGCGCGCCGCTTTTGTAGGTGCCTTCAGGCAACAAGACTTTGCAACCGACGGTGCAGGCATCGATGGCGTTCTGGATCGCCTGGGTATCGAGGTGACTGCCGTCGCCTTTGGCGCCGTACTTTTTCACGTCAAATACCGCCGCAACCGGGGTGGTGCGTTGCAGCACCGGGGCGCTGTCCGCGGATTCCTTGCCGTTGCCGTCCACCGAACGCACGGTGAAACGGTACGCCGTGTCGGGCTTCAAGCCTCGGGCAGTAAAGCTGTGAATGCCGATGCGATGGTGGAAGTTGGCGGTGTCTTGCCGATAAAACTGGTCGATATAGGGTTTGGCCGGTGACACCTGGTCATTATTGGCATTGGCGCTGCCCAGCAGCGTGCCGTTGGCGTAGACCCGGTAATCCTTGATGCCGGCATGCTCGGCAGGTTTTTCCCACACCAGGATGATTTGCCGGTCATCAAAGGCCAGGGTCGGTACTTGCAGTTTTGACGGGGCTTGCAGCGCCCATGACAGCGGGCTGCAACCGAGGACCACCAGGGCCAGCGCGCAACGCACCGGTCTTTTTTCCGAGGGTTGATACGGCATGTTGTTCTCCTTGTTTTTGCCGGTATTCACACCGAGGGGCGCTACATCTGCCGCCCGGTTTTTTCGAGGTAGTTGATAAGGCGGTTGCAGGAGCGGGCTTGCCCGCGAAACGCGTCAACGAACACACGCGTTACCGGGTGGCCCGAGTCGTCTGTGGTTTTTTCGCGAGCAAGCTCGCTCCTACAAGGGGCTTACTGGGCGCCCAGCGCCTTGATCAGCACGTCCAACTGCTCCACTTCTTCAGGCAGCAAGTCGGTCAACGGCGCGCGCACCGGGCCGGCGTCATGACCGACCAGGCGTGCACCGGCCTTGACGATACTCACGCCATAGCCTTCGCAGCGGTTGCGGATCGCCAGGTACGGCAGGAAGAAATCATCGATCAAGCGGCCCACGGTGGCGTGGTCGTCGGCGGCCACGGCACGGTAGAAATCCATCGCGGTTTTCGGGATGAAGTTGAACACCGCCGAGGAATACACCGGCACGCCCAGGGCCTTGTAGGCCGCAGCATAGACTTCGGCGGTCGGCAGCCCGCCGAGGTAGGTCAGGCGGTCGCCGAGGCGACGACGGATCGACACCATGGATTCGACTTCACCAATGCCATCCTTGAAGCCGATCAGGTTCGGGCAGCGCTCGGCCAGCTGCTCGAGGCTGTCGGCATTGAGACGGCACAGGTTGCGATTGTACACCACCACGCCGAAATCCACCGAATTGCACACCTGCTCAACATGGGCCACCAGGCCTTTCTGGCTGGCTTCGGTGAGGTAGTGAGGCATCAGCAGAATACCGGCGGCACCGAGGCGCTCGGCCTCCTGGGCATAGGCGATGGCCTGGCGTGTCGGGCCCCCTGCCCCGGCGAGGATGGGCACCTGGCCCCTGCAGGTGTCCACCGCAGTCTTGATGATCTGCGTGTATTCCTTGGCTTCCAGGGAGAAGAATTCCCCGGTGCCCCCGGCCGCGAACAACGCGCTGGCGCCGTAGGGTGCCAGCCATTCCAGGCGGCGGGCATAGGTGTCGGCACGGAAGTCACCGGCCGCGTCAAAGTCGGTAACCGGGAACGAGAGCAAGCCGGAAGACAGGACTGTTTTTAGTTCTTGTGGCGTCATGTTCGCAAACCTCAAATCAAAAAATAAAGGGATACCTTAAGAGGTACGTCATCGTACAACTATAAATGATTGTTAGCTAGCCCTAAGTGCCTTAGTTCGCACCTTTAAGATTTAATTCAATAAAAACAGCACATTAATCGCAATCCATAGGAATTAGCGCATTACCATTCAAGCATAGTCATACGATGACTACAGAAATCAGCCGACCCGCCGTCGCTCAGACTCCTGGCTGAAGTCACGACTGGCCTGCACCAGCATGCGCGTGTAGTCGTGCACGGCCTGGTCCTGGCTCAAAGCCTGGCAGTCGAGCAATTCGACGATCCGGCCGTGCTGCATCACCGCCACCCGGTCGCACAAGTGAGTGACCACACCCAGGTCATGGGTGACCAGCAGATAGGTGAGTTTCTCGCGCTGGCGCAGGTCCGCCAGCAAGTTGAGGATCTCGGCCTGGACCGACACATCCAGGGCCGAGGTCGGTTCATCCAGCAACAGCACGCGGGGCTCAAGGATCAACGCGCGCGCAATCGCCACCCGTTGGCGCTGCCCACCGGACAACTGATGGGGATAGCGAAAGCGGAAGCTGTCGTTGAGGCCGACCTTGAGCAGGATCTCCTTGATCCGGTCGTCCTTGTCCCCTACCCCGTGAATAATCAGCGGTTCGCGCAGGGCGGTGTCGATGGTGTGCCTGGGGTGCAGGGAGCCGTAGGGGTCCTGGAAGACCATCTGCACTTTGCGAAAGTGCTCCTTGGGAATCTTGTGCTGCAACGGCGCGCCGGCGATGCTCAGCTCGCCATTCCAATGCCGGTATTGCCCGGCCAGGCAGCGCAGCACGGTGGTCTTGCCCGAACCGGACTCCCCCACCAGGCCGAACGATTCGCCGTCGGCGACACTCAGGCTCACATCGTGCAGCACCTGGTTGATGGCAGCGCCGGTGCCGAAACTCAGGTTCAAGGCGTGCGCTTGGATCATGGGCATGGTCAGGTTCCTTATTGAGTCAGCCAGAGTGGATCGCGCTTGAGCACCGGCAGGTGCACGCGACGGTTATCCATGCTCGGCAGCGCGGCCAGCAGGCCACGGGTGTAGGGATGCTCGGCGTATTGCAGGTCGCAGGCAGCCAGGGATTCGACGACGCGCCCGGCGTACATCACCAGCACGCGGTCACAGTAGTTGCGCACCAGGTTGAGGTCGTGACTGACAAAAATCAGCCCCATCTGCTGCTGGTCGACCAGTTCTTCCAGTACGTTGAGCACTTGCTGGCGCACCGAGACATCCAGGGCCGAGGTGGGCTCATCGGCAATGATCACTTCCGGACGCGTGATCACCATCATCGCGATCATGATGCGCTGGCCCATACCGCCGGACACTTCGTGGGGGTACAGGTTGTAGACCCGCTTCGGATCGCGGATATGCACCTGCTCGAGCATCTGCATGACTCGTTCGCGCGCATCACTGCGACTGGCCTTGTGGTGGGCCAGGTAGGCTTCGGCAATCTGGTCGCCCACCTTGACCACCGGGTTCAGCGAGTACTTGGGGTCTTGCATGATCATCGAGATACGCTGGCCGCGAATCTTCTGCATCGCCTTTTCACTGGCCGAGAGCAGGTCGACCTCGCCAAACGCCATGGCCTTGGCGGTGATTCTGGCGCTGGGCGGATGCAGCTTGAGCAGGCTGCGCCCGACGGTGGACTTGCCTGAGCCGGACTCACCGACAATCGCCAGTTTCTCCCGCCCCAAGGTAAAGGACACATCACGCACGGCGTGGGTTTCTTTCTGGCCACTGACGAAGCGCACATTCAGCCCTTCCACATTCAGCTTGATGGCAGACATAAGGTGTTCTCCGATTATTCGCTGCGCGGATCAAGGATGTCCCGCAGGCCATCGCCCAACAGGTTGAAGGCCAGGCTGACCAACATGATCGCCGCCCCGGGAACCGCCACCAGCCACCAGCACTCGAGCATGTAGCGGCGCCCGGTGGAAATCATCGCGCCCCACTCCGGCAGCGGCGCCTGGGCACCCAGGCCGAGAAAGCCCAACGCGGCGGCGGTGAGGATGATCCCGGCCATGTTCATGGTCAGGCGGATGATCACCGAGGACAGGCACATCGGCACGATATGGCGCAGGATAATCCGCGCCGGCGACGCGCCTTGCAGTTCCACGGCGACAACAAAGTCGGCGTTGCGCAGGGACAGGGTTTCAGCCCGCGCGAGCCGCGCAATCGGTGGCCATGAGGTCAAGGCAATCGCCACCACCGCATGCTCCAGGCCAGGGCCCAGGGCGGCGATAAAGGCCAGTGCCAGGACCAGGCTGGGGAAGGAAATAAAGATATCGGTCAGGCGCATGAACACGGTGTCGACCGCCCCGCCGAAGTAGCCCGAGACGGTGCCGATAAACAGCCCGATGGGACCGACGATCACGGTTACCAAGGCAATGATGTACAGCGTGATCCGCGAGCCATAGACCAGCCGACTGAAAATATCCCGACCGTATTCGTCGGTGCCGAACCAGTGCGCCGAGCCCGGCGCTTGCAAGGCTGTGGCGAGGTTTTGCGCGACCGGGTCGTGGGTGGCGATCCACGGCGCAAAGGCCGCGACCACCACCAAGAGCAGCGCAACCAGCAGGCCCGCCAGGGTCATGGGGTTGCGTAACAGGTGACGGAGCACCCGCAGGCCGCTCTTGCAGAAGGCATCGAAACTGGAGCCCGGCGAGCGATCCACCGGCCGCTTCGCCGCCGTGTCGATGGAAGACAGATTGGCATTCATAAGCATCTTCTCTGTGTGAATTCTGAAGGGCCGCAGCCCCACTCAACGCTGCTTGTAGACACCCAGGTAACGGGTGGCCTCGGCATCGTCACCACTGAAACCCTTGACGTCGGCCGCGCTGACCACGGTGTCGGTCATCTGCGAGATCATCAGGATCGGCCCCACCTGCTGGTCATAGAGCGTCTGCGCCTGGTGATACAGGCTGACCCGCTGTGCCGAATCGCGCGTCACGCCCGCCTGGTCGATCAGGCTGTTGAGTTGCGGATTGAAGAATGAAGCGCGCCAGCCCTGGAAGTTCGGCAAGCCGGCGTCATCGCTGTTGTCGGGGTTGTAGGCGAAGGTGCGCAGGCTGAAATACGGATGGGGATAGCGCTCGGCGCCACGGGCCACGATGATCTCGAAATTGCGCGCGCGCATGGCGCCGTAGACCTGGTTGCCGGTGCCGGTGACGATGCTGGCCTTGATCCCGCCTTCGGCCAGGGTCGCCTGCAGGCGCGCGGCGATGTCAATGAACGGCGGCTCCGACAGCGTGCGAATGGTGGTGTTGAAACCGTCGGGGTAACCCGCCTCGGCCAGCAGCTTTTTCGCCTTGGCTACGTCCATGTGATAACCCGGATCCGGCAAGCGCGCTTCCAGCCCCAACTGCATCGGCTGCTGATTGAGCTTGCCGTAATACGGCATCACCTGTTCATCCAGGCCCTTGTAGTCGATCAGGTTGCGCACGGCTTCACGCACCTGAGTCTTGGCAAACTCGGGTTGCTTCATGCTCATCGCCACGTAGTACATGGTGCCGCGCGGCAATGATTGCACCTGGATCTTGTCCGAGCCGTCGATGGCGCGAATGTCCGGCGCCGCCATGCCGTAGGCCAGGTCGAGGTCGCCGCGTTCGAGCATCAGGCGCAAGGATTGGGATTCGGTCATGTGGCGCACCACCACGCGCTTGAGCTTCGCCGCGCCGCCCCAGTAGCCGTCGAAACGGGTCAGCAGCAGCGAATCGTTGGCGCTCCACTTGGTCAGCACGAAGGGGCCACTGCCGGCCTCGTTGGTCACCAGCCAGCCGGCGCCGAGGTCGCCGTTTTTCTCATGGGCCAGGGCCGTCTTGCGGTCCACTACCACAGCGCTCGGCGAGATCGCCAGGGAGTCCACCAGCAGCAGCGGGTCCATGGTCTGCGGCAGGTCGATGACCAGGGTGTGGGCGTCCGTGGCGCGGATCAGCGATTGGATATTCTCGACGCTGTAGCCGTAGGCCTTCCAGGTGGTGGCCAGGCCGAAATTGAGCTTCATCACCCGGTACAGCGACCACGCCACGTCCTCGGCGGTCAGCGGGTTGCCCGAATGGAATTTCACATCCTGGCGCAGGTGAAAGGTCACCTGCTTGCCGTCTTCGCTGATGTCCCAGCGCTCGGCCAATTGCGGCAGGTGTTTTTCCGGGTTGCCCTGGTCACGCTTGATCAGGGTGTCGTAGAGGTTGGCGTTGACGCCGGAGGCATCCAGGCCAGGCGCATTGGCCGGGTCGATGGAGAACAGGTTGACCATGCTCATGCCGACGATCAATTGATCGGCGGGGGTCTTGGCGCTGGCCGTTGTCATCGGCCCAAGGGCGAGCATCGCCGTCAACAGGCCAAGGTGCAGTGTTGAAAATACCGTCTTCATGCAAAATTCCTTCTTTTTATAGTTTTATCGGTACGGCGCAGTGCGTTAACGGGTACGGGGGTCGAACACCTTGTACAAGGCGTCGCTGATCAGGTTGAGCGCGACGAAAATCAAGCCGATCACCAACACGCAGCCCATCACCGCGTTCATGTCGCCGAGCATCAGGCTGCTGGTCAGGTACTGGCCGAACCCCGGCCAGGCAAACACGGTTTCGATCAGCACCGCGCCCTCCAGCAACGAGCCGTAGGCCAGCGCAACCACCGTCAGCAACTGCACGAGGATGTTGCGAAACGCATGCCCCCACACCACCTGGCGCCGGGACAGGCCCTTGACCCGCGCGGTGATGATGTACTCCTGGGACAGCTGCTCGAGCATGAAGCTGCGGGTCATGCGGCTGATATACGCCACCGAGTTCAGGCCGAGGATCAGCGCCGGCAACACGATGTGGCGCAGGGCGCTGGCGAAGGCCTCCCAGTCACGTGCCAGGGTCGAGTCGATCAGCAGCAGGCCGGTGACCTCGGGCACCATGCCGTCATAGGCCAGGTCGATGCGCCCCGCTCCACCGGCCCAGCCGAGCCAGGCGTAGAACACGAGCAACCCCATCATGCCCAGCCAGAAAATCGGCGTGGAGTAGCCGAACAAGGTGATCACCCGCGCCACGTGATCGCCGAGGCGCCCCTGGTTGCTGGCGGCACAGACGCCCAGGGGCAAACCGATCAGCACGCCGAACAGAATCGCCAGGGTGGCCAGTTCAATCGTCGCGGGAAAGACGCGCAGGATATCGTCCAGTACCGGGTGGCCGGTCAACAGCGCATTGCCGAAGTCACCGTGGAGCAGGTCATTGAGGTAAAGACCGAATTGGGTCCAGATCGGCTTGTCCAGGCCCATCGACCGGTACACCTGATCATAGGTGGAACTGTCGGCATCCGGCCCGACTACCGCCAGCACGGGGTCGAGCGGCATGACCCGGCCGATGATGAACGTCAGGGCCAGCAGGCCGAGCAAGGTCACCAGCACCGTACCCGCGCGCCGGGCCGTGTTGGACGCGCGAGCGCCCATGACAGAGGCAGTCATAACAAACATAGTGAGCTCCTGATAATCGGTCAGCGCTTCTTGTAGACGTCTTTGTAGCGCGTGGTCGCGGCGGTATGGCCCTGGAAGTCGGCCACGTCTTCGTACACCACCACGGTGTCGGTCATTTGCGAGACCGGCAAAATGGCCCCGACCTGCCGGTCGACCTGCTCCTGGATGTCGCGGTATTGGGCCAGTTGCTTGCCTGTGTCAGGCTCGACTTCCGCGCGCTCGATCAGCTGGTTCAGCTCGGGGCTGTAGAAGGATGTGCGCCAGCCCTGGAAGTTGGTGAGCTTGGCCTCATCGCGGTTATCCGGGTTGTACACCAGCGTACGCAGGCTGGAGTGCGGATGCCGTTCGGCCCCGCCACCGCCGCGGCCGACGATGATGTCGAAGCTGCGCTCACGCATTGCGCCGTAGATCTGGTTGCCCGTGCCGGTGATGATGCTGGCGTCGATACCGGCCTGGGCCAGGGTCGACTGCAGGTTGGAGGCAATGTTGATAAACGGCGGTTCGGCGAGCACGCGAATGGTGGTCTTGAAACCGTTCGGGTAACCGGCCTCGGCCAGCCAGGCCTTGGCCTGCTCGACGTTGAGCGTGTAGCCGGGATCCGGCAGGCGCGCGGCCAGGCCCAGGGGCAGCGGCCGTTGATTGATCACGCCGTAATGGGGCATGACGGTCTGGTTGATGCCCTGGTAATCGATCAGCGCACGCACGGCCTTGCGCACACGCGCATCGGCGAACATCGGTTGCTTCACACTCAGGGCGACGTAGTACAGGGTGCCGCGCTGCAAGGTCTGGGTGCGGACCTTGGCGCTTTTCTGCAGGGCTTCGATGTCCGGCGCAGACATGCCTTTGGCGATGTCCAGGTCGCCGCGCTCGATCATCAGGCGCAACGACTGCGACTCGGTCATGTTGCGCATGACGATGCGCTTGAGCTTGGCCGGGCCGCCCCAGTACCCGTCGAAACGGGTCATCAGGATCACGTCGTTGGCGCGCCAGTCATTGAGCACGAACGCACCGCTGCCGGCGGCGTGAGTCACCAGCCAGGCGGCGCCCATGTCGTTGTTTTTCTGGTGTTCGAGGACTTTCTTGCGATCGAGGACAAAGGCGCTCGGCGAGGTCGCCAGGGTGTTGAGCACCAGCAGCGGGTCGGTGGGCCGGGGCAGCTCGATCACAAAGGTCGCGGCATCCGTGGCACGCATGTAGCGCTCGACGTTCTCGGCGGTAAAGCCGTAGGCCTTCCAGGTGGAGGCCAGTGCGAGGTTGAGCTTGAGCACGCGCTGCAACGACCAGGCAACGTCTTCGGCACTCAGGTCATTGCCGGACTGGAATTTCACGCCGGTGCGCAGGTTGAAGGTCAGGGTCTTGCGGTCGTCACTGACCTGCCAGCGCTCGGCCAGCGCCGGTACCAGGCGATCCGGCTGGGCGACGTCCTGCACCAGCAACATGTCATAGAGGTTGGCGTTGATCTCCGACACGTCCAGGCCGGTGGCCGCCGCCGGGTCGAGGGACAGCAGGTTGATCATGCTCATGCCGACGATCAATTGATCGGCCGGGGTTTTTGCGAAGCTTGCAGGTACAGCGGTGACAGCCAGCGCGGCGACGAACACCCGCGCCCACAGCGAAGGGAAAATGCTCATAACAAGAGTGCCTTTTTTATATTTATAGGGCTCTTGATCAGCCCGACTGATGCCGGGCTGACCCTGTACACGTCAGAAGCTTTTAAGCGTATGGGTCTCGATGAAGTTGAAATCGATGTCTTCACCCAGGCCCGGCAAGTCGGACAGGTGCACAAAACCGTCGTTGTCCATCGGGTCTACCAGACGCTTGAGGTAGGCCGGTACTTCGTCGTAATCCAAGTACGGGTGCAACAGGCCACGCTCATACCAGGTGCAGTTCTTGATCGCGCCGACCACGGCCAGGTTGGCCGCACCGTTGCCATGAATCTCGCAATCCATGCCGAAGGATTCAGCCAGGTGCGCAACCTTCAGGCACGGCGCAATGCCGCCGACGCCCGCCACACCGGCGCGCAAGATATCGCACACATCGTGCTTGACCCAACTGGCACGGGCGAGGTGTTTGCCGGACAGGGTTTCCGGGCCCAGCACCGGAATGTCCAACTGCCCCGCCAGCCAGGCATAGGACTCGGCGGACTCTTCCATCATCGGCTCTTCGAACCAGGCGAAGTCGAGCTTCTCCAGCTCACGCCCGATGTACAGCGCTTCGGTGCGGCTGTACCAGTGATAACCGTCCAGCATCAGGGCGATGTCCGGGCCGACCGCTTCGCGTACCGCCGCACAAGCCTGCACGTCGATGCGCGGGCTCGGGGCGAAGGACACCGGCGGCATCCAGGTGTGCAGCTTGATAGCCTTGTAGCCGCGCTGCACCAGGGTCTCGGCAAAACGCCCGTAGTCTTCCGGGGTCGCCAGGCCTCCGGGCAGTTCGTCGCCACACATGGTGGAGCCGTAGGCCGGCACCTTATCGCGGAAACCGCCAATCAACTTGTGCACCGGCACACCCAGTTTGCGCCCGGCCCAATCCCACAGGGCCTGCTCCACCAGCGCCAGGGCGCGGTCGGTCAACTGGCTGGCACTGCCGCGCTGCCAGTGCGCGAGGTCGTGCCAGATCTTTTCGCGATCAAAAGCGTTCTGCCCCACCAGCACTTTGCGCACGAAACCATCGAGCACATACGGGCGAATCAGTTCAGGGGCGCCGAAGGCATAACCCTCCTGGCCGTCTTCGGTCTGGATGCGCAGCAAAGCCATCTGCGCCTGGGTGACATCACCCGGGTGCGCATGGCCGGCACTGTCCACTGCGCGGCGGGTCGGGTAGGAAAACACCTGGACGTTGACTGCTGTGATTCTCATGGACGTCGTAAGCCTTCTTATTGGATTTGTGACGGAAGTGTCGTCTGTTGCGACCGATCATAGGTCATCGTACAACACTTGAAAAGACCCAATAACCCGCCCCTCTTCTGCATGCATTTTCAGTAAATCCCGGCAAAACCCTTATTTTTAAAGACAACCAAGGAATAACTAGGATTGCTGTAAAGCCCTATTCACTGGGCACATATATTTCAAGATGTTTCAAAACCACCGATAACCCATAGACGAGTCATCTTGTCGTACGATAACGTATATCGACACCTTAGATGAGAGCCATACGCAACAACCCACTGCCGTAGCAACCGTCAAACGACCCTAACAAAAACAAAAAAGAAGACCGTATGAACACCACCCTACGCACGCTCGTTACTGCCCTGACCCTCGGCCTGCCGCTGTATGTCAGCGCTGACTCTGCCAGCATCAACTACCGCCACCAGTTCACCGAGGAGGACAGCGCCCACGCTGACCGAATCAAGCTCAACTACCGCCTGGACAGTGGCCTGGGATTTGAAGCGGAAATGAAATACCGCACCGCCGGCGACCGTGAAGACGTCGCCTACGACAACATGGTCAACAACGGGCACGAGTTCACCGTGAGCTACAACTACAAACTCAGCGCGCAATCGACGTTGACCCCGGCGTTCCAGATGGACAGCTCGAAAGACTCGACCACCTACAAGTTCGGCCTCAAGTACAACTACAAGATCAACGACGCCTTCTACGCCGCCACGCGCTATCGCCTGGACGCCAAGAAGCTGGACCGCGACCAGGTCAACGAGGACTTGCCCGACCACATCAAGGATGACCAGACCACCCATCGTTTCGAGGGCTGGCTCGGCTACACGCCGGCCAGTAAGTGGGCGTATGAATATCAGTTCATCTACTTCAAGACTGACTACATCCGCTACGACAACAAGAAGAGCGATTACGAACAGAACCTGATCGTCAAATACAAGCTCAACAAGGAATGGGCCCCGTTCATGGAGATTGGTGATGTGAAGGTCAACGCCACGTCCGAAGATCGCCAGGCGCGGTGGCGCCTGGGCATCCAGTACAACTTCATGTAAAGCCCCCACGACTTGCCTGGCGAGTGCGCATCGCTCGACAGGCAAGCCACCTGCATTCAGCGTTCAATGGAAGACCTGACCATGACCACACCACCCAAACCCTTCACGCGCATCTTGCTCACCGGCGCCGCCGGCGGCCTGGGGCAAATCCTGCGGAACACCTTGCAGGCCCATGCCGACATCGTCCGCGTCTCGGACATCAGCCCCATGGCCCCCAGCCGTGGTGAGCACGACGAAGTGATCACCTGCAACCTGGCCGACAAGGCCGCCGTGGCGGCACTGGTCACCGGCGTCGACGCCATCGTTCACCTGGGCGGGATTTCCGTGGAGCGGCCGTTCGAGGAGATTCTCGACGCCAATATTCGCGGCACATTCCACATTTACGAGGCGGCGCGACAGCAGGGGGTCAAGCGGATTGTGTTTGCCAGTTCCAACCACGTCACCGGTTTTTATCTCCAGGACGTTGAACTGGACGTGCACTCACCGCGCCGTCCGGATGGCTACTACGCCCTCTCCAAGGCTTACGGCGAAGACCTGGCGGCGTTCTACTTTCACCGCTATGGGATTGAAACCGTGAGCTTGCGCATCGGCTCGTCGTTCCCCGAGCCGCGCAACCGGCGGATGCTGTCGACCTGGCTGAGCTACACCGACCTGGACCACCTGGTGGCGCGCGCCCTGCTGGCCAAGGATGTGGGACACAGTGTGGTGTATGGCGTCTCGGCCAATCGCGATCGCTGGTGGAGCACCCGGCACACCGAGCACCTGGGCTTTGCGCCCAAGGACAGTTCGGAAGCGTTTCGCGCCAAGGTCGAGCAACAACCGCCAGCGCCGGCCGATGAACCGGGCAGCCGGCTTCAGGGCGGCGCGTTCACCGCGGCCGGGCCGTTCGACAACTCGGCGGCGGCGGCTTCATAGGCCCGGCGCATGCGCTCGCGGCTGTTGGACAGGTGCAGGCGCATCGCCGCCCGAGCCGCATCGGCGTCACGGCGCAGGATGGCTTTGTAGATGTCCTCATGCTCACGGCTCAAGCGCTCCAGGAAGGGCTCCTTGTTGGCGTTGGCCAGGCGTTTGGAGTGCAGGCGTGTACGCGGCAGGATGTTGAGCCCCAGGTGCAACATGATGTCGGTGAAGTAACGATTGCCCGTGGCCAACGCGATTTGCTGGTGGAACTGAAAGTCTGCCGACACCGCGTAGTCGGCACTCACCGCCCGCGAGTTGAGCGCATCCAGCGAGTCGCGCATCACCTGCAATTGCTCGTCGGTCCGCCCCACGCACGCCAGGCCGGCAGCCTCCACCTCCAGGCTGATGCGCAACTCCAGCACGGCCAGCACATCCTGCAAGGTCACGATGCTGTCCGGGTCGATGCGAAACCCGCTGGGGCTCGGGATATCCTTCACAAAGGTGCCGACGCCGTGCCGGGTTTCCACCAGGCCCGAGGCCTGCAGGCGCGAAATGGCCTCGCGCACCACCGTGCGGCTCACCCCATGTTCGGCCATCACTTCGGATTCGGTGGGCAGCTTGGTGGCACGCGGCAGCTCACCGGAACAGATGCGCCGGGAAAGCTCGGTGACCAGTTCTTCGGCCAGGCTGCGGTGCCGGCGGCGAACGGTGGGCTGGACGTTCGGGTTGTCCATCAAGAACGGGTATCTCGGTTGGCGGAGGAACGCGCATCATAGCGCATTCGGTTGTACGACAACTCTCCCTGTGGCTCCCAGCGCGTCCCACAACGCGAAAAGCCCCTGCCAGACCGCCCTCGGCAACTGCCGAGCGGACTAAAAAATGTGCAGGATTGCTCGACGCCCCAGCTCATGATCGGGCTATGATCGACCGATATGAACCGGACGCCCGATGCCCCATGCCCGTTGACCTGCAAGCGCTGTACCCGAAACTGATCCACCTGATGCTGGATACGGTATTTGTCGTCGACGGCGACAGCCAGATTGTCTTCGTCAGCGATGGCTGCGAGGCCCTGCTCGGCTACCGTGCCGACGAACTGGTCGGCACCCTGATCACCCACTACATGCACCCGGAAGACCTGGCGCGCACTCGGGCCTCGATTGTGCGGGTCATGAATGGCCACTCCCATGTCGACTTCCGCAACCGCTATCTACGCAAGGACGGCAGCGTGGTGCACATCCTGTGGGCGGCCTTCTGGTCCAAAGAGGTGGGCGCGCGCATCGGCGTCGCACGGGACGTGACGGCGCTCACCCAGGCCGAAGAAGAACTGCGCTTCCTTGCCCACCATGATCCGCTGACGGGCCTGACCAACCGCTCACTGTTCAATGATCGGCTGGACCAGGCCCTGCACAGTGCGCAGTCCCACAACCGCGGCCTGGCGTTGCTGTTCCTGGACATCAATGACTTCAAGGGCATCAACGATGTGCATGGCCATGCCATGGGCGATCGCGTGCTGTGTGCGATTGCCCGACGCCTGGAACGCTGCGTACTCGACAGCGACCTGGTGGCGCGGATGGGCGGTGATGAGTTCACGGTGCTGTTGACCGACATCCCGTCGCGGGAGGCTATTTCTGCCAGGGTGGTGCAGATACTCGCGGTCATGGCCGAGCCGCTGGGGCCCGAGTTTGGTGGGGTGAAGATGCCGTCCTGCAGCATCGGCGTGGCGGTTTATCCCCAGGACGGGGAAGATGCCGATACCCTGCTCAGCCATGCGGACGGTGATATGTACCGGATAAAAAGGCAGCGATTCGCGGCCGAGTGACCAGAAGGCGGTTTGCATCAGGCAGGTCGGTCCACCCGCCCGATGCAGAAGCCCTCAGAGGCTCACAACCGACAGGCGTTGACCGGCGGAACCCGGCCGCGCCAGGGCTGGGCCCGCTCCAGCTGCCCCGCAAGGGCCAGCAGGGTACTTTCTTCGCCAAAGCGAGCGGCGAAGTGGGCGCCCACCGGCAGGCCGGCAGCGCTCCAGTGCAACGGCACCGACATCGCCGGTTGCCCGCTGGCATTGAACAGCGCCGTGAACGGTGAGTAGCTGTGGAACCGTTCGATCAGTTCCTCCAGGCTCAAGCGGTCGTCTTGCAGGTCCAGCTCCCCGATCGGCACCGGCTCGCGGGCCAGGGTCGGCGTGAGGATCAGGTCGTAATCCTGCATGAACACTGCCAACTGCCGGCCCAAGGCATGAATCCATTCCACGGCACCGGCGTACTGCGCACCGCTGACGGCCCCTTTGCAGCGCAGGATAATGCGGGTGCGGGCTTCCAGCTCCTCGGGCTGCACGGCGGAACCGCGCATCTGCCCCAACACATCGACATAGTGGCGCGTGCTTGCACCGATGATGGTGAAGACCTGATCGAGAAACGCCGGCAGCGCCACCGGCAAATTGACCGGTTCAACGCGGTGCCCCAGGGATTCGCACAACCTGGCGGCCTGGCGTACGGCTTGCACACTTTCGCCGGAGGTCGGCCAAGGCCCGAGCTGCTCGACCAGGGCGATCCGCAGCGGCCGAGGGTCCTGCTGCAGCGCGGTGACATAGGGCTGCGCCTGCAGCGGCGCGGCATAAGGTGCGCCCAGGTCGATCCCGGCCGTGGCATCCAGCAGCGCGGCGCTGTCACGTACCGACAAGGTAATCGCATGGGGGCTGCCCATCCCGGCCCAGCCCTCGCCGATCATCGGCCCGGAAGGCAGCAGCCCGCGGCTGGGCTTGAGGCCGAACACCCCACAGCAGGACGCCGGCACACGCAAGGAACCGCCGCCATCGTTGCCATGGGCAAACGGTACGACGCGCGCCGCCACCAAGGCTGCCGCGCCGCCGCTGGAACCGCCGGCACTGTGGCCGATATTCCAGGGGTTGCGGGTGGCGCCAAAGCGGTTGGACTCGGTGGAATACGAGGTGCCGAATTCGGGTGAGGTGCTGGTACCGACAATCACACACCCGGCACGGCGGATACGGCTGACGTGTTCGGCTTCAACGTCAGCGCGAGCGCCTCCTAACGCCTGCGAGCCATTGGTCATCGCCGCGCCGTTGACCGGTGAAAACAGGTCCTTGATCAACGTCGGCACCCCGGCAAACACAGCGTGGCCGGGGCGCGATGTGCGTGCCCACTGCCGCGCCGACTCGTAAAGCCGCTCGGCGACCGCATTCAGCTGCGGTTCGACCCGTTCGATACGCTCGATCACCGCTTCCAGCAGCTCGCCGGGCTGCACTTCACCGCGCCTGACCCATTCGGCCAAACCGGTGGCGTCCTCGCTGTCCAGCAGGTTGTGGATGTCCATGTTCGTCTCCTATTGATTATGAATGACTTGATCCGAATGCCTGGGTCAGCGCTTTGCGCCGTGCTTGCAGGCCTGCCAGTGCCCAGGCCAGGGCCGAGGCAAAACTGGCACAGGCCAACCACAGGATTGAACGACGTACGTCACCCGAGTAAACGCTGAGCAAGGCCACCACCAGCGGGCTGACAAATTGACCGAAATACAGAAACGCCGTGAACCCACCCAAGCCGCGCCCACGGGTTTTCGCGCTCAGGGCATTCATCACCGGCGCCATCGCGTTGGGCACCAGCAGCCCGGCGCCCAGGCCATGGATCAGCACTGCCACCAGCACCATGCTGTAGCTCGGTGCGCGCATCAGCAGCCACAATCCCAGGCCCAACAGGCTCAGCAACAGCGCATTGCAGCCGGGGATACCGATGCGCCGGCGCAGCAGCGGCCAGGCTAACGAACCGCCCAGGGTCGCCAGCAGACTGCCCCCCGCCGACAGCCCGATCATCGTGCTTGAAGTAATGCCGAGGCTGACGAGTAAAACCGGCGCCTGGATCGGCACGATAAAACTCAGCACCATCCCACTGAGGATCAGCAGATAACCGAGCACCAGCGGCAGCACGGCCACCCTGCCCTGTTCAGCCACCTCGGCGGGCTGGCGAGCGGCGGCGGGCTCCCACAGCACCTTGATCATCATCGGTATCAACAGCAGTGGCAGCAGGTACAGCAGGAATGGCAGGCGCCAGGAGTGTTCGCCCAACGCGCCGCCCACGACATAGAACAGCGAGCCGACCAAACCGATGGTGACCACCTGCCGGTTGATGTAGCGCAACCGCTCCTCGCCCTGCCAATAGTCGGCAATCAGCGTGGCGCAACAGGTCATCACCGCCGCCTCCGCCGCGCCGAACAGCAGGCGTACACCGACGATGGCGGGCAAGTTATCCAGCAGCGCCGGGATGGCCCCGAGCACGGCATACAACAGCGTGGCGATCACCAGCAACGCCTTGCGCCCGACCCGGTCGGCCAACCAGCCGGCCAGCGGCGCGCACAGCGCAATCGCCAGTGCCGGCCCGGTGACCGCCAAGGGCACCAGCAGGTCGGCGCGCGGTTCCAGTGCACCGAACTCGGCGCCCAGCTTGGGCAGGATCGGCGCGACCATGGCTGCGCCCATGATGGTCAGGCTGCTGCCCAACATCAGCACCAGCCCTTCACGGCGCCCGGTGGCTTGCCGCGGCGAGGGGGAATCGGAATGTGATGAGTTCATGGCCAGCCCCTTAGAAACTTTGAGAAATGCGCAGTGCCACGGTGTAACCCTCGGCACGGTTGCGGGCATCGGTTTCCTTGTAGGCGTGCAGCCAAATGGGCGGCAGGCCGGGCTTGAAGTAACTCACGGCCGGCCCGACAGCCAGCACCCGCGCGCGGTTGCCCGATTGCAGCCCCGGCGCATCGTCATCGCTGAACTGACGGTAGTAGTAGCCGCCCAGGCCCAGGGTCCACGGCCCTACATGCTGGCCCACGGCAAATTCGTGGCGGTATTCGACACCGTTCTTGTAGTCGGTCGCGGGGTTGCGGGTATTGACGTCCACCTCAACGCTTGAGGAAACCTCGAAGCCACTGTCGGTGATGTAGGTGGCGTTGACGATCGGCGAGAACGTCCAGTGATTGAGCCCTGGGGAGATCAGACGATTCTTGTCGTAGTCACCGGTGGGCGCCTGGATCTGCAGTTGCGTGTTGATAAACAGGTTCGGCGACAGGTTCCATTGCAGGATCACCGGCAGAAACTGCATGTCGGCCATTCGAAACGGATCGGCCTCCAGGCTCAGCGGGCCGGCCGGGGTCGGTACCTTGACGGAAGCGTCCATCTTGAAGAACGGTACCACCACGCCGAAACCATAGTTGGCGCCCAGCACCGTGTGATCGGTCATGCGCATGTAGGCGACGCCGATGGACAACACATCCAGTGAGAAGTGGTTGTCGACGGAGCGACCGTTACGGTCCTTCTGCACATTGGCCGAGTAAAACGCCGTGCGCAGCCCTACGGTCCCGAACGGCGTGGCCGGCGGCATCATCCCCGCGCCGAAATCGTAAACGCCGACAGCGGTGGTCGGCGCACCGTTCTCGGTGGCCTGGACACTGGCGCAGCAACCCAGCAGCCCCAGGGTGAACAGCGTCATGCGTGTGGCGCTTGCATTATTGTGGTGAATCATCGAATGCCCCTCCCATCAAGTGGTGTGGGCCATCCTAGTAACGCGCAGAGTGCGGCGGTTATCCGTTTTCAGCAGAGTTGCGTGCGACGCAGGGTCTGGGAAGGGCTTTCGCCGAACATGGTGCGGTAATCGCTTGCGAACCGGCTCAAATGCCAGAAGCCCCAGCGCGCTGCGACTTCCTGTACGCCGTGGGCTTGGGTGCTGGTTCGCAGTTCGCGGCGCACCGCATTGAGGCGCAGTGCCCGCAGATAGGCCACCGGGTTGATGCCCAGGGTCTCCTGAAAACAGTACTGGAGTTTGCGCCGGCTGGCGCCGATGTGGTTGCACAGGTCGAGGATCGACAGCGGCTCGTCGAGGTGACTCAACGCATATTCGCGGGCGCGATCGACCATCCTTTTGCGCGCCGTGGGGTTGAGGGGTGGCGCCTGGTCCGGGGCGATCAACTCCAGCATATGCAGCATCACCGCATCGCGGATGCCGCGGCGGATCGAGTCATGCCCGAGCACGGCATCACAGCCCGCCAGCTCGTCGAACAACGCCGCGAGGTCACGTTGCACGGATGAATCACCCAAACGGTAACACCTGGGAAGATCGGTAATTCGAAACTGAATGCCCTGGCACTCCAGCACATGTTCCAGGGCGTGCTCTTCGATGGCCACGCCGAGCAGGTCCAGGTGCTGTGGAGTGTGCAGCTCGGGCAGGTTTTCACCGTGGGCCACCAACAGGCTGGGCTCGTGGATCGGATGCCCCGAGCAATACACCGGGCCGTCGGCACTCAAGGGAATGCTGAAGGTGATCGCACCTTTCCAGGCCACACCACTCTTGACCATGGCCTGATTAGAGCGGTCGCGCACCAGTTGCATCCAGTCCGAGCGGAACTCCAGCAACTCACCGGCAAAGGAGCCGGGTGACAACTGATCGTAGCGAACCTGCCAGCCGCCCATGTTACGAGCGTGCTCGTCGATGTCGCTGGTCAGGAAACGCTGGAGGGGTAACGCCGGTGGAAGCACCACCGAGGCCGCAGGCATCTGCACATTATTATTGTTCATTGACCTAACCTTTTTCAGTTGCAAGGCTTACAGGTCGTATCGCACGCAAGTTCCATTCCGAACCCGGGGCAGCGCGTGCATGTGTGCCGAAAATGGATAGTGAGGATGTGCGCACGCGATGCCAGCCTCGGGCAAACACGTTCACCTGTTAATGAATTTTTTCACCTTCAAGGCTTGATGTTTTTCAGCTCATTGAGCAAGTCCAGCAGCTGCTGCATTTTCTCCGCGCCAAACTGCGCTTCGATTTTCTGGTAGTTGCTTTCCATGCCCTCGCTCATGGAGACGAAACACTGCTGGCCGCGCTCGGTGAGGCCCACGAACACCCGGCGCTGATCCTGGCTGGACTTCTGCCGGCGCACCAGGCCGTCGCGCTCCAGGCGCGTCAACACTCCGGTCATGCTCGGTTTCAGGATGCAGGCCTGCTGGGCGAGTTGATGGCTTTCGAGTTCGCCCTGCTGGCGCAGGATCCGAATGACCCGCCACTGTTGCTCGGTCAGTGCATGCTTGTTCAGCGCCGGGCGGAAGAACGCCATTGCGGCTTCACGGGCTTGCAGCAGGGTCAGGGTCAGCGAAGGTCTGGGGTTGGCCATATCGGCACCAATTGGATGGGCGAGTCGGCAGCTTAGTGTCGCCGGCCAACCGCTGCAAGCAGCCTGGGGGCTGTGAAAAGTACAATCGGTTCGGCGTAAAAGCCATTCTGTTGCACCGCGGCGATGCTCATGATGATCCGCACAAGATCAACAAGACCTATCTTATGCCTGGCTCAACGCAATCCCGATTGGCGCTGGCGGTACTCCCCCGGAGTGAGCTGGGCGTAACGCTGGAAAAAACGACTGAAATAGGCCGGGTCCTTGAACCCCAGCTGATAGCAGATCTCGTTGGCCGAGCTGCCGGTAAACAGCAGCAGGCGCTTGGCTTCCTGCATCAGGCGCTCCAGGATCAGGCGCTTGGACGGCAAGTCGGCAATGCGCCGGCACACATCATTGAGCCGTGCTTCTGTCACCCCAATGCCCTGGGCATACCGCGACAACGGCCAGTGTTGCTGGTAGTGCGCTTCGATCAGCTCGTTGAAGCGGTGGAAGATTTTCAAGTCTTCGTGGCGGGCGGGCGTGGCTTTCAACGAGTTCGAACACAGCCGCAACAGGCTGATCATGATCAACCGCGTCAGGCTGTCCAGAGCTGCGCTGCGCCCGGAACGCTGGGCTTTTACCTCTTCGCGCAGTTCCTCGAACAGATAATCCAGGCGGCGGATATCGCCCGCGTATTGCGGCGCCAACTTCGTCAGGGCGACACACGCGGCCGGCAATTGCACACCGGCGGGCGCCAGGCTGGCGTCGGCTTCGATCAGTTGCCACACCAGTTGCTGACGCACCGTCAGCACATGCCCGTCACTGTCGGCCTCGGTCACAAACGAGTGCGGCACCGTGGGTGGCGTGAGGAAGAACATCGGCCCGGATTCGACGTATTGCTGGTCGTCCAGGTACACGCGCACGGTGCCGCTTTTTACGTAGTGAACCTGGAAGAACCGGTCATGCCGGTGAACGGGCATGTTGCGCCCGAAGAAATCCGCCAGGTTGGCCAGCTTGTCGTAATGGACTTCGGCGTCGCTGTAGCGCTGGTCGTACACCTGGCCAATGTTGATGTTCGGGATGGGTTGACGGTCGCTCATCGCACGCTACTCGTTTTTATTGTGATTGCCCTGATGCAGCGGTGCTCACCCTGCAAGCACCCCGTGGACAGTCTACACCCTTGACGATAGTTAACATCTTAATTATAACTGTTAACACATTAACTAAATGCAAGGCCGCCATGGCCCTGCCAGGAGAACCCATGAGCCGTGCCTTGCATGACATCGCGACCGGCACCCTTTTCGGTGTCGCGCTGAACTACCAGGGGTTGCTCAAGCAGCGCCTCGCCGAATTCGAACAGCCGCCGTACCAGAAACCGCCGGTCAAGCCGGTGCTGTTCATCAAGACGCCCAACACCCGCAACCAGCACGGCGCCGAGGTGGTGCATCCCGGCCAGGGCGAACGCCTGCAACCTGGGCCGGCATTAGGGGTGGTGATGGGCAAGAGCGCCAGTCGCGTCAGCGCGGCCGAAGCCCTCGACTACGTGGCCGGCTACACCCTGGTCAATGAGTTCAGCCTGCCGGAAGACAGCTACTACCGCCCCGCCGTCAAAGCCAAATGCCGCGATGGGTTCTGCGCCATCGGGCCCGAGCTGATCCCCACCGCACAGGTGTCGAACCCGCACAATCTCGCGATCACGCTGTACGTCAACGGCGAGGTTCGCCAGCACAACACCACGGCCAACTTCGTGCGCAATATTCCATTGCTGATCGCCGAGATCAGCGAATTCATGACCCTGCACGCGGGCGATGTGCTGATCACCGGCACGCCCGAAGGCCGGGTGGATGTGCAGCCAGGCGACACCGTGGAGGTCGAGATCAGTGGCCTCGGCCGCCTGGTCAACCACATCAAGGCAGAGGAGCTCCCATGAAACACGCCCGTATTCGCTTTGAAGGTGAAGTCCATTCGGTACAGGTCGAAGCTGAAAACGCCGTGCGCCTGGCCGACGGCCGCCTGCTGGCCGAAGACCAGGTGCAATGGCTGCCACCGGCCACCGGCAGCATGTTCGCCCTGGGCCTGAACTATGCCGACCACGCCGCTGAACTGGCGTTCAAGCCGCCGACCGAACCCCTGGCCTTCATCAAGTCCGTGGGCACCTACACCGGCCACAACCAGGTGACCTGGCGCCCGGATAACGTCGCCTACATGCACTACGAGTGCGAGCTGGTGGCCGTCATCGGCAAGCCGGCGCGCAACGTCAAGCGCGAAGACGCCCTGGATTACCTGGCGGGCTACACGGTGTGCAACGACTACGCGATTCGCGACTACCTGGAAAACTACTACCGGCCCAACCTGCGCGTGAAGAACCGTGACGCCACCACGCCCGTCGGCCCATGGATCGTCGATGTGGCCGATGTGCCGGACCCGAGCAACCTGAAACTGCGCACCTGGATCAACGGCGAGTTGCGCCAGGAAGGCAGCACCAGGGACATGATTTTCGACATTCCCTACCTGATCGAATACCTGTCCAGCTTCATGACCCTGCAACCCGGCGACATGATCGCCACCGGCACGCCCGAAGGCCTGGCGGACGTCGTGCCGGGCGATGAAGTGATTGTGGAAGTCGAAGGCGTAGGCCGCCTGGTTAACCGAATTGTCAGCGAAGCGGCGTTCTTCAGCGCCCGTAAAGAGGCTTGAGCAGCATGATCAAACATTGGATCAACGGCCGTGAGGTCGAAAGCAAAGACGTGTTCGTCAACTACAACCCGGCCACCGGCGAAGCCATCGGAGAAGTCGCCAGCGGCGGCGCCGAGGAAGTCGCGCAAGCCGTGGCGGCGGCCAAGGAAGCCTTCCCGAAATGGGCCGGCACCCCGGCCAAGGAACGGGCGCGCTTGATGCGCAAGCTCGGCGAACTGATCGAACAGAACGTGCCGCACCTGGCCGAACTGGAAACCCTCGACACCGGCCTGCCGATTCACCAGACCAAAAACGTGTTGATTCCCCGCGCCTCGCACAACTTCGATTTTTTCGCCGAAGTCTGCACGCGCATGGACGGCCACAGCTACCCGGTCGATGACCAGATGCTCAACTACACCCTGTATCAGCCGGTGGGTGTCTGCGCGCTGGTGTCGCCGTGGAACGTGCCGTTCATGACCGCCACCTGGAAAACCGCGCCGTGCCTGGCCCTGGGCAATACCGCGGTGCTGAAAATGTCCGAGCTGTCGCCGCTGACCGCCAACGAACTGGGGCGCCTGGCGGTGGAGGCCGGGATTCCAAAAGGCGTGCTCAATGTCATCCAGGGTTACGGCGCGACCGCCGGCGATGCCCTGGTGCGTCACCCCGATGTCCGCGCGATTTCCTTCACCGGCGGCACTGCCACCGGCAAGAAAATCATGCAGACCGCCGGGCTGAAGAAGTACTCCATGGAACTGGGCGGCAAGTCGCCGGTGCTGATCTTCGAAGATGCCGACCTGGAACGCGCCCTCGACGCCGCGCTGTTCACCATCTTCTCGCTCAACGGCGAACGCTGCACCGCCGGCAGCCGGATCTTTATCCAGGAAAGCGTGTACCCGCAGTTCGTCGCCGAGTTTGCCGCGCGCGCCAAACGCCTGATCGTCGGCGACCCGCAAGACCCGAAGACCCAGGTCGGCTCGATGATCACTCAGGCCCACTACGACAAGGTCACCGGCTACATCAAGATCGGTCTCGAAGAAGGCGCCACTCTCCTCGCCGGTGGCCTCGAGCGCCCGGCCAACCTGGCGGCGCATCTGAGCAAAGGCCAGTTCATCCAGCCCACGGTGTTCGCTGACGTGAACAACAATATGCGTATCGCCCAGGAAGAAATCTTCGGTCCGGTGGTGTGCCTGATTCCGTTCAAGGACGAAGCCGAAGCCTTGCAACTGGCCAACGCCACCGAGTACGGCCTGGCGTCTTACATCTGGACCCAGGACATCGGCAAGGCGCATCGTCTGGCCTATGGCATCGAAGCGGGCATGGTGTTCATCAACAGCCAGAACGTGCGCGACCTGCGCCAACCGTTCGGCGGCGTGAAGGGCTCCGGCACCGGCCGTGAAGGCGGCCAGTACAGCTTCGAAGTGTTCGCCGAGATCAAGAACGTGTGCATTTCCATGGGAAGTCATCACATCCCGCGCTGGGGCGTGTAACCCGGACATAACAACGCGTCCTGTAGGAGCGAGCTTGCTCGCGAAGAATCCGCAGGCGCCGCCGGCTAACGGAAATGCTGCGTTATCGTTGATGTTTTTCGCGAGCAAGCTCGCTCCTACAAAAGAATAAATACTCAGGAGAATGATCATGGGCGAAGTAGTTCTGGCAGCAAAGATCTGCCACGTACCCTCGATGTATTTATCGGAGCTGCCTGGCAAGCACCACGGCTGCCGCGAAGCGGCGATTGCCGGGCACAAGGAAATCGGTCGGCGCGCCCGCGAGCTGGGCGCCGATACCGCCGTGGTGTTCGACGTGCACTGGCTGGTCAACAGCGCCTATCACGTCAACAGCGGCGAGCACTTCAAGGGCATCTACACCAGTAACGAACTGCCGCACTTCATCAAGAACATGGCCTACGAATATCCCGGCTGCCCGGAGCTGGGCGAACTGATCGCCGCCGAGGCCAACGCCGCCGACGTGCGCACCCTGGCCCATAACATCCCGAGCCTGGAGCTGGAATACGGCACCCTGGTGCCGATGCGCTATATGCATATGGGCGTACCGGACGAGCAGACCTTCAACGTCGTTTCGATTGCCGCCTGGTGTGCCTGGCATCGCCTGCAAGACAGCTTCACCTTCGGCGCCGCCGTGCGCCGGGCCATCGAGAAGAGCGACCGCAAAGTCGTGGTGCTGGCCTCGGGGTCGCTGTCGCACCGCTTCTCCGACGACCGCAATGCCGAAGCCAATATCCATAACTGGACCCGTGAATTCGACAAACAGGTCGACCTGCATGTGGTGGAACTGTGGCGCCAGGGCCGCTGGAAAGAGTTCTGCGCCATGCTCCCGGACTACGCCGAGCATTGCTTTGGCGAAGGCAAGATGCACGACACCGCCATGCTTCTCGGTTTGCTCGGCGGGCCGGACTACGACAAGCCGGCCGAGATCATCACCGAACCCTTCGGCAGCTCGGGCACCGGGCAGATCAACGCCATTTTCCCTGTTTGACCGCATGGCCGCGCGGCATCCCCGTGCGGCCTGAAGGAGCCGTTCATGCCCCACTTCATCGCTGAATACACCGACAACATCGAACAGCAGGCAGACCTGCCGGGCCTGTTTGAAAAAGTCCACGCCAGCCTGGACGCCAGCGGCGTGTTTCCCCTGGGCGGCATCCGCAGCCGTGGCGTGCGCCTGGACACCTGGCGCATGGCCGACGGCAAGCATGACTACGCCTTCGTGCACATGACGTTGAAGGTCGGCCATGGCCGCGACCTGGCCACTCGCCAGCAAGTCGCCGAGCGCCTGTTCGAGGTCATCACCCAGCACTTCGCCGCGCTTCAGGCCCAGCGCCTGCTGGCCTTGTCGTTTGAAATGCTCGAACTGCACGAACAGCTCAACTTCAAGCAGAACAACGTGCATGCGTTCCTCAAGGCGCAGGTCGGTTAAGGCGCCCTGCCCGTTCACACCCTCGGCCTCTCAGATAAAAAGTATAAAACCATGAGCACAGCCCATACCGCCGACAACCTCGGCCAGGTCGCAAGCGACCGTACTCACAGCACCATCACCTGGCGGCTGATGCCGTTGTTGCTGATCTGCTACCTCTTCGCCCATCTCGACCGCATCAACATCGGCTTCGCCAAGATGCAGATGAGCGCGGACTTGAACTTCAGCGACACGGTCTATGGCTTCGGCGCCGGCCTGTTCTTCGTGGCCTACGCGCTGTTCGGCGTCCCCAGCAACATGGCCCTGGACCGAGTGGGCCCAAGGCGGTGGATTGCCACGCTGATGGTGGTGTGGGGCGTGCTGTCGACCTGCATGTTCCTGATCGACAGCGCCATGGGCTTCTATGTGCTGCGCTTTTTGCTGGGGGTGGCCGAGGCCGGTTTCTTCCCGGGCATCCTGGTGTTTCTGAACCGCTGGTACCCGGCCGGGCGTCGCGCGCAAGTCACCGCCTTGTTTGCCATCGCGGTGCCGATGGCCGGGGTGATCGGCGGCCCGCTGTCCGGCGGCATCCTTGAACACTTCCACGACCTGGGCGGCCTGCGCGGCTGGCAATGGATGTTCGTCATCGAAGGCGCCCCCGTGATTCTGCTCGGGCTGGTGGTGCTCAAGTGCCTGCCGGACAGCTTCGAGACGGTCAAGTGGCTGGCGCCGGAGCAGAAGCAACACCTGCGCGAGCAACTGCACCGGGAAGAACACCGCAAATCCATCACCTCGTTTTCCGCCATTCTCAGCAACCCACAGGTGTGGCTGCTGGTGGCGGTGTACTTCGCGGTGATGCTGGCGGTCAACACCCTGGCGTTCTGGATGCCGACGCTGATCCACGGCGCCGGCATCGGCAGCGACGGCAAGGTCGGCCTGCTCAGTGCGGTGCCGTACCTGGCCGGGTGTTTTTTCATGATCGGCTGCGGGCGCTCGTCCGACCGCCAGCGTGAACGCCGCTGGCACCTGTGCGTGCCCTTGCTGATGTCGGCCGCCGGCATTGCCATCGCCGGGCTCGCCCCCGCCAACCCGGCCGTGGTGCTGGGCGGCCTGATCGTCGCCGGCATGGGCGCCAGCGCGGCGTTGCCGATGTTCTGGCAACTGCCCCCGGCGTTCCTGTCCAACAGCACCCAGGCCGCCGGGATCGCCCTGATCAGCTCGTTCGGCAGCATCGCGTCATTCTTCGCGCCCTACCTGATCGGCTGGATGCGCGACACCACCCAGAGCGCCAGCCTGGCCCTGTACGTCCTGGCGCTGCTGATTACTCTCGGTGGCCTGCTGGTGCTGCGCACCCGCGCAGCCATCGTCAACCCTCAATAAGAGACTCTTGCCATGCTTGATCAATCGCTCATTTTGCAAGCCGCCGCGCGCCTCGACCAGGCCGAACGCTCACGCGAACAGGTGCGTCAGTTTTCCCTCGATCACCCGGCGATCACCCTCGACGACGCCTATGCCATCCAGCGCGCCTGGGTCGCGCAAAAAATCAAGGACGGGCGCAAGCTGGTCGGCCACAAGATCGGCCTGACCTCCCGGGCCATGCAGGTCTCGTCCAATATCACCGAGCCGGATTACGGCGCGTTGCTGGACGACATGTTCTTCGATGAAGGCACCGACATCCCCTTCGAGCGCTTTATCGTGCCGCGCGTCGAGGTGGAGCTGGCGTTTATCCTGGGCAAACCGCTGAAAGGCCCGAACGTGACGGTGTTCGACGTGCTCGACGCCACTGAATGGGTGATCCCCGCGCTGGAGATCATCGATGCGCGCATCCAGCAGGTCGACCCACACACCAAGGCGACCCGCAAGGTGTTCGACACCATCTCAGACAACGCCGCCAACGCCGGCGTGGTCATGGGCGGGCGGGCCGTGCGGCCCACCGAGATCGACTTGCGCAAGGTGCCGGCGGTGCTCTACCGCAATGGCGTGATCGAAGAGTCCGGCGTCTCCGCCGCCGTGCTCAATCACCCGGCCAAGGGCGTGGCCTGGCTCGCGAATAAACTGGCCGCCTATGACGTCACCCTGCAACCCGGACAAATCATCCTGGGTGGCTCCTTCACCCGCCCGGTGGCGGCCAACCCTGGCGATACCTTCCATGTCGACTACGACATGCTGGGGTCGATTGCCTGCCGATTCGTTTAACGGGAGAGTGCTCATGGACATGCCTATCAACACCTTCAAACGTCGCCTGCGCAGCGGTGAAGCCCAGATCGGCCTATGGCTGGGTCTGGCCGATGCCTATTGCGCGGAACTGGCCGCCAATGCCGGTTTCGATTGGCTGCTGATCGACGGCGAACATGCGCCCAACGACCTGCGCGGCCTGCTCGGCCAGCTCCAGGCCGTGGCGCCCTACCCCAGCCAGCCGGTGATTCGCCCGGTGATCGGCGACACCGCGTTGATCAAGCAAGTGCTCGACATTGGCGTACAGACCTTGCTGGTGCCCATGGTGGAGAGCGCAGAACAGGCGCGTACGCTGGTGAACGCCATCCACTATCCGCCCAAGGGCGTGCGCGGCGTCGGCAGTGCGCTGGCCAGGGCTTCACGCTGGAACAGCATTGCCGGTTACCTCGACCACGCCGATGAGCAGATGTGCCTGCTGGTGCAGATCGAAAACCGCGAGGGCCTGGCCAACCTGGAGGCGATTGCGGCGGTGGAAGGCGTCGACGGGGTGTTTATCGGGCCGGCGGACCTGAGCGCCTCGATGGGCCATCGCGGCAACCCCGGCCACCCTGAGGTGCAGGCGGCAATCGAAGACGCCATCGCGCGCATCCGCAACGCCGGCAAAGCCGCCGGCATTCTCAGCGCCGACCAGGCACTGGCGCGGCGCTACATCGAACTGGGCGCGGCGTTCGTGGCGGTGGGCGTGGACACCACGGTGCTGATGCGCGGGCTGCAAAGCCTGGCGGCGGCCTTCAAGGACTCACCGGCGCCTGCCGTCACAGCCGGCGGCGTCTACTGACGCAGCCTCGCTTGCGCTCGGCAGCTGTGGGGCTAGCTCAACTAGCGCTTGAGGGTTTTCAGTTCGTTGAGCAAGGTCAGCAAGGTCTGCAACTTCTCTTCGCCAAACCCCGCCTGCAAGCGCTGGTAATTGGCTTCCATGCTCTGGCTCATGGAGTCGAAACAGGCTTGGCCCTTCTCGGCCAGCCGCACCAGCACGCGGCGTTGGTCCTGTTGCGCCTTGCGCCGCTCCACCATGCCTGCCGCTTCCATGCGCACCAGCACCCCGGTCATGCTCGGCTTGAGGATGCACGCCAGCTCGGCCAGGCGGTTGATCTCAAGCTCCTCATGCTGGCTGAGGATCCGAATGACCCGCCATTGCTGCTCGGTCAGCCCGTGTTGATTGAGCGAAGGGCGAAAAAACCCCATGGCGGCTTCACGCGCATGGAGCAAAGTGAGGGTCAGGGATTGGCGCGGTTTGGACATGGATGGCGGCGTCGCAATTAGTTAACAGATTAATAACATTCTAGCATTGGCGATTGTTGCCCGTGTGCGGCTTTACCGCGCGGCCGGATTCAGGGTGGATGATTGGCAGCCACGGTCAAGAGCGGCGGCACACAGAATCAAGACACCTACCGCGCGGAAGGCACCTAATACACCCCAACAGGCACAGAGCTTCGTGTCGGCTCTGCAGTGAGTTTCCCTTCACTTTTCCAGGCTGCGCCATGATCAATATCGAAACGCCGACCTACTACTCGGCAACCAAGAAATACAACCTCAGTTTCCCCACCCTCGAACAGGACGTGGAAGCCGATGTGGTGGTGATTGGCGGCGGTTTCTCCGGCATCAACACCGCATTGGAACTGGCCGAAAAAGGCATCACCAACATTGTGGTGCTCGAAGCGCGCTACCTGGGTTTCGGCGGCACGGGTCGCAATGGCGGGCAGATCATGGCGGGGATCGGCCATGACCTGGAGAAAATCAAGAACCAGGTCGGCGACGAAGGCCTGCGCCAGATCTTTGAAATCAGCGAGCTGGGCGCCGGCATCATCAAGGATCGCATCGCCAAGTACGCGATCGACGCCGACTTCTGCCACGGCTACGGCTACATGGGCTTCAACGCCCGCCAGGAAAAAACCCTGCGCGCCTGGGAGAAGGACTTCAAGTCGATCAACACCAAGGACGAAATCCGCTTTATGGCGGGCTCCGAGGTCAAGCAGATCATTGGTTCCGACGCCTATACCAGCGCGCTGCTGCACATGGGCGGCGGGCACGTGCACTCGCTGAACCTGCTGCTGGGCGAAGCCAAGGCCCTGGCCGGCCACGGCGTGCGCATCTTTGAGCACAGCCCGGCCCTGGAAGTCAGTTATGGCGAACGCATCACCGTGCGCACCGGCCGAGGCTCGGTCAAGGCCTCCAAGTTGCTGTGGGCCTGCGACAGTTTTCTCAACAAGCTGGAACCGGAACTGCACAAGACCACGGTCAATACCTATGCCTTCCAGTTAATGACCGAACCGCTATCCGACGAGCTGATCAACCGCATCAGCCCGATACGCGGCGCCTACAGCGATATCCGCCCGGTGATCGACTACTACCGGGTCACCAATGAAAACCGCTTGCTGTTCGGTGCCGCCACGCCTTTCGTCGAGCACATCCCGCTGGACCTCAAGGCCTGGAACCGCAACCTGATGCTGAAGATTTTCCCCTACCTCAAGGACGTGAAGATCGACCTGGCGTGGGGCGGGCCGATGGCGACCGGGGCCAACCTGTTCCCGCAGATCGGCACGCTCAGCGGGCGCCCGAATGCCTTTTATGTGCAGGGCTACGCCGGCTTCGGGGTCACGCCCAGCCACATCATCTGCAAGGTCCTGGCCGAAGGCATGAGCGAAGGCTCGTCGCGCTACGACCTGATCAGCGCGGTCAAGCATGCGCAGATCCTGGGCAAGGACCATATCCGCCCGCTGCTGCTCACGGCCGGCAAAAGCCTTCATCAACTTTCGGGCTACTTCAACGGTCGCCGTTGAGCCCCGCTGTTTCATTCACAGGAGAACTGCCATGCCCGTTACCCCCCTGAAGAAAGACATCCAACTATCGGACCTCGATGCCTGGGGCACCGTTGCCGACCTCGGCTCCGAGATCCTCGAGGGCGAAGTCAAAGCCTTTGGCAAAATGACCTTCGGCGCCCCGACCGACGCCGTCAGCAGCGCCTATTTCGGCACCACCCAAGGCAAGTTCCGCATGGTCTACCCGTTCGCCGAACAGGCCACGGTGGTCACCGGCGAAGTGGTGCTGACCGACGAAAGCAGCGGCCAGAGCACCCGTTACAAGGCGGGCGACAGCTGGTTCGTGACCCAGGGCACGCCGGTGCTGTGGGAGGTGGTAAGCGAGAGTTTTGTGAAGCACTATTTCGCGGTAGTCTGATCGCTCCCCTCTGCCGGCTTCGGCCGGCAGCGTTTGTTCCGGCGCAGGTGACTGACCATGCTCGCCATCCCCGCTCAGGAAGTCGCCGGCCATTGCCTGCAGGCTTTCACTCAACTGGTGCCCGCCAGCCAGGCAGCGTTCTATTGTGTCGACCGCCAGTTGCAGGCCCGTGATTTCAGGCTGCAAGGCATGAGCGGTGAGATGCACCGCGACTACCTCGACAACTACCGCCAATTCGACCCGTTGCAACCGCGCAATTGCCTGTCCAGCGGGCTGGCGGTGGTGCCGCTGGGGTTCGCCATGGCCCGCCAGCCCCTGCGTGACAGCCGCCGCTATCAAGACTTCCTGCAACGCTATGGTGTGGTCGATGTGGTGGAGATCGTCGCCCATCGCGCCGACCAGCCCCAGGCGGCCATCTCCTTGCTGCGCACGGCGGAGCAAGGGGTGTTTACCCCCGACCAACTGGCTCAGCTCAATGCCTTGCAGGCGTTGCTGCAAATGGCCGTGGCCAATATGCAGCCCTGCGACGATGCATTGGCCGGGCTCACGCCCAAAGAGCGCGAGATTGCCTGGTTATTACGCCAGGGTGCGAGCAACAAGCAACTGGCCCTGGAGCTGGATGTCGGCCTGCCGACCATCAAGACCCACCTGATCCACCTGTTCCGCAAGATGGGTGTCAGCAGCCGTACCGAGTTGGTCGCCGCGCTGTTTCTGTAAGCCGCCTCAACCCTTTGGTTGATAGGCGCGCCAGGTTGCCAACCGCATGATCCGGGGTGTCCATTCCCTCAACCGGAGCCATGCAATGACCACTTCATCCGACTGGATCACCGTAGGCGCCCTCGCCGACGGGTTTGCCCCCGACGCGTTTATCCTGCCCAACCTTGCCGACCTCAACGGCAAGGCCTTCACCCTGCACTTCGCCAACGGCTGGCAGATCGAGCATCGCTTCGACACCGAGCAGTTGCACTGGCACGCCGCCGACGGTCACTCCAGCGGTTCGGCCGCCTACCGCGCCACCTCGGTCCGCCCGGGCCTGTACCTGGTCGACTTCATCAAGCATGAAGCCGGCCAGGCCTGGTCCATCAGCCTGGTGCTGGACACCACCACATCGTCGTTCACCGCCGTGATCGGGCGCATGCCGGACCGCGAACAAACCGAGCAAGGCCTCTACAGCCGCGCCCTGGCCGGCAAGGCCCTGACCTCGGTGGACGTGGACTTCCTGCACGGCAGCCTGGATCAACCCTGGCAGCTGGGCCAATGCCCGCACGCGCCCACCCAGGAACTGACCGGCCTGCGCAACCTGTATCGCTACAGCCCCAGCGAAGTCTACGAGCACATCTACCTGAACGATCAGTTCTATGCCTGGCAATGCCTCAAGGGCGTGGAGCAAGGCCTGTGCGATACCGACCGCTGCCACTACTACAAGATCGCCGATCAGCTGTACCTGTTCGTCTGGCGCGAAAAAATCATCCCGACCCTCGGCCTGGTGCTGATCGACCTGCAACAGCACCGCAGCGACGGCAAGATCTTCGGCTATGCCGGCGCGTCGTTCGATGAGCTGTCGAACTTTCCGGTCAGCTCCTACTGCCAAGTGCTCAACCGCACGGAGTATCCCGATGCCTGATCCACGCACCGTTGTCATCACCGGTGCCGGCACGGGCATCGGTGCCGCCTGCGCGCGCTTATACGCCGCCGAAGGGGCCAACCTGGTGCTCATCGGCCGTCGCCGCGAGCCGCTGGAGCAGGTTGCACAGGACACCGGCGGCCTGGTGCTGGTCGGCGATGCGGCCTGCCCGGCCACCTGGGAGGGTTTCGTTGCGCAGATCGGTCAGCGCTACGGCCGCCTCGATGTGCTGCTGGCCTGCGCCGGCGGGCATGGCGTGGGCAGCGCCACCCAGACCAGCCCACACACTTGGGAGGCGGCCTTGCGCAGCAACCTGGACAGCGCGTTCTACAGCGCTCGCGCCTGCCTGCCGCTGCTGATCGAAAGCGCCGGCAATATCGTGCTGCTCGGCTCCATCGCCTCGCTGGCCGCCGGGCCCGACGTATGCGGCTACACCACCGCCAAGCATGCGCTGCTCGGGCTCAATCGCTCCCTGGCACGGGATTACGGCCCACGCGGCGTGCGCGTGAACGCGGTGTGCCCCGGTTGGGTTACCACACCGATGGCCGACGAGGAAATGCAGCCGCTGATGAGCTTCCACGGCGACACCCTGCAGCAAGCCTATGCCCGCGTATGCGCCGACGTGCCGTTGCGGCGCCCCGCCAGCGCCGAGGAAATCGCCAAGGTATGCCGCTTCCTGGCCGGCCCGGATGCCGCGATCATCACCGGCGCCAGCGTGGTCGCCGATGGCGGTTCGAGCATTGTCGATGTACCCACGCTGGCTTACGTCCATATGGAGCGTGCACATGCCTGAAGACTTGGATTTCAGCGGCAAGACCGTGCTGGTCACCGGCGGCGCCCAGGGTATCGGCCAGGCCATCGTCGAGGCGTTCGCCTGGCGTGGCGCCCGCGTCATGATCGCCGACCTGCGCCTGGCACAAGCCCAGGCATTGGCCGAGGGCTTGCGTGCGCGCGGCTGCCGGGTCGAGGCCATCGCGCTGGACCTGGCCGAGGCGACGGCGGTATTCGAAGGCATCAAGGCTATAGAACAGGACTGGGGCCGCCTGGATATCCTGGTGCACAACGCCGGCTACTTTCCGCTGACAGCGTTCGAGCAGATCACCCCGGCCGTTCTTGAACGCACGCTGGCGGTGAATCTCTCGGCCCTGTTCTGGCTGACCCAGGCCGCCTTGCCGATGTTTCAACGCCAGGGCGGTGGCTGCGTGCTGGTCACCTCATCGGTCACCGGGCCACGGGTCGCCTATGCGGGACTCAGCCACTACGCGGCGTCCAAGGCCGGGGTCAACGGTTTTATCCGCAATGCCGCACTGGAGCTGGCGCCTTACCAGGTGCGCGTCAACGGCGTCGAGCCAGGGATGATTGCCACGCCGGCCATGGATAACCTGGGCGACAGCCAGGTCAATGCCGACATCGCCAGCCGCGTGCCCCTGGGACGCCTCGGCGCCGCTCAGGATATTGCCGGGGCCATGCTGTTCCTGGCCTCCGACCTGGCGACCTACATCACCGGGCAGACCATCGTGGTGGACGGCGGGTCGACGCTGCCTGAGGTGAAATGACCTCTGTCGGGATGTAAACCGGTTCAAATCTGGAAGGGGCGGTGTATCCGTTGAATAGCGCTCGCCCCTTCAAGCAGCGACAGTGAATCACTGAACACCCGCGACAACGCTGCAAGCCGCTTGACGTAACCCTGGGGCGTCGAATAGATCAGCTCCACATGCAGGCTGTCGACGATACCCAGGTAAGCGTCACAAAACACCTCGAGCGCCTCGGGCCGTACCATCCGGTACCGCCCTTGCGCGGCACGCTGGAAATCCTCGCGAATGCTCGCCAGGTACCCCTCAAATCCTGCCGTAATGACGCTGCGAATATCCGCCGGCGGAAAGTAGGCCGTGCGCAACAGGAAGCGCAGGTGCGCCGAGCCTGCATAGCGCCCGCGCAATCGCTCAAGGTGTAATTGCCCAGGCACGCCGGGGTGCCCGGCCTCTTCCTTGAAGCACTGCGCGATGTACTGGTGTTCATGGGCCAGGGCAATCTCGAAGACTGTCTGAAACAGCGCGTCCTTACTGACAAAGTGCGCGTACAGCGAGGCCTTGCGCATGCCCGCCCCGACCGCGATTTCGTTCAGCGATGAAGCGTCATAGCCATGGGCGGCAAAGTGTTCGACCGCGACTGCGCAAATGTTATGGGCCGACAGGGTGAGCGGTTTCATTGATCCATCGATACCCTACGCCGCACCGACCGCTTGCTGCAGATGAGTGGAACGAAAATCCTTGGGCGACAGTTCGAATTGCTTCTTGAACGAGCGGCTGAAGTGCGCGGAATCGGTGAAGCCCCACTTGTAGGCAATCGAGGTGATCGACTCGCTCTTGAGGAACGGGTTGGTCAGATCGTCCGCGCTGCGCTTAAGCCGCGCACGCTGGATGTAGCGGCAGACGCTGTCGTCCTGCTCTTCAAACAAACGGTACAAATGCCGCACCGAGATGTTCAAGCGGCTGGCCAGGCCCACCGGGCTCAGGCCGGGTTGGGTCAGGGACTCGTCGATGACTTTCTGTACATAACTGCGCAGGTTACTGCCGTGCAAGGATGTGGCGCTGTCGCCTGGAGCGTCATGCAGTTCAAAGGCTGAACCGAGCAGGGAAACAAACGCCGCTTGCAGCGCCTCGGCCTCTTCAATCGAATCCTGACCCTCCAGGCCCTCGCGGCACAGCTGGTCCATCAACACGTGGAGCATGCGCCCGCAGGCCTTGCTCGAAGAGATCTTGCCGAAGGTTTTCGAGGCGCTGCCCAGCTGCTTGCACACTTCGTTGCGCGAGAGTGACAGCGAGGCATGTTCGATAAGGCCAAAGGGGCTGATCTCGATCGAACCCGTGGAGTCCATCAGCAACATATCGCCGGGGGCCAATTGAATGACCTGGCCGTTCTGGGTGATCTGGCAATAGCCACTGCGCTGGCTGACCAGGAAGCAATGCTGGTCCATATCGTGATCGGCATTGGGTCGCTCGCGTTTGATCAGGCCGGCGTTGGTGCGCAGGTTGGCCAGTGACAGGCCGCCCCGGGAGTGCTTGGACACTTCACCGATGAACAGTGAGCGGTTGAAGGCCAGTTCCGTGTCGAAATGGCCGCAGGCCGCTCGCAGATCCCGAGTCCAGGTTTCCAACCCATAGTGCGCAGACTGATAGGTGCTCATGGCATCTCCACAATGGTTTCTTGTTTTTGTTGGCTAATAGTTAACATGTTATCTATATAGGCGCAACAAGTCCGTGATACCGACTGTAGAAGCACTAATGATGCCAATTCCTCAACTCAGATCGCGCCCAATACCCGCTGCAAACCCGCCAGTACCCTGAGCAGCCCGGCCCGCTGCGCGCCGCTCAAGGGGATGTAGCGCCGGAACGCCGGCATGCGGTTGACCACCTCGCTGCCGCCCATGTGTTCAAGCCGTACGTGCCATTGCTGCCCGCTCAAATCGAGGTGCAGGCGCTTGAAGTCCAGCCCCATCAACGCTTGATGCAGGTCGGGGTCATCGTTCAAGGCCGCCTGGAGCCTGGCCAGCAAATCCGGCGCTCCCGCCCGTTGCCGACAGGCCAGCCCCGTGCGCCGGATCGACCCGCTGTGGTGCAGTTCAAAGCGCGCACTGCCCTGCTCTGAGGCGGGCACCGTGAACCTGAATTCGGTCATCACCAGGTGCATCAGCAATTGCGCTTCGGTGCGCTCGGCCACGTCCACCTGAAGGCCGATATCGTCCAGGCAAAACCTTGCCTGGGCAGGCCCCGTCGAGGTGAAACTCGCCAGCCCGAGGTTGCGCCGCACGTACTCAAGCGTGACCCCTGGCCGGTAACCGGACGGGGCCCGTTGGGCGCTGAGCAGCTCAGACAGCTTTTGCAGCCTGCTCGATATAAGGGTTGTGAGGGTTGCCAGGCTCATGGGAAAACTCCTTGGCCAGCACTTCTTCTACCGAAGCCGGCTTGAATGGATTGACCTTCTGTACCACCAGTGTCCAGAACAGCGCGTATGAAGCCGTGATCCCGAGCATTACCCCGAACGGCACATAAATGTCCGCAGGGTTCATGCCCGGCGGGGTAATAAACCACATGCCCAGCAAGATGCCGACGCTGGAAAGGATCTGTGGCAACGGGAAGAACGGCGAACGATAGGCCCGTGGCAGGTCCGGACGACGAATGCGCAGGATGACCACCGACAGCGTCACCAGCAGGTAAGAGAAACTCCACGCACACACCGCCGCCAACACCAGGTGCATGATGTTGTCGGTGTTGCCGCCCAACCACAGGGCATACAGGCACGGAATCAGCATCGCCACCAGGATGCACAGCAGCGGCGTCTTGAAGCGCGGGTGCAAATAAGTGAAGACCTTGGGCAGCGCGCCGTCCACCGCCATGCCGTAGAGAATCCTCGGCACGCCCGCCATCAGCGTATTGATGGTGGCGGCACCGGCGAACAGGAAACCGATCCCCAGCCACAACGGGCCAATATCGCCCATGACCTGCTGGGCAAAGCGTGGGATCGCCATGGGCGTGTCGAGCAGGTGCACGCCGGTGGCGGCATCCAGCACCACGTTTTCCACCTGGCGCTTCATCGCCGCGCCATAGATGAACATGCAGGTCGCCACGCTCAACAAGCCGAAAATCATGGCCTTGGGCATGACCTTGGCCGAATTGCGCAGGTCCGGGGCCAACGGTGTGACGAACTCGCAACCGACGAACATGAACATGGCCATGCCCACCAGCGACAGAATGGTGACCAGGTCGGTACCCACCAGCGACACGCCGAACCAGCCCTCCAGCTGCACCGCCGGTGCGGCGATCAGGCCGAGCACGCCGAACACCATCAGGGTGGTCCACATGCCGAAAGTCAGGATGATCTCGGCCCTGCCGAAGGCGCTGACGCCAAAGGCATTGAGAATGCCGAACACCACGACAAACCCTACCCCCAGCAACCAGGAGCCGCCGGCGGACTCCGCCAGGGTGTTGAGGTGTTCGAAGTTCACCAGGGCCATGACCCCGGACAGAATCGTCTCGGCGGTGCCGGCGAACACGTGCACGATCAGGTACGCCGACAGGGTGCCGGTGATCGCAAAGAAACGGCCCATGCCGCAATTGATGTAGTCGTAGACCGAGCCGGTGGTCGGCAGGATCGAGGCGGCCTCGGCGAAGGTGGTCGCCTGGGCCAGCATCATCACCACCGCAATCAGCATGGCCACCGCGAAGGCGCTGCCGCCGATACCGAAGCCCATGGTCGCGGTGAGAATCACCGGGCTGGCCATGATCAGGCCAATGGTGCTGGCCAGCGCGGTCGGAAACCCGACGCTGCCGCGTTTCAAATGCTGTGTGAGCCGGTCATTGATCGACATGGTGCGGATCCTCGAAAGCGGATTTCTGAGTGGATGCATCGAGCCGTTCAAGGAGCCGGCGATAAAGCCCTCCCCAGCCAGTCCCTGATCGAAACGGCATCGTGCGCAAAATCACTGTGCACTTCCCGAGCACCGAGCGTCTTGCCCATGTCTGCCGTGGCTTTTGTTGCTGCCTGCCAAGGCATGCGGCTTGGCGGGCAGGATCAATTGCGTGGCACGCAGGTGAAAGACTTCCCACGCCTGGGGTCATCTTAATGCGCCCTCGACCTAACCATGCTGGGGACTATAACAATGGAGCACACCTTGAAAATACGCACGCAATCCTTGGCCTTCGGCCTGGGTATCGCGCTGTTGATCGGCCATTCACCGGCCCAGGCCTATGAGCTGTACACCGATGAGGACACCCACCTGAATGCGGACTTCCTGGCGGTGTACGGGATGTTCAACAGCCGTCACAACTACGACGGCACAGCGGGTGGCTCGACCTGGCGCGAGGGTTTCATCAAGTACGGGGTGAGCGGCGACCAGGGCCTGGCCGGGCACGGCACCGCGTATGGCGCGCTCAATTGGGTCAGCTCCGGCACCTGGGGCGACGGCGATGCGGCGGGTAACACCGATGGCAGCGAACGCACCACCAAAATCGAAGACGCCTACCTGGGATGGCGCTCGGCCGACCTGTTCCCGGCGCTGGGCAAGGACGGTGTGGATTTTTCCGTCGGGCGCCAGGTGGTCAAGATCGGCCGGGGTTTCCTGATCAACGACGACGGCCCCAACCTCGGCAAAGGCCCGGCTGACGGTGCACTGAACCGTGGCGGCGCCTATTACCTGGCGGCACGCCACGCCTTCGACCGCACGGCGGTGCTGCGCCTGGGCGGGCAAGAGGGCCTGCACGGCTCGGTGCTGTGGCTCAAGTCGGACAACCGCGCCCAGGCCGAAACCGAACTGGCGGCGGGCACCCTCGACTACACGGCCGCCGCCGGCACGCTGGGGCTGACCTGGGTCCACGGCATGAACGTCACCGACCAGTGGGCCAGCGACTTCCAGAAACAGCGTGAGGGCCTGGACACTTACAGCGTGCGCGGCGAAGGCAGCGCCGGTATCGACAACGCCAGCTTCGCCTTCGAATACGCCTGGCAAGACAAGGACGCGGGGCCGGAAAAAGCCTGGTACGCCGAGGCCGGCTACACCTTCGCCGATGTCGGTTGGTCGCCAAAAGTGACCTACCGCTACACCCGCTACTCGCAAAAATGGGACCCGCTGTTCACCGGGCTCAGCACCGGCTACGGCACCTGGTTCCAGGGTGAAGTCGCCTCCAACTATGCCGGCCCGTTCAACAGCAATACCGGCATCCATCACGTCGGTCTCAAGGCCACGCCCCTGGAGAACCTGACGGTCGGCGCGCTGTACTTCGACTTCAATACCCTGCGCAAACACGACGCGCTGAACCTCGACGCCCGGGAGCTGGACCTGTACGCCGAATGGGCGGTCAACAGCCACCTGATCATCAGCCCGCTGGTGGGCATCTACCAGCCCAAGAAGGATGCCGACACCGGCGGTAACCAGGTGGGTGGCAACGGCACCAACCTCTACAGCCAGCTTACCGTGGCCGTGCCCTTCTGACCCCGTTTCAGGAGCTGCGCGACGCAGCTCCGTCCTAACGTTCGTGCTGGTGCAGCATCGTCTGGATCTGATGGGTCGCCTGACGGGTGTTTTCCGCCAGCTTGCGCACCTCATCGGCCACCACCGAGAACCCGCGCCCGACCTCGCCGGCCCTGGCCGCCTCAATGGCGGCGTTCAAGGCCAGCAGGTTGGTCTGGTCGGCAATGCCCTTGATCACACTCACCACCGTGGCGATCTGGCCGTAGGTGGCCTGATTGTGTGCGAGCAGCTGTTGATGGGTGGTCTTCGCCGACTGCTCGTCGCTGATGTCACGCACCGCGCCGACCACCCGCATCAAACGACCTTGCGCATCACGCAGCGCCCGCCCGCGCTCCCTGCACCAGATGTAGTCACGGGTCTTGTGGCGCATCCGGTACTCAAACACGTACTCACCGCTGCCCTGGGGCGCAAGGATTTCCCGGTCGAAGATCGCCATGATCTTCGGCAGGTCATCGGGGTGGGTGATGCTGACCTGCGCGTCCCAGCCATCGGGCAGCTCATGGGGCGCGTAGCCCAGGAGCAGACGGAACTGATTGAAAATCCGCATGCGGCTGGCGGGATCCTGCACGTCACCGTTGACCACGGTGATGTCCCAGCAGCCTTCGGTCATGGTGCAGAGCAGCAGCTCCCAGATCTGCGTCTCGTGCTGATGCGCAAGGGCGCGCTGCGCATGCTCGCGCAACTCGGCTTCCAGCGCCTGTTCACGCTGCCCGGCCTGCTCCAGTTGCCGGTGAAGCACGGCAAGTGCCTGTTCGCTGCGCGCCCCTTCGGCAGCCTGATCGCGGGCTGATTCCTCGAGCAACAGCAACTGCCGCGCAGCCTGCGCACGTTGTGTGGCGAGTTGCTCCAGGTCGGCCTGCACCGACGGATAAGCGTGCAGTGCCTGGGTTCCCAACACCTCCCCCGCCAGCAGTTGCTTGAGGACGGCGGCAAGGTCCTGCATCGGCTGTTTTTTCTTGAAGAACATCGGCCTGGCCCTTTCTGATCGAGTCGAAACCCCGGATCTGATCGCAAACCGAGCGTGATTGCTTGTACGAGCCTGCAAGGCCTTTGCGCGTGGCTGCCATCCAAAAAGCCATGCGTCGAGCGCTATCGTGCATCTGTAGGATGGTGATCGGCTTTCAACCCGTCGATACTTGTCCCCAGGCCATGCCCACGTCCAAACGACGTTCCGGCCCTTAATGACTTCGTGACGAAAACAATAAGAATGTCGCACAGAGGTACATACGAATGAGCCGTCATGATCATGGTCACGCCAGCCTGCTGGAGGCATTCAGCGCGATGACACTGGAGCTCCAACGCCTGGCGCAGGACAAAGACATAGAACACTTCCACGAAGCGGCGCTGAGCTGCATCCGCCAGTTGCTGCCCTTCGACAGCGCCTGGTGGGGCCGGGCTGCGCTGATTGACGGCCTGCCGGAAGAACACAGCTCGTACCTCTACAACCTGCCCCGCAGCTACCTGGCCGATTGGCAATCGATTCGCCATATCGATGTGACCATCGCCAGGGTCCACGACGTGCCGGGGCAGGCGGTCATCGTCGACATGCGCAATCCCGCCAACGGGCCCGGGCTCAACTGGCTCGGCACGTGCTACGCGATTGGTGAATTGCTGTGCGTGGTGTACATCGACCCGCAAACCCACCTCAGCGATCACCTCGCGCTCTACCGTGCGCCCGACGCCCCACGCTTTACCGAGCAGGACTGCCTGCTGCTGAACAACCTCATGCGGCATCTGGTGGCGGCGGTCTCAGCCAATCAGATTCGTACCCTGGTGGCCATGCGCGAAGCCCTCACCCACCCGCGCAATCTCGCACTTGCCGTGTGCGACCAACGCGGCACCCTGCACTGTGCAGAACGTGGCTTCGTCGACTTGCTGCTGAGCGAATGGCCGGACTGGACCGGCCCTTGCCTGCCGGTCGCGATGGACGCCGGGGGCTATGACGGCAAGCACCTGCAGGTCGAGGCCTCGACGGTCGGCGACCTGCTCCTGCTGGCTGCCCGCAGCCGTACGGTGCTGATGCAACTGAGCCCTCGGGAGAATGCGGTGGCCCAGGGTTTCGGCGAAGGCAAGACCTACAAGGAAGTCGCCCGCGACCTGGGCATGTCGCCCAATACCGTGCGCCATCACATCCGCGCCATCTACAGCAAACTCGGGGTCAAGGACAAAGCCCGAATCGCCCACCTGCTGCACGCCCCGCCTGATTGATCGGCACCACTGACCCGCGCTGACTTTTTCGCTGTCGTTTTGACGGCCACGGGACACCTTTGCGCTTTTTTTGTCCCCTCTGCCACCCACGGGCGAGCCGTTCGCCACACAACACCTCAAAGAAGAGATGCCATGCCCATGATCCACACCTTCACCCGCACCACCACCCTGGCCCTGCTCGGCGGCCTGTCGAGCCTGCACGCCAGTGCGGCCGACCTCAACGCCCGGGACTTTTTCGGCGCCCCCTCGGGCACCAGCCTGGGCGTGCTGTACCTGCCGGCAAGCCGCGCCAGTGATTTCCACGGCCCGGCCGACAGCACCGGCAAGGCCGACCTGAAGGTCAACGCCGTGGCGTACCGCCAAGTGTTCTTCACCGACCTCTGCGGCACCCTCTGTACCCCACAGTTCATCGTGCCTTTCGCCGACATCAACGCCCGCCTGCCGGGTGCCGGCCAACGCAGCGCAGAAAGCGGTTTCGGTGATCCCCAGGTCGGCGGCACGGTGTTTTTCATCAACGATCCGGCCTCGCGCACCTACAGCGGCCTACTGACCCTGATCACCCTGCCTGTGGGCGAATACCACGGTAACAATCCCGATGTATCGCCCGGTGCCAATCGCTGGGGCACCACCTTTGTCTACAACTACACCCAGGGCATCGGCGAAAAGTGGGTGCTGGAAGCCAACCTCGAAGCCCAGCTCTACGGCAAGAACGACAACTACTTCGGCAGCGACCTGAAACAGGACCCGCTGTACCGCCTGCAAGCCTTTGCCTCCTACGACTTCACACCCAGCACCTACGGCGCACTGCGACTGATCCACGCCGATGGCGGCGAATTGCGGATCAATGACCAGCGCATCGACAACACCCACAAGCGCTACACCCAAGTGGGCTTCGAGGTTGGTCACTGGCTGGATAAACAGAACCAGTTGATGTTCGGCCTCTCGCAGAACGTCGCCACCGACAACGGCTATCACGGTACCGACGCGCTGCTGCGCCTGGTCCATGTGTTCTGAATCCCCTCATCGGAGCTTGCCCATGAACACCCAGACCCAACCGCTGACCGATGAACGCGCCCACGCCTCATCCCCATTGGCATTGCTGGCCGCCATCGTGCTGTTCGCTGCCATCACCCCGACCATTCTCATGACCGCACCGGCCGTGGCTGCGCAACTGGCGACGCAATGGCAGTTGAGCCCGTCACAGATCGGGGACCTGTTCTCCACCGAACTCGGCGCCATGAGCCTGGCCACCCTGCCCGCACTGTGGTGGCTCAAGCGTGTCGACTGGCGCCGCGCCGCCTTGCTGGCCGGGTTGCTGTTCATCGCCGCCAACCTGCTCTCAATGCTGGCCCGCGACTACCCGATACTCCTGGCACTGCGCTTTTGCAGCGCCCTGGCTGGTGGCTCGTTGATGATCATCTGCCTGTCCAGTGCAGCCTCCACGGCCAATCCCGGGCGTGTCTACGGGTTATGGGTGATGGGGCAACTGGTGGTCGGGGCGATCGGTCTGAGCATCCTGCCCCGGCTGTTCGAGCACTACGGGCTGTCAGCCTGCTACCTGATCCTCGCCGCCTTGATGACGCTCTTTCTGCCCCTGGCACGGCACTTTCCCCAGGGCAGCCCGGCGCCTGAAAAAGCCGCCGAGCGCATCGCCCTCGCCTCCCGGTGGAAAGCCGCACTGGGCATTCTGGGCCTGCTGAGTTTCTACGTCAGCCTGAGCGGTGTCTGGACCTTTATCGGTTCCATCAGCAGCCATGCCGGCCTCTCTGCCGAGGCCAGTGGCGAGATTCTGGCGCTCGCCACGGTGATGGGCATCGTCGGGGCCGGTTGTGCCTCGCTGATCGGCGACCGTCTGCCACGCCTGTTGCTGTTACTGCTGGGGTACGCGTTGATGGCAGGCGCCGTGCTGTTGCTGCTGGGCCAGCCCGACATGCTGCGTTTTGCCTTGGCGGCGCTGCTCTTCAAGTTCACCTGGACCTTCATCCTGCCGCTGGTCCTGGCCTGCCTGGCCGACCTCGACCGCTCCGGAAAATTGATGAACACCTCCAACCTGGTGATCGGTGGCGGCCTGGCCATCGGCCCGACCGTGGCTGGCCGGATGATCGAAGCCAGCGGCGGCTTCCAATCACTGCTGATCGCAGGGGCGTGCATCACCGTGCTGTCCCTGGTGTTGATACTGGGCAGCCGCCCAAATGCCTGACAGGCCCTTTTACCCCAACGAAAATGGAAAGACGATGAGCCGAAAAAGTGCATTTTTCTTCGACGAACTCAGCCTCTGGCACAGCGCCGGGTTGCACGCCTTGACCTTACCGGTGGGCGGGTGGGTGCAGCCGCCTGCCGCCGCCGGCCACGCCGAGTCACCGGAAACCAAGCGTCGCTTGAAGAGCCTGCTGGACGTTTCCGGCCTGACCCGCCACTTACAGGTGCGCAGTGCCAACGCGGCCACCGCTGAAGACCTGCTGCGGGTGCACACGCCCAACTACCTGCAACGCTTCAAGGCGATGAGCGATGCCGGGGGCGGCGAATTGGGCCCCCACGCGCCCATCGGGCCAGGCAGTTATGAAATAGCCAGGCTCTCCGCCGGGCTGGCCATGGCGGCAGTGGATGCGGTGCTGTGCGGCGAGGTCGACAATGCCTATTCTCTGTCACGCCCACCCGGCCACCACTGCCTCGCCGACAACGCCATGGGCTTCTGCTTCCTGGCCAACATCGCCATCGCCATCGAAGCCGCAAAAGCACGGCGTGGCCTGGGCAACGTCGCGGTGATCGACTGGGACGTGCACCACGGCAACGGCACCCAATCGATCTTCGAAGAACGCGGCGACGTGCTGACGATTTCCCTGCACCAGGACGGCTGTTTCCCGGCAGGTTACAGCGGTGAAGCGGATCGCGGGCGCGGCCCGGGGCTGGGCGCGAATATCAATATCCCGCTGCCCCCAGGCAGCGGTCATGAGGCGTATCTGCACGCGATGGAGCGTATCGTGATTCCGGCGCTGGAGCGCTTCGAGCCGGAATTGATCATTGTTGCCTGCGGCTACGACGCCAACGCGGTCGACCCACTGGCGCGAATGCTGTTGCACAGTGACTCGTTCCGGCACATGACCCGTCTTGTACGCCAAGCAGCCGAACGCCTGTGCCAGGGCCGCCTGGTGCTGGTGCACGAAGGCGGCTACTCCGAAGCCTATGTACCGTTTTGCGGGCTGGCGACCATTGAGGAATTGGTGGGCGTCAGGACACAGGTCGGCGACCCCATGCTTGAGTTTGTGCAGTTGCAGCAACCGAACGCGGCGCTGGCGGCGTTTCAGTTGCGCTTGATTGATGAGTTGGCCGAAGCCCGCTGAGCGTGACGCAAAAAAATCCGATGTCGTTGCCGGCATCGGATCTTGGCCAGTCAGCAGTGGCTGATCAGTCGCTGCAACACCGTCTTGAAGGTGTCGATCTGGTCCTGGCTGAACTCGGCGAACACCTTCTCCTGCTGCTCCCGTGCGATGGCCCAGAGGTCTTCGGTCTGCTCGATACCCGCCGCGGTCAGGCGCACGCCGTGCTCGTCGTCATCGACCAGCCCCTTGCGCTTGAGGTTGGCCACGGCGTCGTCGATTTCCCGCACCGGCATCGCCACTTCACGCAGCAGGTCGCTGGCGCTCAGGCGGGCATCATTCTCCAGCACCATCAGCATCCGCGCCTCGTTGGTGCGCAGGCCGGTGGACAGTTGCCGGGGCTGGTAGCTGGACTGGTAGGCGCGTACCGCCTGGGTCATCAGGTAATACAGGTTATGGCTCAGGCGCCCCTGGAAGTGGCTGCTCGGCGGTTGGCTTTCGTCGCGCCTCGTCATGCGCGTGTGGGGCAGGACCATGGAGTAGGCGCCCTGGTGGTAGAGCAGCGGCGAGCGCCCGAAATCGTCGAAGGCCACCACCTTGCCGATCATGATCCAGTGATCGCCGCCATCCACCTGCTGGTATTTCTCGCAGTGAAAACGTGCCGCACAATCGGCGAACACCGGCGCCCCGCCCTCCCCCGGGGCATAGGCGATCTCGGCGAAGCGGTCGTCCTTGGGCCGGGCAAAATTGTTCGACAGGTCGATCTGGTCCGCCGCCAGCACGTTGACCGCGAAGTGGCTGGCCTCCTCGAACACCCCATGACTGCTGGAGCGTTTGTCGATGCTCCACAGCACCAGCGGTGGGTCCAGGGACACCGAGTTGAAGCTGTTGGCGGTAACGCCCACCTTGCGGCCGGAGGCGTCGGCGGCGGTGACCACGGTCACGCCCGTGGCAAAGTTGCCCAGGGCCCGGCGAAAGGCGCGTGGGTCGAAGGTCGATTCAGACATGCAAGACTCCCGGGCTGCGTCAGGCGCAGCCCTGATTGTTGTTTTCAAAAGCAGCTTCAGATCATGCTCGGATCGGGCTCCAGGCCCATCAGCTCGCGGCCGAGGATCTGTGCACAGACGTCGTAGTCGGTGTAGGCATGGGCGCCGGTCATGTGCGAGTCGCGGAACAGGCGCTGCATCTCGTTGTGCTCGAACCAGGCGTTGCCGCCGGCGGCTTCGAACAGACGGTCCACCGCCTGGATGCACATCTTGGTCGCGTAGGCCTGGTTGGTGCGCCAGAACGCCAGGGTCTGGCGGCTGGGGTAGCGCTGCTGCTCACTGTGTTCGGCGTGTTCGTCCCAGGTTTTCTCGAGGAAGGCGCGCGCGGCGGCCACCTGGTGCGTCGACTCGGCCAGGCGCATCAACGCCGGGGTCGCGGCACCGACTGCCGCGCCGGTGTAGGCGCGCACGCGGGTCCTGGTCTTTTCGCGGAACACCTCGAGCATCCGCTCGGCGACGCCCAGGCTGACGGTGGAAAAGCCACTGGCAAAATACGGCCGGTACGGTGAGTAGAAAATCCTGCTGTCGGGGTACAGCCCGAAGCCGGCGGACTTGCCTTCCATCATGTCCTTGGCTTTCTGGATGCGGTGTTCCGGCACCCAGGCCTTGTCGATGATCAAGGTCTTGGTGCCGCTGCCCTTCATGCCGGCGGCAAACCAGTCATCGCGGATCTGGTAGTCACTGCGCGGCAGCACCGCGAAGCAGTAATCCTGGGAGCCCTGGGGGTTGTTGCGGCGGAACCCCACGATCGCCCACTCGGCGTGATCACAGCCGCTGCTCCAGCCCATTTCCCCGCTGAACAGCACGCCGCCCTCGACTTCCTCGGTGCGCCCGAACGGCGCGATGCTGCTGCTGGCCGTGGCATCCGGGTCTGTGCCCCAGACCTCCTGCTGCAGTTGGGCCGAGAACAGTGCCAATTGATGGCTGTGGGTACACAACAGGCTCATGGCCCAGGCCGTGCTGGCGCAGGCCCCGGCGAGCAAGGCGATGCAGTCGGCAAACTGCGGCAGCGACAACTCCATGCCGCCGAACACTTTCGGCTGAAACACACGGTGCATGCCGATGCTCTTGAGCAGCGCAATATTCTCGGCGGGCACCTGGCGGTCCTGCTCGGCCACGAAGGCATTGGCGGCGATGGTCGGCAGGATGGACTTGAGGTCTTCAAGGAGCGGGTTTGGCTTTTTCATGGATGGCCCTGCTTATTATTGGATGTCCGGGCAGTGCCAGAAATCAAGGCGTGGCGCCGGATGCAGGGCCAGTATGGAGCGTGCCTTCCTGGCAGGACATGCACCTTCCAGAGTCAAGATTGTACTTTTCAAAGGCTGCGGCTGATCCGTCGTGCACAGGCGCTGGCAGCCACAGACATGCCCCTCGGCAGCCACAGTCAAGCCCGTTCCGGCCACTGGGATTAACCTCGGGCTTTTCAATCTCTGCCACCAGGAAAAACCCCATGAGCGATATTCCACTGCTGCCCCAGGTTGAAGCCTTCCTCCGTCGAACCCATACGTTGTTCATTGACGGTGGCTACGTCGAGAGCCATTCCAGCCAGCGGTTGGAGGTGATCAACCCGGCCACCGGCCAGGTCATCGCCGATGTCGCCGACGCCGACCCGGCCGACATTGACGCGGCCGTGGCGTCCGCGAGCCGAGGCTTCAAACAGTGGTCGCAGGTCGCACCGGCGGTGCGCGGCAACGTGCTGTTCAAACTGGCCGACCTGCTGGAGCAACACCGCGAAGAACTGGCACAGATCGAAACCTGCCAGTCAGGCAAGATCATCCAGATTTCCCGCGCCTTCGAAGTCGACCAGGCCGCGCACTTCCTGCGTTACTACGCCGGCTGGGCCACCAAGATCAGCGGCCAGACCATCACCCCATCGTTGCCCTCCTTCGCCGGCGAGCGCTACACCGCGTTCACCCTGCGCGAGCCGGTCGGAGTGGTGGTCGGCATCGTGCCGTGGAATTTCTCGACCATGATCGCCATCTGGAAACTCGCCTCGGCGCTGGTGACCGGTTGCAGCATCATCATCAAGCCCAGCGAGTTCACGCCGCTGACCATCCTGCGCATCGCCGAACTGGCGATTGCCGCCGGCCTTCCCGCCGGTGCGCTGAACGTCTTGACCGGCGGCGGCAGCGTCGGCAAAGGCCTGATCGAACACCCCGGCACCGACAAGGTGTCGTTCACCGGCTCCGTGCCGACCGGGATTGCGGTGGGCCAGAGTGCCATGGGCGCCGGGCTGACCCGCGCCACCCTTGAACTGGGCGGCAAGAACTCGGCCGGGTTCCTGCCCGATGTGGACCTGGACAAGGCCGTCAACGGCATCATCGAAGCGGGCTTTTTGCACTCCGGGCAAATCTGCGCCGCCGCCGAACGCTTCTTTGTGCATCGTTCGCAGATCGAAACGGTGATGGGCAAACTGGCCCAGCGCCTGAGCACGCTGAACATCGGCTCGCCTCTGGACGAGCGCACCGAATTCGGCCCGGTCACCAACCGCCAGCACCAGCTCAAACTCGGCGAGTTCTTCGCCAAGGCCCGTGCCGAAAACAACCGCATCATTCACGGTGGCAACCTGATCGACCGGCCGGGCTGTTACGTCGAGCCGACGATCATCCTCGCCAACAGCGTCAACGACACCCTGCTCAACGAAGAGACCTTCGGCCCCATTGCCACGTTCTTGCCGTACGACAGCGAAGAAGAACTGCTGGCCTTGATGAACAACACTCCCTACGGCTTGAGCGCCAGCCTGTGGACCAACGACCTCAGCAAAGCCCTGCGCATGGTGCCCGCCATCGAGGCCGGCACAGTGTGGGTGAACATGCACACGATGCTGGACCCGGCGGTGCCGTTTGGCGGCAACAAGTCCTCCGGGATAGGCCGGGAGTTCGGCAGCGCCTTCATCGAAGACTACACCGAGTTGAAGTCAGTGATGATTCGCTACTGAATCCAACCAGTGGATCCATTGAAACGTAATCGTCCGATAATCGCCCAATAAAACAACCACAATAGATTGACTCTCCATAAGGCCAGCCATTTAATGGATCCATTAAATAAAAACAATCCGCCGCCTGGAGAGTCATCATGTACCCCAAGAACACCTGGTATGTCGCCTGCACCCCCGATGAAATCGCACACAAGCCCCTGGGTCGACAGATCTGCGGCGAAAAGATGGTGTTTTATCGTGGTCAGGAAGGCGCCGTGGTGGCGGTCGAGGACTTCTGCCCCCATCGCGGCGCGCCGCTTTCACTGGGGTATGTCGAGAACGGCAACCTGATCTGCGGCTACCACGGCCTGGTCATGGGCGGCGACGGCAAGACCGTGGAAATGCCCGGCCAGCGGGTACGTGGTTTTCCCTGCAACAAGACCTTTGCCGCCGTTGAACGCTACGGCTTCATCTGGGTATGGCCCGGCGATCAGGCCCAGGCCGACCCGGCGCTGATCCACCACCTGGAATGGGCCGTGAGTGACCAGTGGGCCTATGGCGGCGGGCTGTTCGATATCCAGTGCGACTACCGCCTGATGATCGACAACCTGATGGACCTGACCCACGAAACCTACGTGCACGCCTCCAGCATCGGCCAGAAGGAAATCGACGAAGCGCCGCCCGTGACCACGGTGGACGGCGATGAAGTGGTCACCGCCCGGCACATGGAAAACATCATGGCCCCGCCGTTCTGGCGCATGGCCCTGCGCGGCAATAACCTTGCCGATGACGTGCCGGTGGACCGCTGGCAGATCTGCCGCTTCACCCCGCCCAGCCATGTATTGATCGAAGTCGGCGTGGCCCACGCCGGCAAAGGTGGCTATAACGCCGCCCCCGAACACAAGGCTGCGAGCATCGTGGTCGACTTCATCACCCCGCAAACCGAGACCTCGATCTGGTACTTCTGGGGCATGGCGCGCAACTTCAACCCCCATGATGAGGCACTGACCGCAAGCATTCGCGAGGGCCAGGGCAAGATTTTCAGCGAGGACCTGGAGATGCTCGAACGCCAGCAACAGAACCTGCTGGCCCATCCGCAGCGCAACCTGCTCAAGTTGAATATCGACGCGGGTGGCGTGCAATCGCGCAAGATCCTGGAGCGACTGATTGCCAAGGAACGCGCCCTCGAACCGCAACTGATCGCCACCACCACCGCCTGAACAGCGCGACAACTTTGCGAGGACTGAACATGATCGATGTGGTGGTGGTATCCCGTAACAACGAAGCCCAGGACATTTGCAGCTATGAACTGGCCAGTGTCGATGGCCAGCCGCTGCCGGCCTTCAGTGCCGGCGCGCATATTGACGTGCACCTGCCCGATGGGGTGATCCGGCAATATTCCCTGTGCAATCACCCCGAAGAACGTCATCGCTACCTGATCGGCGTGCTCAAGGACCCGGCCTCCCGGGGTGGCTCGCGCAGCCTGCACGAGCAGGTTCACGAGGGCGCCCGCCTGACCATCAGCGAACCACGCAACCTGTTTCCCCTGGTCCACGACGCGCGTCGCAGCCTGCTGTTTGCCGGTGGCATCGGCATCACCCCGATCCTGTGCATGGCCGAGCGCCTGGCCCATGCGGGTGCCGACTTCGAGCTGCATTACTGCGCCCGTGCCAGCGAGCGTGCGGCGTTTGTGCAGCGGCTCGAGGCGTCGCCGTTTGCCGCGCGGGTGTTCCTGCATTTCGACGAGCAGCCCCACACCGCGCTGAACATCGCCGAAGTGCTGGCAGCGCCCGCCGATGACGTGCACCTGTATGTCTGCGGCCCCGGCGGGTTCATGCAGCATGTGCTCGACAGCGCACGCGTGCAGGGCTGGCAGGAAGACTGCCTGCACCGCGAATACTTCAGCGCGGCCCCGGTGGACAGCAGCCTCGACGGCGGCTTTTCGGTGAAGCTCGGCAGCAGCGGCCAGGTCTTTGAAATCCCCGCCGACAAGACCGTGGTCCAGGTTCTGGAAAGCCACGGTATCGAGATTGCCGTGTCCTGCGAACAAGGGATTTGCGGCACCTGCCTGACCCGTGTGCTGGAGGGCATACCGGAGCACCGCGACCTGTTCCTCACCGAGCAGGAACAGGCCCTGAATGACCAGTTCACGCCCTGCTGCTCGCGCTCGAAAACCCCGCTGCTGGTACTCGATATCTGACAGGGTTCACGACGCCGGCAAAATCACCTTCATGCGCGCGGCGGCGGTGGCTGAGCTGAAGATCTCGGCATAGCGCAACGTTGCATTGGCGTGCTCGCGCATGATGGCTTCGGCCCGCGCGCCCTGGCGATTGACCAGGGCATCGAAAACCGAATGATGCTGCATGTGGGCATAGTTGAAGCGTCGGTACTCGCGGGCCATGTCCTCGCGATCCACCGCCAGCGCGGTCACCGAGGCGAACGGCAGGTGATCATTGCGGGCCAGCGCGTCGGCGATCGCCGGGTTGTGGCTGCCTTCGACGATGACCTGGTGAAAGCGCATATTCAGGTCGTGATAGACCTCAAGGTCATCCTCGGTCACGTAGCCCTTTTCGAACAGTTGATCGCCTTCCACCAGGCAGCGCTCCAGCGCCGCACGCGCCGCAGTGGACAAGCCCTGCTCGGCGGCTTGCCGTGCCGCCAGGCCTTCCAGGACGCCGCGCACTTCGACGGCGCCGGCGATGTCGCTGGGGCTGACCGAGCGCACCTGATAGCCACGCCCGCCAAACGGCACCAGCAGTCCTTCCTGCTCAAGGGTACGAAAGGCCATGCGCACCGGCATGCGCGACACGCCGAACAGCTGCGCCGTGGGAATCTCCATCAGCCGCTCGCCCGCCGCCAACTCCCCGCTGGCAATCATCTTGCGCAGTGCAACCAGCACCAATTGACCGGGTTTACTCATCCAGGCAACTTCCAGAAAACGTGAGCCGCCATGGTACCGCAAGTAGTACCGCAAGCACCTGGCCGCGTCAGATGAACGCCAGCGCTGCCCGTGCCCCGTCTATGGCGCCCAGGTGCTGCGCCAGCCGCGACGGCAGGTAATCGAAAAAGAACCCGGCGCTTTGCAGCTTGGCGGCACGCAGCGGATCGTCTTCGCGCAGGGCCCTGGAGACCCGCGCGGCCCGCGCCCAGGCAAAGGCCAGCAACGCCACGCCACAGAGCTGGAGGAAATCCGGCGCCGCCCGATAGGGGTATTCACTGTCCTCGTGGGTGCGTTCACGGATGGCGTGCACCACACTGGCCAACGCGTCGCACAGGCTGGCCAACGCAGCGGAAAAGCCTGCGCATTCCTCATACTGCGCGCCCTGCCCGGCCTCGGCGCGCAACTCGGCCAGCAGCAGGCCAAAGGCTCGGCCGTCATCCCCCAGCACCTTGCGCAGCAACAGGTCATTGGCCTGGATCTCGTTACTGCCCTCGTAGATCATCGCGATGCGGCTGTCCCGCAGGGTTTGCTCGATGGCGAACTCGGTGACGTAGCCGTAACCGCCGAACACCTGCAGCCCATGGCTGGCCTGGCGAAAGCCCTGTTCGGTGAAAAACGCCTTGATGATGGGCGTCAGCAACGGCGCCAACCGGGCGGCCGACGAGTCCTGGTCATGCTCGGCCTGATCAAGCAGGTGCGCCGCCCAATAGCCGATGGCGCGCATGCCCTCGCTGGTGGTGCGCAGCTCCAGCAACACGCGGCGCATGGCCGGGTGATAACGGATCGGGTCTGCCGCCTGGGCCACCACCTCTTCCGGCCTTGACGGCGCACGCATCTGCAAGCGTTCGGCGGCGTACTGGCGAGCGTTCTGCCAGGCCGCCTCGACATGCCCCAGGCCTTGCAGGCCCACATGCAGGCGCGCCGAATTCATCATCACGAACATCGCCGCCAAGCCGCGATTGGGCTCGCCGACCAGCCAGCCCTGAGCGGCGTCGAACACCAGGGAGCAGGTGGCGCTGCCCTTGATGCCCATCTTGTGTTCGATGCCGTCGCAGTGCACGCCATTGGCCCGGCCATCGTCCAGCTGCTTGGGCACCAGGAACAGTGAAATGCCACGGCTGCCCGGCGGCGCATCGGGCAGGCGCGCCAGCACCAGGTGCAGGATATTCGCCGTGAGGTCGTGCTCGCCGCCGGAGATAAACAGCTTGCTGCCGCTGAGGCGATAACTGCCATCCGCCTGGGGCTGCGCGCGACAGCGCAGCAAGCCGACATCGCTGCCGGCCTGGGACTCGGTGAGGCACATGGTGGGCAAGGCCTGGCCACTGACGATGTCGGGCAGGTAGCGTGCCTGCAACCATGGGGCGGCGTGGGTCTTGAGACACAGATAGGCACCGTGGGCGATCCCGGTGTACATGGCCCAGGCGTGGTTACTGGCGTAAAGCATCTCTTGCAGCGCCGCATCGAACAGTTGCGGCAAGCCCTGCCCGCCGTGTACCTCGGCACACGCCAGCGCCGGCCAGCCCCCCTCGACATAGGCGCGATAGGCCTCGACGAAGCCGTCCGGGGTGCTGACCCGGCCCGCCTGCCAGCGGCAGCCCTGGCGATCACCGCTGCTATTCAACGGCGCCAGCACGCCCTGGCTGAAGCGTGCCGCCTCCTCCAGCACCTGTACTGCCAGCGGCAGGTCCAGGGCCGCGAATGCCGGGTGGCGCTGCCAGATATCGGGCGCCTGCAACCAGTGTTCCAGGACAAATTGCATATCGCCCAGGGGCGCCTCATAGCTCCACATCGGAACACCTCATCGACAAAAAAGAATCGTGCGCTTCAAGCCCGGTAGGCAGGGTTCTCGATCAGCAACGCCATGCCCTGCCCGCCGCCCACGCACGCCGCGGCAATTCCGTAGCGCAGGTTGTGCTGGCGCAGTTGTCGGGCCAGGGTCATCACCAGGCGCAAGCCGGTGGCGGCCAACGGATGCCCCAGGGCAAGGGAGCCGCCCTCGACGTTGAGGCGGCTGCTGTCCAGCTCCAGTTCATGGGCCACCGCCAGTACCTGGGCGGCCTGGGCTTCGTTGATCTCGAAGCGGCCGATGTCACCCAGGTTCAACCCGCTGCGTTGCAGCAGCAGGCGGATCGCCGGTGCCGGGCCGATGCCCATGAACTCTGGGGCCACACCGACCACCGCGCTAGCCAACAGCCGCGCCAGGGCCGGACGCGTGCAGGCCGAGGCACGCCCCACCAAAGCCGCCGCCGCACCATCGACCACCGCGCAACTGTTGCCGGCGGTTTGCACGCCGCCTGGATGCACGGCGCGCAAGCGCGTCAGGGCCGCAAGGTCAGTGGGTCGTGGGTGGCTGTCAACGCTGACGGCACTGGCACGGCGCGCGAGGCTGATGCCTCTGGGCTGATACCCCTCAAGCTCGAACACCTGGTTATCGACCGTGACGATTTCTTCCGCCCACGCGCCCTCACGTTGCGCCTGCAAGGCACGCTGATGGCTGTCGCAGGCGTGGCGGTCCACGGCCTTGCGGCTCAGGCCATAACGGCGCGCCAGGTTGTCGGCGGTGGCGATCATGTCCAGGCCGGGGGCCGGGTCGTACAGGGCCTCCCAGAGAAAATCCTTGAATTGCACCTCGCCGCCGAGGCGAAACCCATCCCGATGGGTGTAGGCCGCAATCGGGTTGCGCGACATGGATTCACTGGCCACGCACAGCGCCAGTTGCACCTCGTCGCGCAGTTGTTCAGCGGCCTGGCGCAGCAGCTCGAAACCGGTGGCGCAGATGCGCTGCACCCCCAGTGCCGGGACCGCTTGCGCCACCCCGCTGTACAAGCCGATATGCCGAGGCAGCAAGTAGGCATCGAAACTGGCCTGGGCCATGGAGCCGGCCAGCACGCTGTCCACCGCCAGGGGGTCGATGCCGGCCCGGGCCAGCACTTCGCGGCCGACCTTGATTCCCAAATCGATAGGCGACACCTGGGACAGTGCACCGCCAAGGTCGACCCACGGCGTGCGCACCGCCGCGAAAATCGCCGCATCGGCAAACGCCGAATACTGCCCGACGCTGCTCAAGGCTTGGGCCCGGCGCGAAGGATCGTAGGGTCTTCACCGCGATACAGCGCCTCGACCCTGGCCGCGCGCCATTGCAACACGGCGCGCTGGTTGATCGAACCCTTGTCGGTGATTTCCCCGCGATCGATGGATGCTGGCTCGTCGAGCAGGGCAATCCATTCCAGGCGACTGGCATTGCCGGTGGCCTCGCGGTTGAGGCGCTGCAACCAGTCGCCGAACCACTGGCGTACCGGCGCGCTGGCCAGCACCTCGGCGTCGCTGGCGTCAGCGCTCAAACCGGCCAGCCGACGGCACTCGTAGAGCCGGGGGAATACCAGGGCGCCCAGGCATTCGCGGTCCGGCGCGGCAATCACCAGGTCCTGCACATAGGGCGCGCCGTCGAGCACCGCGCGATTGCGCAACGGGCCGACACTGACAAACACCCCGGAAGACAACTTGAAATCCTCGGCGATGCGCCCGTCGAACATCAGCCCCAGTTGCGGCTGGTGCGGGTCGGCGAGCTTGATCGCGTCACCTGAACAGTAGAAACCCTGGTCGTCGAACACCTCGGCGGTTTGCTCCGGCGCCCGCCAGTACCCCGGCATGATGTGCGGCCCGCGGAAGCGCCCTTCGAACTTGCCGTCCAACGGCACCAGGCGCACCTCGCAGCCCGGCGCGGGCAAGCCGATGTAGCCGGCCATGGACAACGGCCCGGTGGTGAAGGTGCAGGACGGCGCGGCTTCGGTCATGCCCAGCCCGGCCATCATGCGGATACGTTCACCGCAGTGCTGTTCGGCCACGCGGTCGAGGCGATCCCAGATACTTTGCGACAGGCCGGCGGCGGCAAAGAAGAACAGTTTCATCCGCGCAAAAAAGCGTTCGCGCAACTCGGCGTCCTGTTCCAGGGCGTTGACCAGCTCTTCCCAGCCCTTGGGCACCGTCAGGTAGGCCGTGGGCGAGATGTCCTTGAGATTGCGCAGGGTCTCGGCAAAGCCCTGGGCGGTCGGCTTGCCATCGTCGAGGTAAAACGTGCCGCCGTTGTAGAGCACGATGCCGACGTTATGGCTGCCACCGAAGGTGTGGTTCCACGGCAGCCAGTCCACCAACACCGGCGGTTCCTCACCGAACACCGGGAACGTCTGCAACAGCATTTGCTGGTTGGCACAGAGCATGCGCTGCGTAGTGATCACCGCCTTGGGCAACTTGGTCGAGCCCGAGGTGAACAGGAACTTGGCGATGCTGTCGGGGCCGGTGGCCTGGAACGCCGCGTCGGCCTCGGCGCCGCCCGGCGTTTGCAGCAGGCTGGCGAAGCTGGCCTGAGTGCGCCCAGGCACATGGCCGCGTACGCTGAGCAGCGGAGTTTCGGCCGGCAGGACGGCGTCGATGGCACGCTGGTAAGCGGCCCCATCGCTGACGAACACCAGGCCCGGTTGCAGCAGGTCGCACACATGCCGCAGCTTGGCGAAATCCTGGGACAACAACGAATACGCCGGCGACACCGGGCAGTAGGGAATGCCGGCGTACATCGCACCGAGGGCGACCTGCAAATGCTCGATGTCGTTGCCCGACAGCAAGGCCAGCGGCTTATGCGCCGAGAGCCCGTAACGCAACAGGCCCTGGGCAATCGCACGCACGCTGTCGAGCATCTCGCGGTAGCTGACCCGGCGCCAATCACCACCGGCCTGACGCGCCGCGATAAACGTCTGCTCGGGCCGCACCTGGGCCCAATGCACTAGGCGATCGAGCAGGCGCGCCGGCAACTCGGCCAGGGGCTCCAGGGAGCGCATATGCAGCACGCCGTGTTCTTCAGTGACCGCCACCGCTGCGTGGCCGATGGAGACCTCGCGGTATCGCGGTGCGGGCTGGGGTTGCGGTCTGAATTCGGAACTCACAAGGGTGTCCTCCAGCAAGGCGGGTCAACGCCGCCTTGTTATTGTTATGTCGCGACGCCTGCTCAGATCGGGTAGTGCCGTGGCCCGTTCTGCAAGGTCACCCAGCGCAATTGCGTGAAGTGCTCGATCGAGGCCTTGCCGCCGAAGCTGCCGTAGCCGCTGGACTTGACCCCGCCAAACGGCATCTGCGCCTCGTCATGCACGGTCGGGCCGTTGATATGGCAAATACCCGACTCGACCCGCTGCGCCAGGGCCAGTGCACGCCCGGTGTCACGGCTGAAGATCGCCGCCGAGAGGCCGAACTCGGAGTCGTTGGCCAGGCGCAACAAGGCTTCATCCCCGTCACCGCGCAGCAGCACCGCCACCGGGCCGAAAGATTCTTCGCGGTACAGGCGCATATGCTCGGTAACGCCATCGATCAGGGTCGGCTGCAGGATGCTGCCGTCCAGTTGGCCACCCACCACCAGCCGCGCGCCCTTGGCGAGGGCATCGTCGATCAGGGCCTTGATGCGCGTGCCGGCACCGGCGTCCACCAGGGAACCCAGGACCGAATCCGCCGCCACGGGATCGCCCGCGCGCAGGGTCGCGACCTTGGCCGCCAACTTGGCGGTGAAGGCATCGGCGACCTTGGCATCGACAATCAGGCGCTCGGTGGACATGCAAATCTGGCCCTGGTTGAAATAGGCACCAAAGGCCGCCGCTGCCACCGCCGCGTCGAGGTCGGCGTCGTCGAGCACCAGCAACGGCGCCTTGCCGCCCAGTTCCAGCAAGGCCGGCTTGAGGTGACGCGCCGAGAGCTCGCCGACAATCCGCCCCACATGGGTCGAGCCGGTGAAGTTGACCCGGCGCACGGCCGGGTTGGCGATCAGGCGCTCGACAATCGCAGCGGCATCCGCCGGGGCATTGCTGATGACATTGACCACGCCATCGCCCAGGCCGGCATCCTGCAACACCTGGCCAATCAGGCGGTGCACCGCCGGGCTCAGCTCCGAGGCCTTGAGCACCACGGTATTGCCGCAGGCCAGCGGCATGGCGATGGCGCGGGTGGCGAGGATCACCGGGGCATTCCACGGCGCGATGCCCAGCACCACGCCGCAGGGCTGACGCAAGGCCATGGCGAAACTGCCGGGAACATCGGAGGGGATCACTTCACCGGTGATCTGGGTGGTCATCGACGCCGCTTCGCGCAGCATATTGGCCGCCAGGCGCACGTTGAAGCCATACCAGTTGGCCATGGCGCCGGTTTCGCCGGCGGCGGCGATAAATTCGGCGCTGCGCGCTTGCAATTGCTCGGCAGCCTTGAGCAAGCGGGTGCGGCGTTCGTTGGGCGCCAGCGCCGCCCACGCGGGGAACGCGGCGTGGGCCGCGGCGACGGCGGCGTCGGCATCTTCCAGGGTGGCGGCGGCCACCCGCGAGACCACTTCACCGGTCACCGGGTTGCGGCGCTCGAAGGTTCGACCGTCACGGGCGGGGCACGACTGGCCGCCGATCAACAGGGGCACGTCCAGCATGGTGATTCCTCTTTATTGTCTTTATCGGGAATACGTTCAAGCAGGGTACAACGGCGCGGCCAGGCGGCCGCGCCCTTCAGCGTTTATACGCCTGCAGGCCAGGCTTGATGCTCTTGTCGTCGAGGAACTGTTTCATGCCCTGCTCGCGACCGCCTTCGGTGTCGAGCAGGCGCGACTGATCGAGCTTGGCGTAGAGGTAATCCTCGTTCTGCTCCCAGGTCAATTCGCGGCAGCGCTTGAAGCCATGCTTGGCGGCACGCAGCACCACCGGGTTTTTCTCCAGCAGGTTGCGCGCCAGTTCGATGGTCACCTCGCGCAGTTGAGCCAGCGGCACGCTTTCGTTGACCAGGCCCATTTCGGCGGCTTTCTGCCCGCCAAAGGTCTTGCCGGTCATGATGTAGTACAGCGATTGGCGATGGCCCACGGTATCGGCCATGGCCTTGCTCACCAGGTTGCCCGGCGGGATGCCCCAGTTGATTTCCGAAAGGCCGAAGGTCGCTTCGTCCGCACAGATCGCCAGGTCGCAGGCCACCAATGGGCTGAAACCACCGCCGAAGCACCAGCCATTGACCATGGCGATGGTCGGCTTGGCGTACATGCGCAGCAGTTTCCATTGCCATTGCGAGGCTTCGCGGCGGATTTTTTCCTGGAGGATTTCCGGGCCGGCGTCCACTTCGCGGAAGTATTCCTTGAGGTCCATGCCGGCGGTCCAGGCTTCGCCGGCGCCAGTCAGCACCAGCACGCCGGCGGCAGGGTCCTGCTCGAGGGTTTCAAGGACGTCGATCATTTCCCGGTTCAGGGTCGGGCTCATGGCGTTGCGTTTTTCCGGACGATTGAGAATGACCCAGGCGATGCCTTCTTCGATCTCAACCTTGACGGTGGTCCAACGGCCTTCGTAATTGCTCATGGCGGTACGCTCTTGTTCTGGGTTTGAAGATGAGTCGAAATTAAACCGCAAATATAGTTATGTCAATTAACTATTAATCCGGATAACCAATATTTTTACGCGATGAAACCTGTGTTTTCCAGGCGTTGTGAAAAGCCGGCATAGCCATGGCGCGCCAACCCCGGCAAACTAGATAGCCTTCTTAACCTCCACCTTCTGAGGATTGCACTGCCAATGGCCAAGCCTTCCACCATCGCCGCCGCCAGCCAGGCCCTGCCCGACAACGACGAGGTACGGCCGCCGCTGGATTCAGCCCTGGACGATCTGATCGGCTACGCCATGCGCCGCGCCCAGCTCAAGCTGTTCCAGAACCTGATCGGCCGGCTGTCGGACCACGACCTGCGCCCCGCACAGTTCTCGGCCCTGGCAATCATCGAGCAGAACCCCGGGCTGATGCAGGCCGACCTGGCCCGCGCACTGGCCATCGAGCCGCCCCAGGTAGTGCCGTTGCTGAACAAGCTGGAAAGCCGCGCCCTCGCCGTGCGGGTGCGCTGCAAGCCGGACAAGCGCTCCTACGGGATCTTCCTCAGCAAGAGCGGCGAAACCCTGCTCAAGGAGCTCAAGGCGATCGCCGCCCAGAGTGACCTGGACGCCACGGCCGCCCTTGACGCCCAGGAACGCGAAGAGCTGCTGCGCCTGCTGAAGAAGGTCTACCAGGACTGAGCGGCTTACCAGAGCGCCACGGTGTAGAGCACCAGGAAACGGGTCTGGTTTTCATCGCGAAACGCCGCGCCGCTCGGGAAGTCATTGCGGTAGATCGACTTGCGCGCCATGAACCCGACGTTCTTCAGCGGGCCGTCCTGGATCACATACCCCAACTCCATCTGGAACTCGCGCTCCTTGCGGTCCTTGGCATTGAAAGCGGCCAGTTCGATGTTGTCGCCGCGCACATAGCGCAGCCGACTCTTGAGCCCCGGCACACCCGCTGCGGCGAAGTCGTAGTCATAGATGGCTTGCCAGGTGCGCTCCTTGGCGTTAAGAAAGTCCGAGCTCATGGTCAGCTCGCTCATGCCCATCAACTCGGTGCCGGAGATATAGGGTGTGGCCGTCTCCCCGCTTGAGTGCATGTAGCCAAGGCTGACGCGATGGCCGCCGAGGCGGTAGCCGAACAGCGCCGAGAGGTTGCGGTTATCCACCTTGCCCGCCTTGGCACTGCCGTCCTCGCGGCTGAAAAAGCTGCGCAGGTCGCTGGTGAGCACGCCATCGCCCAACGGCAGGTTGTGCAGCAGTGCCAGGGTGTCCTGCTGGTAGAGGTCCGCGACCTGGGAGTGATAGACGCGCAGGCTGAGGTCTTTGTTGAGCTGATAGTCACCGCCCACATACGCCAGGTGCGACGTGGTGGCGGTGGCGTTGAACCGCCGGTTGGGCGAGGCGATGGTCATGGCCTGGTAGTCGGTGGAGTCGCGCTTGTTGATGCGGTCGATGTAGCCGGTGTTGAAGGTCAGGCCATCGATGTCCTTGGAGCTCAAGGTGGTGCCGCGAAAGGTTTGAGGCAACAGGCGCGACGGGCTGGCAAAGGCGAACGGCAGGAAGATCGACACATCGCCGGCCTTCACCGTGGTTTGCGCAAACCGCAGCTTGGCAGTCGGGGCCAGGCGCGAGTACTCATCGGCGGCGCGCTTGTCGCTGGCCGACACCGGCAGCAACTCGGTGCCGCTGCGGTCCGGCGACGAGTCGAGCTTGACCCCCATCAACCCGCGCACATCCAGGCCGAAGCCCACCGGGCCCGGGGTGTAGCCCGATTCCAGGTTGAGGATGAACGCCTGGGCCCATTCCCGCGCGGCGGTCTTCGCTCCGTCGTCCTTGTAGTCGCGGTCCAGGTAGTAATTGCGCAAGGTCAAGGTGCCGTGGCTGTCGTCGATAAAGCCTGCGGCCCATAGCGAAGTGGGCAACACGCTCAAGGCCAGGCATGCCATGAGCAGGCGTGGGGTATTGTTCGACACACAGGCGACGGGCGCCGCTGCAACGGCTTGCTCCATAGGGAGTTCTGGCATGTTCGATGTCCATTTTTTGTTGTTGTTTTTGGGGTGGCACACGCTCGGCCCGGTCGGCTTCGCGAGCCAAGAATGGAAACAGCCGGCGGTGCCCGTCAACCGCAACTGAGCGATAATCGAACATTAATAAAGCTATCTATTTTTTAGTTGCATATGAATCAACATCGCAAGCCAATGAATTACATGGATTTATTTATGTTTTATGGGCGGATTAATCCACGATTCATTTTTTAGTTATCTTTGTTATCTTAATCATCAGCAGCCACTCGCGCTCGTCACCACAACAAAAACAACAATGAGGTTTGCCCATGGACAGTCCATCGCGTCGTTCGACGCTGACTATTGCGTTGTGCTTTATCGTTGCGCTGATCGAAGGGTTCGATCTGCAGGCCGCCGGCACTGCCGCCGCCGGGTTACGTCAAACGTTCGCCCTGGATCCGAAGATGCTCGGCTGGGTGTTCAGCGTCGGCATCATCGGCCTGCTGCCGGGGGCGTTCTTCGGCGGCTGGGTCGCCGACCGCATCGGGCGCAAGAAAATCCTGGTGGGTGCCGTGCTGCTGTTCGGGCTGTTTTCCCTGAGCACCGCGTTTGTCGACAGCTACGCCAGCCTGTTGCTGGTGCGCTTTCTCACCGGCCTGGGCCTGGGCGCCGCACTGCCCAACCTGATCGCGCTGTGCGCCGAAGCGGTGAGCGAACGCAACCGGGGCACGGCCATCAGCGTGATGTACTGCGGGGTGCCGCTGGGTGGCGCATTGGCCGCGGTGGTGGCGATGTTTTCCAGTGAGCACTGGCAGACCACCTTTATCATCGGTGGCCTGGCGCCGTTGCTCGCCGTACCGTTGATGATCCTGCTGCTGCCGGAGTCCAGCGCCTTTCGCCAACAGCGCGACACTACGCCTGGCGCTCGCCCCTCCACCGGCCAGGCGCTGTTCGGCGAAGGTCGCGCCCGCACCACGTTGGCGTTGTGGCTCAGCTACTTCTTCACCCTGACCGTGATGTACATGCTGCTTAACTGGCTGCCGTCGCTGTTGCTGGAACAAGGCTTCAGCAAGCCCCAGGCGGGCATGGTGCAGATGCTCTTCAATATCGGCGGCGCCCTCGGCTCGCTGCTCGGCGGCGTGCTGCTGGACCGCTGCAATGCCGTCAAAGTGGTGCTGGGTGTGTATGCCGGGTTGCTGGCGGCGTTGGCCGGGGTCGGGTTGTCGATGGGCATCGTGCCCATGGCCATCGCCGGTTTTGCCGCCGGCCTGTTCGTGATGGCCGCGCAGTTGGTGCTGTACGCATCGGCACCGCCCTCCTACCCGACCTCGGTGCGCGCCACCGGTGTCGGTGCCGCGGTGGCCGTCGGCCGCCTGGGTTCGGTGGCCGGGCCGCTGGCGGCCGGGCAACTGCTCGCCGCGGGCGCCGGCACCGCCGGGGTACTGCTGGCGACCTCCCCCGGGGTGGTGATTGCCGCACTGACCATCATCAGCGTGATGGTGCGTACGGCGCCCACTAGAACTTATGCAGCCAATTGAGCACCAGTTTGTTGCCCTGCGTGCGGTTCTCCGCCTGCTGCTCGAAGTAGGCATTTACCGATAGCACGTCTTCCTTGCTGAACCCGTAGACCAGGCCTGGGCCAATGGCCCAGACCTTCTCCCGACGCCCGCTCACGGCGTGCCCATCGACCTGGGTGTCGGTGATCTGCTTCAACCAGTAGCCGTTAACCCCCACGCTCAGTTGCTGGCTCACGGCATATTGCAGGGTCAGGTTGGCATGCAACGCCTGCCCGGCCTGGGTATCGGAAACATCTCCAAAACCTGCCTGCGGATCATCGTTCTTGCCATTCCACAGGTACATGAACCGCCCGCTCGCCGACCACGTCGGGCTGAACCAGTACGTCGCCGCGTAATACGGGTTGAATGACCAGAAGTTGCTGCCTGGGTTGATCGAGCGCTTGCGGTCATAGGCGCCCACCGGCACCGAGATATCGGCTTCGATACGTTGGGTCAACAGCGGGCTGCCATCGGCGCGGCTCAGGGTCGGCAGTTGCAGGAAGGGCCCCACAATCACATCACCAAAACCGGCGCGAGAACTCAGGGCCGCATTGTTCAACCCGTCGTCGACATCCACATGGGCCAGGGAGGTGTTGATCAGGGTGAATCCGGGCATCGCGCCATTGGCCAGGGGTTGGCCGAGGTAGATGATCTGCGTGGTAGGCGCCACCACTTCCACCTCCTGCTTGGGCAACGCCAGCTTGTTGCCGTTGGCATCATTGAAACGGCTGGCCCGGGAATACGTCAGGTATTCCTCCAGGTACCAGCCCGGGCCGGCGGGTGCCGGTGAGCCGTCGTAGAAACTGGTACTGCCCAGGTTAAGGCCGGGCAAGTCGTAAGCATGTGCAGTCGATGACAGTGCGATAAAGGTCCCGGCCGCAGCCGCCCGCAAGATAGGCTTGAGCATCTTGTATGTCCTGTATTTTTGTTGTTGTTCAAGACCCCCGGCACGGTGGATCCGCACCGGGGTTTACCGCTGTAGCAACCCCTACACGTAGGTCGCCGCCAACCCACCGTCCACCGGCAGATTGACCCCGTTGACCCAGCGCGCGGCGTCGGAGCAAAGGAAGGCGATCACCGCCGCCACCTCATCGGCCAGGGCCGGACGGGTCATGCGCTGGCTGTCCGCCGCCACCCGCTCCGGCCCAAGCATGCTGACAAAATCGTCGAGAATCGGGGTAAACACCGGCCCCGGGGCAACGCAGTTGATACGCACCGAGTGATCACGAAACCAGGCCTGGGATTGCCGGAAGCTCCACACGATCAGCGCCTCCTTGAAGTACTGATAACAGCTGGCCTGCTCCACCGGATTGGCCGCCAGCCATTGCTGCCCGGCCTCGAAGCCTTGGGTGGCAGCCAGGGCCTTGTGCAGCTCCAGGCGTTGCGGCCATTGCGCACCGAGCACCGAGGCGACATTGACGATGCTGCCGCCCGCCGCCATACGTGGCAGCAGTGCTTGAGTCAGGTGCCGCAACCCCAGGTAGTTGACCGTGGCTACCGCCTGCACGGGCGCGGTACCGGGCACGCCGGCGATGTTGCACAGTCCGTCGACCCGCGCCGGCAGGCGTGCCACCAGGGCATCGATGCTGGCCGGATCGCCCAGGTCAGCCTGGAAGAAGCCATCCAGGGTCAGTTGCGGTGCATGGCGATCAACGCCGATCACCGTGGCACCCTGGAAGCGCGCGAGCCGTGCCAGCTCCGCACCAATGCCCGAAGCGACACCGGTGACGATCAAGGTTTTGTTGTGCAGGTTCATGTTCAAGCCCTCTTATTTTTGTATAGGCATGGGTAAATCAAATCGATGCGCCGGGATTCAGAACGGATAGGCAGGCGGGGTGTTTTTCACCGTGACCCACTGCCACTGGCTGTACTCGTCCCAGTCGGCCGGCCCGCCTACGCTGCCGCCATTACCGGAAGCGCCGCGCCCACCAAAGGGGTTGATGCATTCGTCGGCGACGGTCTGGTCATTGATGTGCAGCAGGCCGCAGTCAAGCCGCTCGCCGATGGCCATGGCACGCCCCACCGAAGGCGAGATGATCGCGGCCGAGAGGCCGTACTCGGTGCGGTTGGCCAGTTCGATGGCCTCTTCGTCCGTGGCAAAACTGACCACCGTGGCCACGGGGCCGAAGATTTCATCCTCAAACGCGCGCATCCCAGGCCGCACACCGCTGAGCACGGTGGGCTGGTAGAACAATTGGTCGTATTCGCCACCTGCCTCCAACCGCGCGCCCGCTTGCAGGCTGTCGCTGACGATCTCGTGCACGCGCTGCAATTGCCGTTGGTTGATCAACGGGCCGAGCGCGGCTTCACCGCGGGCGGCATTGCCCACCGTCAACGCCCGGGCCTTGTCCACCAACTTGCGCGTGAGGCGTTCGGCGATGGATTCATGGGCGAGAATCAAGCCGGTGGCCATGCAGATTTGCCCTTGGTGCAGCCAGGCGCCCCAGGCGGCATTGCTCGCGGCCAGGTCGAGGTCGGCGTCTTCGAGAATGATCAGCGGGTTTTTGCCGCCCAGTTCCAGCGCGACTTTTTTCAGGTGTCGTCCGGCCACTTCGGCGACTTTGCGCCCCGCCGCCGTCGACCCGGTGAACGCAATCATCTGCACATTCGGATCGCGGCACAGCGCCTCACCCGCCGGCGCGGCACCGGGCAATACCTGCAGCAGGCCCTTGGGCAAGCCCGCCTCCTCGAACAGCCGGGCGATCAGAAAACCACCGCTGACCGGGGTCTGCGGGTCGGGCTTGAGCACCACCGCATTGCCCGCCGCCAGGGCCGGGGCCACCGAGCGCAGCGACAGCACCAGCGGAAAATTGAACGGTGAAATCACCCCGACCACGCCATGGGGCTGACGCCGGGCATAGGACAGGCGACCGGCCGCACTGGGCAGCACCAGCCCGTGAGGTTGGGACAACAGCCCCGCCGCCTGATGCAGCAGCACAATCGCTTCGCGCACTTCGTGCTCGCCCTTGAACAACGCGCCGCCGGTTTCCCGCGCGACGTACAGCGCCAGTTCGGCAAAGGACTGCTGGGCCAGGTCCGCCGCCTTGCGAAACACCTCGGCGCGCTCCCGTGGGCCGAGTGCTGCCCAGGCCGGCTGGGCCAACGCCGCGCTGCGGCAGGCCACGGCGATGTCGGCCGGGTTGGCCATGGCACAGCGCATCAGGGGTTCGCCGGTGGCGGGTTCGATCACCGCGATCACGGACCCCGAGGCAGGTATCCAATCGCCGTTGAACAGGCATTCGGACGCAATGGCCCGCTCTAGCAAGTGGGTGGTTTCAGGTACTGACATGGCAACTCCCGGTTCTTGTAATTGTCATCGCCTGCACAGGGTGCAAACGCCGCATCAAGCCTTGAGCAAAGGCTGTGCCGCTTGCACCCAACGACGCAGACATAAAGGACCGAGGGCTCTGGGACGAGGCCTGCCACGCGGCGCCCACGCCTCACCGCCCCATCGGCTGCAAAAACCGCGGCACCGCCACTTGTTCAATTGATAAGGTTATGTTTAATAACTATCTGAGCAGTTACTCATATCGATCACTCGCTTTGCAGGGGCATAACAATGACTAATCCCCCCAGCGCGCTGCCCGACGACCGGGTGGCCAGCGCGCCCTACCATCCGCGCGGCGACAGCCGTCAACTCAGTGAGAGCAGTTCGCCCACCCCGGCGGAACTGACCGATTGCCTGTTCTTCTCGCCCGAAGACGGGCGTATCTGGCTCAACGATCAACGCATGGTGTTGCTGCACGGTTCGTCGTTCGGTGCCCTGCGCGCGGAGGTCATCGAACGCCTGGGGCTGGAGCAGGCGCGTGGCCTGTTCACCCGCACCGGTTATGTCTCCGGCGCGCGGGACGCGCGGTTGATCCGCGAGCGCTGGCCACAGGCCGATGCCGCCGCCGTGTTTCGCGCCGGGACCCACCTGCACACCCTGGAAGGCATGACCAAGGTTGAACCGCTGCACTTCAAGTTCGATGCCGACTCGGGGTTCTATGAAGGCGAGTTCCTCTGGCACCACTCCTGCGAGGCCGATGAACACGTGGGTGCCTACGGCATCGGCCAGGACCCGGTGTGCTGGACTGAAACCGGCTATGCGATCGGTTTTGTCAGTGGCCTGTTCGGGCAAATGGTGATTTTCCGCGAGGTGGAATGCCGGGGCATGGGCCACCGCTGTTGCCGGGTGATCGGCAAGACCGCGGAGCAATGGGGTGACGTCGAGCAGGACCTGCGCTACCTGAATGTGTCCCAGGCCGTCACCAACGCCACGGTCGCGCCCACGCCCGACCACCCGGTGAACCACAGTGCCAGGGCCAACCCGCCGCAAACACTGGTGGGTGCGAGTGCGGCCTTCAACGCCGCGACACAAGCCCTGCAACGTGTCGCACTGACCCCGGCAACGGTGTTGATCAGCGGCGAGTCCGGGGTCGGCAAGGAGATGTTTGCGCGCCAGTTGCACCAGCTCAGCCGCCGCCAGGACAGCCCGTTCGTGGCGCTCAATTGCGCCGCCATTCCGGACAACCTGATCGAGGCCGAACTGTTCGGTGTCGAACGCGGCGCCTATACCGGCGCGACGCACTCGCGGCCTGGACGTTTCGAACGGGCCCAGGGCGGCACGCTGTTTCTGGATGAGATCACCAGCCTCAGCCTGGCCGGGCAAAGCAAGTTGCTGCGGGCCTTGCAGGAACGGGAAATCGAACGGGTCGGCGGGGTGCGCGGGATCAAGGTGGATGTGCGCGTGGTGGCCGCCACCAATATCGACCTGCGTAAAGCCGTGGCTGACGGCAGCTTTCGTGAAGACCTGTTTTACCGCCTGAATGTCTACCCCATCGCCCTGCCCCCGCTGCGCGAACGCCGGGACGACATCCCGCTGTTGATCAATGCGTTCCTCACGCGCTTCTGCCAGGAATACGCGCGAACGCCGGCGGGCCTGACCATGCGCGCCCTGAAGGTGTTGCTGCGCTATGACTTCGCGGGCAACGTGCGCGAACTGCAAAACCTGATCGAACGCGGCCTGATCGCCAGTGACGAAGGCCAACCCATCGACCTGGTGCACCTGTTTCGCAACGAGCCGATGCCCGCCGATCCCTATGGCCTGGACGACCACGGCAGCCTGTCCAACAGCGCACCGCCGCCGTGCCTGGCATTGTTCGACACCCTTGGCCAACTGGAACCGGGGTTTTCCATCGAAGGCCTTGAATCGCGCCTGCTCAACGAAGCCCTGCAACGCAACGCCGGCAACCTGGCCGCCGCCGCCAGGCTTGTGGGGCTCAGCCGCGCTCAATTTGCCTACCGGTTGAAGAAGCATCAGCGGCAAATCCCTTGAATGCCAATTAGTGCTTTAAAAGCTTTACCCAATTAAGTATTTTGCAGGGATACCGGGGCGATAAGCGCCCCTCTTTTTACTCGTGACAAGGATCTCCTGTGAGCGGACTGCGTGAACGTCAGAAAGCCGAACGCCGGCAAGCTATCAGCCAGGCCGCGATCGAGCTGTTTGAGCGCCAGGGTTTCCAGAACACCACCATCGAACAGATCGCCAGCCAGGCCGGGGTGTCGCCGCCGACGGTGTTCAAGTACTTCGGCAACAAGCAGGAAATCATCCTGGAAATCCTGCATCACGCCGATCAGCGCGCAATCAGTGACACCCGCCGCGAGATCCACACAATGGACGATCCGGTCGAAGCGCTGTGCCACCTGGAAAGCCTGCTCACCGGCTATGCCCTGGAAGTCATGCACCCCAGCCTGTGGCGTGAACTGCTGCCGCTGATCCTGTTCGGCGGCAGCAATGAACTGCCGGCCGGTTATCGCGCCATGAACGATGCGCTCAGGGCGGAAATCAGCGAACTGCTGCGGGAACTGCAACGGGCCGGCAAGCTGCGCCCGCAACTCGATGTGGAGTTGGCCGCGTTCCTGTTGAACGACTATTCGCACCTGCAACTGTTCAGGCTGGTGAACCAGGAACAGCCGGATATCGACGCGCACTCGACGCAGGTACGGCGCATCACCGAGCTGCTGTTTTACGGCATGCAGGCCTGACAGCTTCCAGGGCCGGGCCTCAGTAAAAGCGATAGCAACGAATCACCACCTGGTGGGCGCCCGGGTAATGCACCAGGCCGATAAAACTTGAACGGGTGAGCCAGTCCAGCCGCCCCTTGGGCACCTGAAACACCGGGGTGCAGGTGCAGCGGTACTCCGTCTCAGGAATCGGCCATTGACCGTCGCGCTCCAGCTGGCGCCCGTACTCAGTCATGGTCAATACGCCGCGGTTACGGATGTTGATCACCTCGCCTTCGTCGGTCCTCAGGCTGTAGCGGGCATCCAGTTGACCGATGCCATCCGGGCGCAAAACAAAACAATCGTCTCCGCCCGCCAGGACCTGGCCGCTGATGCCGACCCCATCGAAGTCCCCGCCCACAATCGGGTAGTTGCAGCGCAGGCCTTCAACGCTGTCGCCCAGTGTCACACCCGGCCCTATCGCGACGCGCAGGGTCAGCACCCGCTGCAAGTTGGGGGCAATGTCAATCCGTTCTGTCATGGCAAGCTCCAAGCCCGGCGCGCACGCACCGGGCCACACTGATCAGCGGTTGCTCTTGATGGCCGTCCAGGTGCGGGTACGGATGCGCTCCACGGCGGCCGGAATCGGTTCCAGGGCGAACAGGGTCTTGCGCGCTTCCTCCGGCACATACATGTTGGGGTCGTTGCGGATACTGGCGTCTACCAGCGCAGTGGCGTCCTTGTTCGGGTTGGGGTAGCCGATCTTGTTGCTGATGCGCGCAATCACGTCCGGGCGCAGGATGTAATTGATGAACGCATGGGCCTCCGCCAGATCGGGTGCCTTGGCCGGGATCATCATCACGTCCGCCCACATCGGCGCGCCTTCCCTGGGCAGTGCCATCTCGACCTTGACCCCCTTGCCGGCGGCATCTGCCAGTCGCGTGGCCAATGCGACACCGCCGGACCAGCCCACGCCCACACAGATATCACCGTTGGCCAGGTCCATGCCGTAGCGCGACGAGTTGAAGTAAGTGACGTAAGGGCGAATCTTCATCATCACGGCCTGGGCTTGCACATAGTCCTCACGCTTCTGGCTATTGGGGTCGAGGCCCTTGTAGTGCAGGGCAATCGGCAGGATCTCGTTGCCGGCGTCGAGGAAACCCACGCCACAACTGGCGAGCTTGGCGAGGTTTTCTTCCTTGAAGATGATGTCCCAGCTGTTCATCTGCACGTCGGGGCCCAGGGCCTTGCGCACCTTGTCGACGTTGTAGCCGATCAATGTGGTACCCCATAGGTAAGGCACGGCGTAGCGGTTACCGGTGTCACCCACGGCTTCCAGGGATTGCATGAACTGCGGGTCCAGGTGCTGCCAGTTCGGCAACTGCTGGCGGTCCAGCGGCTGCACGGCTCCGGCCGTGATCAAGTGCCCCAGGTTGGCGGTGCCGGGGAACACCACGTCATACCCGGAGTTGCCCGTCAGCAGCTTGGACTCCATGGTTTCGGCACTGTCGAACACATCGTAAATCGGGCGAATGCCGGTTTCTTCCTGGAAACTCTTGAGCACTTCGGGTGGCAGGTATTCGATCCAGTTGTAGATCCGTACGGTGCGTTCTTCAGCCAGGCAAACACCACTGATGAGCAACGAGGCGACAGTGCCCAGCACGGTGTTACGCAAAAATCTGTTCATGATCAAAACACTCCAGCGCGGCCGCGATGGCTCGCAGCACTTAATAGCGGTAGGTGAAATACAGTTCCAGCGCACTGAACCTCTGGTCATCGCCGAATACCTGTTTGGCGGCGGCCAGCGGCTTGACCCAGTTGTAGGACAGCGACGTATAGAACGACGGCGTGGGCGTCCAGTCGAGGAAAACCACACTTTCGTCAGCAAAGCGCCGATCGCTGACAGGCGCGCCCATGTAGTTTTTCTCGTCCAGCCAGAACTGGTAGTGAATCGCGCCGAGGGTCAGGGTGTCGTTGAGGTGGGTCTTGAGGGAGAACTGCTGGACGTTTTCGTTGCTGTTGAACAGCAGGTAGTTGCCGACCACGTCCCCGACCAGCCACGTGCTCCAGTCGACAAAGCCTTTGCTCAGTGAATCCCAGGCTTTCTGGCGGTTGTCGGTGAGGTTATCGTCGCCGGAAAAGCTCGCGTAGCGGTAGCCAATGATCGGCGTCAGCGGCAAGGTAGTGAAGGCATAGTCGGCCTGGGCATACCAGGCGTTGGCATCGTAGTCGACACCCTCGCCGCTGCCGCGCTCCAGCGCGTACTCGGCATTCAGGGTCAGCGCCTGGACGCCGGGCACCTTGGCGTTGAGCGCCCTGACGTTGTACACCTGCATCCCGTCCCGGCGGCGCGGCAGCGTGCTGCCCCTGGGGCCGAGGGCATTGACCTTCATGGCCATGGCACCGAGCGTCACCTGGTCATCGAGGTTGTAGTCGAGGTTGACGCCGGTCATGCGGAAATCGCCCAGGTCATCATCGGTGCGCAGGGTGAATACCTGGGACTTCAGCGCGCCATGATCCCAGGCCAGGATCGCTGAATCCTTGAAGGCGGTTCGCGGGCCGAGCCAGTAGGCGCCATCCTTGTACTGGTCGAGGTTACCGTCCATGACGATGAACCCCGTACCGATCATGTAGTTCTGGCGGCCGGCGGTGAACTTCCACTCGCCGGCGCGAAAACCGCCGTAGAGTTCTTCGGCTGCGGCCTTGCCGTCGGAGCTGCGGGTGAAGCCTCCCGCATCGCCATCGCCGAAGGTACTCGCCCCCACCAGGGAGCCGCCGGCCAGCAGGCTGAAATCCGGTTGCAGCGCATACTCGAGCTTGACCCCCGGTTTTACGTAGACCTCTTGCCAGTTGATGCGGGCGCCGCCGTTTTTACCGTTGCGTGCATCGACCTGGCCGCTGCCGAAGTTGACGCCACGGGTAAACAGCGTCGCCCCGCCCACGGTGAGGTTGACTTCCCCCTTGAGATCGCCGTCCTCAAAGGTGTAGCCCGCCAGCGCGACGTGGGTGGTCAAGGGTAAGCCGAGCGCTAACAGCGCTCGAGAGAAACGCTTGGTGAAAACCATAAGAAGCTCCTGTGGAATTATTGTTGTTACAGGGCAGTCAATGGCGACGCAGGGCGCCGCCAACACCTGGGCAAGCCAGGTGAATAGAACGCAAGACTCTTATTGTTTGGCGTGGATCAGCGACTCAGGTGGGCGGCGATCGCGCGCAGCATGCGCACGCTGTCGTTATCGAACGGGCTGACCGCATCGGTGAGTGACGATTGCTTGACGATCACCACACCCGACGGCTTGTCGATGAACAGGTATTGGCCGTGGATCCCTCCGGCCATCAGGGCTTGGCTGTGGTCGTTGAACACGTACCACTGGCTGCGATAGGACGCACCCGGCGTCCAGCTGGAGAACTCGGCATTTTGCGCGTAGATCGCCGGATCAGAACCGGCGGCGATACGCGCTACGGTCTCGGGCGACAACAGCTCGACCCCGTCCTGGCGACCGTCGTTGGCGAGCAGGCGACCGAAGCGCGCCATGTCTCTCAAGGTGGCACTGAAGCCCGCCCCGGCAACGTTACGGCCCCAGGGATCGGCCATGAAATAACCGTCGCGCTCGCAGCCCAAGCGCCCCCAGATCTGTTCCAGCATCTGACTGCACGCCTGGCCCGAGGCCCGTTCCATGACCCATGCCAGGACTTCGGTGGTGGCGGTCACGTAATGGAAAAAGCCGCCGTGTGCGCCACGTTTTTTCAGTGACGGCAGGTATTGGTACAGCGATTCAAACTGGGCGTACTGCGCCGGTGCTGGCTGGAAACCGCAGGCATAACCGTACTGCGAACTCTCGGAGGCGGGATCGTCATACACCTCGCTGTAGTCGATGCCCACGGCCATATCGAACAACTGGCGCACCGTAGCATCGCCAAACGCACTGCCCACCAGCTCAGGCACGTAGTACGCGGCGGACAGCTCGGGCTTGAGCATGCCGTTGGAAACCAGTTGTTCGCCAAGGGTGCCGATCAGCGACTTGGTCACCGAGAACATGATGTGCCGATCATCCGCGCGCTGGCCGTTGAAGTAGCGCTCGAACAACACCGTGTCGCCCTGCATCACTAAAAAGGCGTCGGTCTGGCTGGCCACAAGGTGTTCGATCACGCTGATGCTGAGCCCGCATTCGCTGTCGAAACACAGCGGGTCCAGCGCTGTGGGCGCTTCCTTGAGCTGACCGGCAGGCCTTGAACCCGCCGCCACATCAATCGTGGGACGCAGCCGCGCCAGATGACGGAACCCCCACTGGCTGAAGGGCGCGCGCATCCAGTTGTGCCACGTTACCCGGTGTTTCGGCTCGGCCGGGAAGCCCTGCATCAGCGCAGGTGCCACGGGGGTTGCAAAGCACGACTCATTGGCCTCGACGTAAAGAGTCGCCAGTACAGACGGGGTTTTAACACTCATCGGGATAACCCTGAAAATGACTCTGCGTGGGAGCAGATGCACAGGAATAATTATCCGATATTTTATTTTAGTCAATAAAACTTTTTACTCGTTAATTTTACAAACAGTTGTACGACAACAAAGACACACATGATAGTATTTCTCATGCAGCGGACGTTCGATTCGCTGCACCAGTGGCAAGGACGTCCGCTCGAGAAACGCGCATGCCTGTGCGCGTTTAAACACTCAAGTTAATCAAGGATCTGATTACTCATGACAAAACCCTCAACCTTCACTGCCTCCAAACTGGCCAGTGCCGTTATCGGTGCCCTGCTGTTTTCCAGCGTTCCTGCGCATGCCGCGGACATCTGGCTGGATTCGGCCACCACCGGTTGGGCCACTCAGAACGGCGGCACCAAGGGCGGCTCGCGAGCTGCGGCGAATAATATCTACACGGCAAAAAACGCGGCTGAGCTGAAAACCGCACTGAGCGCTTCGGTGGGCACCAACGGCCGTATTATCAAAATCACCGGCATCATCGATATCAGCGAAGGCAAGGCTTATACGACGACTGCTGATATGAAGGTACGCGGTCGCCTGGATATTCCTGGCAAAACCACCATCGTCGGTACCACCAGCAATGCCGAGATCCGTGAGGGTTTCTTCTATGCCAAGGAAAACGACGTCATCATCCGCAACATCACCATCGAAAACCCGTGGGATCCCGAGCCGAAGTGGGACCCCACGGACGGCAGCGCCGGCAACTGGAACTCGGAATACGATGGCCTGACCATCGAGGGCGCCAATAACGTGTGGGTCGATCACGTGACCTTCACCGATGGCCGCCGTACCGATGACCAGAACGGCAGTGCCAACGGCCGTCCGAAGCAGCATCACGACGGCGCGCTGGATGTTAAAAACGGCGCCAACTACGTGACCATCTCGTACTCGGCGTTCAAGTCGCACGAGAAGAACAACCTGATCGGTTCCAGCGACAGCCGCACCACCGATGACGGCAAGCTCAAGGTCACCATCCACAACAGCCTGTTTGAGAATATCTCTGCCCGTGCGCCGCGCGTGCGTTTCGGCCAGGTGCATCTGTACAACAACTACCATGTGGGCAGCACCAGCCATAAGGTGTACCCGTTCTCGTACGCTCACGGTGTGGGCAAGAACTCGAAGATCTTCTCCGAGCGTAACGCCTTCGAAATCGCCGGTATCAGCGGTTGCGACAAGATCGCCGGCGACTACGGTGGCAGCGTCTACCGCGACACCGGCTCGACCCTCAACGGCAGCGCATTGAGCTGCTCGTGGAGTTCGAGCATCGGCTGGACCCCACCGTACAGCTACACTCCGCTGGCTGCCGATAAGGTCGCCGCCGACGTCAAGGCCAAGGCCGGCGCCGGTAAGCTCTAAGCAGCACTGTCATCTGTGAAATGAAAAGCCCTCGGTGACGAGGGCTTTTTTGTGCAGCTATTGCACCAGTTGGTTGATCTCGATGATCGGCAACAGCACCGCCATCACGATCACCAGCACCACCGCGCCCATCACCACGATCATCAGTGGCTCCAGCAGTGCGGTCATGCCCATCGCCCGGCGCTCGATATCGCGGGACAGTGTCTGCGCGGCGCGATCGAGCATAGGCGGCAGCGAGCCGGTCTTTTCGCCGCTGGCTATCAGGTGGATCAGCAGGGGCGGAAATACTTTTTCCGCCGCCAGCGCCGTGGCCAGGCTGACGCCTTCGCGCACCTTGGCAGTGGCGTCGTTGACGCACTGGCTCAGGCAGTCGTTGGACAAGGTCTGGCGTGCCGCTTCCAGTGCACGCAACAGCGGCACCCCGGCGCCGCCGAGAATCGCCAGTGTCGAGGCAAACCGTGCGGTATTGAGCCCGAGTACAAAACGCCCGATCAGCGGCAGGCGCAACACGCGACGATGCCAACCCAGACGCGCCAGCGGGTTGCGCAGGTACACACGCCAGCCCCAGAAACCCGCGATCAAAGCACTGAGGCACAGCCAACCCCAACCGCGAATGAAATCACTGGCATTGAGCATCGCCAATGTCAGCCCGGGCAAGTCCTGGCGCGCCTGGGAAAACGCACTGACCACCTGGGGCACCACGTAGCTGAGCAGGAAGATCACGATGGCGATCGAGACCAGCCCTACCACTCCAGGATAGATAAACGCGGTGAGGATTTTACTGCGCAGGTTATTGCGTTCTTCGATGTAGTCGGCCAACCGCTCCATCACCTGGGCGAGGTCGCCGGACTCCTCTCCCGCCGCAATCAGCGCGCGGTAGATCTCCGGAAAGTCCCGTGGCCGCGCGGCCAAGGCATCCGCCAGGCGCATGCCGCTGCGTACATCGGCACGCACCGCACTCAGGGCCTGGACGATGTGTTTGCGCTCGGCTTGTTCCACCGTGGCACTCAACGCGGCCTCCAGTGGCAGGCTGGCGCTGAGCAGGCTCGCCAGTTGCCGCGTGGCCCAGGCCAGGTCGTTGTCCGACAGCTTGGCGCTGAACAGGCCCGCGCCAGCCCCTGAGGCCGTATTTTGCTCAAGGTGCACCGACAAGGCCGTCAAGCCACGCCGGCGCAGAATCCCGAACGCCTCGCGCTGACTGTCGGCTTCCAGGTGTCCGCTCTCGATCTTGCCCATGGCGTCGGCGGCTTCGAAACGGTAGCGATTCATCAGGCGTCCCGTGTCACGCGGAGCACTTCTTCGGGTGCCGTCACGCCGCTGTTGACCCAGCGTTCGCCATCCTCACGCATGCTGCACATACCGGCGCTGCGGGCTGCGGCCCTGAGCGCCTGCTCACCGGCGCCCTGGTGAATCAGCGCGCGAATCGCGTCGTCAATGCAGAACAGTTCATGAATGCCGGTGCGACCGCTGTAGCCGGTGTGGTTACACGCCAAACACCCGAGTGGACGCCAGGTGCCCGGGCTGGCCGGGTCTTCTTCCTTGCATTGCGGGCAGAGACGACGCACAAGGCGTTGCGCCAGAACCCCAAGCATTGAAGACGCCAGCAAAAACGGCTCGACGCCCATGTCCAGCAGGCGGTTGACGGCGGATACCGCGTCGTTGGTGTGCAACGTAGCGAGTACCAAATGCCCGGTGAGCGAAGCCTGCACCGCGATTTGCGCGGTCTCCAGGTCGCGGATTTCACCGATCATGATGATGTCCGGGTCCTGGCGCAGGATCGCCCGCAGGGCCAGGCCGAAGGTCATGTCGATCTTGGCATTGACCTGGATCTGGCTGATGCCCGGCAGGTCGTATTCCACCGGGTCTTCCACGGTGAGGATATTGCTGGTACTCGCATCCAGCCGCGCCAGGGCGGCGTACAGGCTGGTGGTCTTGCCGCTGCCCGTGGGCCCGGTGACCAGCACGATGCCGTGGGGCTGGCGAATCAAGGTATCGAGCCTGGTCAGTACCGAGGGCGCCATGCCGAGGGTCTCCAGTTGCAGCCGCCCGGCCTGCTTGTCCAGCAGGCGCATCACCACGCGCTCGCCATGCCCGGTGGGCACGGTCGACACACGAATATCAATCGGCCGACCCGCCACGCGCAAGGCGATACGACCGTCCTGGGGCAAGCGTTTTTCGGCGATGTCGAGCTGGGCCATGATCTTGATCCGCGACACCAGCGCGCCATGCAGCGCCTTGCGCGGCGACACCACATCCCGCAACGTGCCGTCGACGCGGTAGCGCACCACGGAGTGGGTTTCATAGGGCTCGATATGGATATCACTGGCCTCGTCCCGCGCGGCCTGGGTGAGCAAGGCGTTGATCATACGGATCACCGGCGCGCCGTCCTGGGTGTCGAGCAGGTCGGTGATCTCGGGCATGTCCTGCATCAGGCGGTCGAGGTCGACCTCGTTTTCCGCCGCACCCACCACAGCGGCGGCGCTGCCCGTATCGGCATAAGCACTGGCGAGGAGGCCGTCGAGTTCGTCGTCGCGTACCTGCTCGAGGTGGGCCTGGCCGAACTGGCGCCGTACTTCGCTGATGGACCAACCGGGGGTGGAGGGACAGACGGTGAGCAGCATGCCGTCGGCGCCGGGGCGCAGGAGGATGCGTTGGGATTTGGCCCAGGCGTAGGGCAACAGACTCATACCCCTCTCCCGCAGGAATACATCGCCCCTCCCACATTTGGTCCTGCGTACAACAGGCTCACGGTCGTGCACCTACAGGCACCGCCCGAATCACCGCCCTCGGCCCCTGCTGCTGCCCGTCCGGAATCCCCTTCTCCACCACCGGCAACTGCGGCGCCTGCACATCCGGCATCGCCCAGCTGTGTTCCGGCTGGGAATGGCCCTGGGCACGGCGCATGTAGTCATAGCGGTTCAGGGTGATCGCGCGCCCGGCACCACTGTCGCGGATGATATACGGGCGCAGGAACACCATCAGGTTGGTCTTGGTGACCGCCCGGCGCTCATTGCGAAACAGCACACCCAGCCCCGGAATGCTCGACAGCCACGGCACGGCTTCATTGCTCTGGCTGTAACCGTCCTGGAGCAGGCCGCCGAGGACCATGATCTGCCCGTCGTCGAGCAAAATACTGGTGTCGATCGCGCGCTTGTTGGTGACGATGCCGGCCGACGCGGCGCTGCTGGACGCGCGCTCATCGATGCTGCTGACTTCCTGGTAAATATCGAGTTTGACCGTGCCACCCTCAGAGATTTGTGGGCGCACATTCAGCTTCAAGCCGACCTCTTCACGGGTGACCGTCTGGAACGGATTATTGCTGGTACCGCCGCCACCGGTCACGTAGCTGCCACTGACAAACGGAATAGTCTGGCCCACAAAAATACTGGCCGCCTCGTTATCCAGGGTCAGCAGGTTCGGCGTCGACAGGACGTTGCTGCCGCCTTTGCTTTTAAGCGCGCGGGCCAACACCTTGAGGTCCATGACCTTGCCAATGCCGGGCACATCCACGGTACCGTTGATAAAGCCGAGGCTGAGCCCGCCGGGCAGCACGTCAACGCTGGTCTTGCCATTCAGGTTGAACCCCGCGCCGCCCAGGTTAGTGCCGCCAATCACGCCTTTGCCGGCCAGGTCGCCGCTCTGCCACTGCACGCCGAACTCATTGGCATCGTCCTCGCCGACTTCAACGATAAGGCTTTCAATCACCACTTGGGCGCGGCGCTGGTCGAGCATGTCGATGACTTCACGCAGGTTGCGGTACAGCGGCTCCGGGGCAGAAATCAGCAAGGTGTTGGTGGTCGAGTCGGCCTGGAGGGTCACGCCACCGGCGGTGAAGGCGACGTTTTGCTCACTCGTTTGCCCGCCGGGCTGGCTGCTCGAGCTGCCGGTCGTCTGCGCCGACTCATTGGCGCTGGTGGTACTGCCTTGGCCACTGCCCTGCCCGGTCTGGCTGCCGGAGATATTGGCACCCATTGTGCTGAGGGCCGACCGCGCATTGTCACCGCCACCGCTGTCGCTTTCACCGGTCAGCAAACCGCGTAACGACTGCGCCAGTTTCGCGGCCTGGGCGTTGCGCAGGTACACCACGTGCAAATTGCTTGGGTTGGCTTGGGCGTTATCCAGCTTGTAGATCAGGTTACGCGCCAACTCGGTTCGCTCCGGGCTGCCGGCACGAATCACGATCGCGTTGGAGCGCGGGTCGCCCACCACCGTGATTTTCTGCGTCGGATCGCTGCCCGGCTGCTCCAGCAGTTGCGAGACCATCTCGGCGATATCCACGGCGATCCCGTTTTGAACCTGCACCACGTCGGTGTCGATGGCGCTCGGGGTATCGATACCGTCGATAAGCTGCGCCACCCGCGCCAGGTTCTCGGCGTAGTCGGTGACAACGATGGTGTTGTTGCCCGGATAGGCGTTGATCGGGTTGTTCGGCGAAACGATCGGGCGCAGCACCGGGATCAGATTCACCGCGTTTTCGTATTGCAGGCGGAAGGTGCGCGTGAGCATGCCGCTGCCGCCCGGCTTGTCAGCACTGTAGATCGGCCCGCCGAGCAGCTTGGCATCGGCCTCGGGCACCACGTGCGCGATACCTCCCACATCCACCACGCTGAAGCCCTGCATGCGCAGTGCCGCCAGCAGCATGTCGTAGGCCTGATGCGACGGCACCTGCCCTTCGGAAACCAGCGTGAGGGAGCCCTTGACGCGCGGGTCGACCAGGAACTGCTGCCCCGTCGCACGGGACAACGCCCGCACCACGGCTTGAATGTCGGCTTCGACGAAATTCAGCGTGACCGGTTGATCGCCCAAGGGTTTGTTCGGCGCCACGCCGCTGTGATCGGCACCGCCGCCACGTGCGGGGTGGGTAACCTTGTGCAAGGGCCGCGACTGCCGTTCGATTTGCACTTGCGCACGCTGCCGGTCTACCAAGGCATCGCCGCTGCGCTGGGTGGTGGCCAGGGGCAGGCCGAGCTCACTGTCCTGGGGTAAATCCGCCGTGGGCTGCGCGCTGCACGCCCCCAGTGCGAGCAACAGAAACGGCGCAGCCGTGCGTACATAATGGGAACCTGACCACTTCATGATGCTTCCTTAGCTCCGTGCATCCGATCCATACGGACGGTTCCTGTGAGAGTGCCTGCCGTGTTGTCGGCCGAGGCTTCGCCGGCGCGTTGCAAACGGGCCTCCACCACGTCCAGCGAAAATTGCCTTGGGTCACTCAATAACCAGCCGAGCACCGCATCGGCGGGGGCCGCGTCCAGTGTCAGTTGCCAGGACAGATCCTGGGCCTGCAACCGGTAGTGTCCCGCCAGGCCGGCGGCGTCGAGGGATTGCCGCAATGAGTGCTCAAGGTCCAGCCCGACAGGCGTGGTGACCTCGCGAAGCAACAGCGCCAGTGCCTGGCTCTGGGCGCGCAGCTTCGGGGTTTCGACTTGCCAATAGTCAATGTTCTTAAGCGCTGGCTGGATCAGCGACAGCCAGACCAACAGGCCGGCGAGAAAAACCGCCGCACCGCTGAGCATGGTTTTTTCCCGCGGAGCCAACGCTTTCCAGCGTCCGTTGAAGGCCATCAGCCGCGGATTATTCATCGTCGTTTTCCACGCTGGAATCACCCTCTCCCGACGCGGGTTCGGCCATCGCACTCAGCGTCCAGATGCGCTCGTTGCGGTGGGCGGAAAGTCCCGCCTGGCTCAGCGCAGCCTGTACAGCGCCGTCGGCAGCGGGAGTGGCTTCGGCGGTCATCTGCAGCTGCAACTGGCGCTCGCTGAAGGTCAGCTGCTGGACGCTGCCAGCCATGAACGGCAGCGCCATGGCGGCTTGCTGCACCAGGTAAGCAAAGTCGTGATTGAGCTGCGCGGGCCCGCCCCCTTGCCGGATCGCCAACTGCTGGCGAGCCTGTTGCAGAGGGTTGAGAATCACCGGCAACTCGGGAAATGCGTGCTTCACGCGCTGGCTCATTTGCTGCTTGAGCTGCTGCCCTTGCGCAACTTCGCGGGCGGCGTAAAGGTTGAGCCCGGCCACCCAGACACCCACGGCCAACGCACAACAGCCCAACGCCCGCCCCCAACCGGCCGCCGGTGCAGTGCGCCGGCCGACCCCGGCGTGCAATCCCCAGCCAGGGGCAGCGCCGTTCCAGCGCTGGTGGTCCACGGGCCACAGCACACTTTCGCCGCTGGCGGCGAGCGCTTCCAGACGGTCCTTAACCAACGGTTCCACCGCCCCATGGGCGAGGGTGAAGCGCAGCAGCAACTGGCCCTCTACCACACACCCATTGACCTGCCCGGCCGCTGGCACGGCTAAGCGGTAAGGCGCCGGATACAGGCCGCCCAGCTTCAATCCGTGCAGGCCAAGCAACTGACCGAGGCGATCCAGTACAGCCTTGGGCGACCAGCTCAGGTGCACCTGTCCATCGGCATCGCGAGCGCTGTGCGCCACATGCATCTGCTCGCTGGGCCCCAGGATCAACGCCTGCGCAGCGCAGGTAACGGCCGCATCGATACGGGACGCTGACAGCGGCGGTAGCTCGATGCGAGTAAGTACCGTGTCCATGGGGTGAAGGAAACACTCGACGGCCTGAGACTTGGCCTGTTGTCCCAGCTGGCCAAGGGTGCTGATGCCGGTATGGCTGACGCGCCCCTTGCGGTCCAGTTGCGCGAACTCAAGCTCGGTGTCCGACGTCAAGGACTCCAGCGGCGGCAAGGCAAGGCGCAGGCGCGTCATACGCCCAGCCTCGACCAGATCACCCTGGGCATTGCGTCTTCCGGACGATGCAGCAGCGCAGCCAGGTGCACACGGCGCTGGTTGCGACGGGCCTGCCCCTGGAGCAGGAACCACTCACTGGTGATCCCGACGTTGAGGTGATCCACGTTCAGGTTGGGCAATCGCGCACGGTTAACGAAGTCGCCGCGGTTGATAAACCACTGGCCGCGATCGCGCTCGGCGACCAACGCCTTGGCCTGCGCCCAGGACAAACCCGGCACCACCGCGGCCAGCACCTCAGCGCTGGCCGTATTGCCGTTGACCCAGGTGTTGACCGGAAGAATGCTGACGTAACGCTCGAGCCGCGCCAGGACCCGCTCATTGAGGCCTTCGATACCGCGTAATTGATCAAGACTGCGCAGCATCGGCTGGGTGGCGGGTAATGGCGGGGGTGGCTGCCCCACTGTTGAGGCAACCGGCCTATGTGGGTAGGCTGCAATCACGCGTTGGCTGATGCGCTGCGCCAGGCGGGCCTCGACACCGATCATCTCGCACAACCGCTCAAAGCTGCGCATCTGCCCGAGATCAACAGACTCTTGGGCGATTAAATTGCGCAGGTTGAACTTGCCTTGCAGGTCCTCAAGGCGGCCTTCGAATTCGCCGTCCTGAGCGGTGTTGATCGGCCGGGCCCATGGCTGGTCAAGCCGCGTCAGCACATCCTGCTCACGGGCGTCCCGGAGCAATCGCCGGCTGACTTCCAGGCCGCCCAGCAGTGATGCACTGCCCTGCACTCGCGCCTGCTCGGCCTCAAGCGAACGGGTAAAAACGCTCTGGCGGGTGAGCATGCCGGCGGCGAACACAGCGACCACCGCCGCGATCAGCATCGCGCTGATAATCGCCATGCCGCGCTGTTTCGCCCCGGTGGGCGAGTGTGATTTCATGGCCGCGCTTAGAGCTGCCAGGATCCGATATCGGCATTCACACCGTCGCCATCAGGCTGTCCGTCGGCACCGAGGGAGAAGATGTCGACTTCGCCGTTCGCGCCGGGATTCAAGTAATGGTAAGGACGGCCCCAGGGGTCGTTGGGCAGGCGCTCCAGGTAAGAACGCCAGTTGGTATTTTTTGCATCTGCCGGGCGCTCGACCAGTACCTTGAGGCCCTGGTTCATGTTGGGATAGGTGCCGTGGTCGAGGCGATAAAGCTTGAGCGCCTGCATCAGGCCGGCGACGTCCTGCTTGGCCGCAATCGCCCTGGCCTGGTCCGGACGGTCCAGCACTTTAGGCACGACAATCGCCGCCAGAATGCCGAGGATGACCACCACCACCATGATCTCGATCAGCGTGAACCCTTGCTGAGCGTGGCGGGCGCGAGGCCCATATTTGATGCGCGCGAAATCCATATCCACCATCCTTGGCTCGATCCTAATTCGGCGCGCAGTGTAACAAAACTAACTATCTGGATAGCAAAAATAATTGGCCGCTGCCCGCGGCTCCCTGAGTGCTACTCTACGGCGTGTTTTTACGCCAAGAGTGACCCATGGAGCTGTCGCGCAAGGAGCAGGGTTTTACATTGATCGAGGTGCTCGTGGCCTTGGCGATCATTGCCGTGGCGATGGCGGCGGCGGTCCGCGTTGCAGGCTTGATGACCCAGAGCAATGGGTTGCTGCGCGACCGCTCGATGGCGCTGCTGTCGGCCCAGGGCAGGCTCGCCGAACTGCGCCTGGAGGGACGCCTGCCCAGGGGGCACAAAGCGTTTGACTGTGATCAGGGCCGCTTGCTGTTGCGTTGCGAACAGAGCATCGCACCGAGCGCCGATGGACGCCTGATGCGCGTCACCCTGCTGGTGTCGGAGCGCAAGCGCGAGGCGCCGCCGCTGGCGCGGGTGGAAACGCTGCTCAACCCGCCGAAGGCAACGCCCCAATGAGCGTTCAGGGTCGGGTCAAGCGCGGTAGCACCACCGAGTCCGGCAGCGTGCTGACCTTGATGCGGGTGTGCTGCGTGCCCCGCTCAATCACTACTGCATCGCCCTCGATCGCCGCCAGGCGCACACCCTGGGCCAATGACTCGCCCACCCGAAAACTGCGCGGCGGCCCCTCGTTCAGGCTCAGGATCGCCACCGCCCCGCGCGCGCCGGCCATCAGGCCGGAGACCTTGATGTCCACCACCGCCGGCTGGTTGGAAAACCACTGCAACGCCGGTGTATCCGGGCGAGCGGCCAAAACCGGCGGCTCGACCGGCGGCACCTGGGACTCGGCCGACGTCAGCAACACGGAAGACCAGACCAGCACCCCCGCGAGCGCCGCGGCCAATGCCACTGCCTGCACCACTCGCGGCGCGGTCAAACGAAAAATAGCGACCAAGACAAAACCTCCTTGTTGTCCTGCCGGGCAGTCTACAGGAGAGACCCACGACGAAGGAGCGTTGTGTCATGACCAAGGCCAATCAACAAGGCTTCACCCTGATCGAATTAATGGTGGTGCTGGTGATCATCGGCATCGCCTCGGCGGCGATCAGCCTGAGCATCAAACCCGACCCGTTGCAATTGCTGCGCAAGGACGCCAACCGCGTGGTCCAGATGCTGCAGATCGCCCAGGCCGAAGCCCGGGCCGACGGCCGCCCCATCACGTGGCGGGCCGACACTAAAGGGTTTCGCTTCAGTCGGCGCCACGAGTCTGGCCAGGGCTGGGATCACTTCATGAGCGACCCGCAACTGCGTCCCCGTGCCTGGGAAACCCCCTCGATGAGCGTGCGGGTAACCCCCAGGCAATCGGTGGTGCTGAATGCCGAATGGTTTGCCTCGCCCTTGCAACTGCAGCTTTCGGATGGCCAGCACCGCCTCGACATTCAACGCACGGCGACCGGCCAGATACGCGTGGCAAATGCACCATGAAAACTCACCAGCGCGGCTTTACCCTCATTGAAGTCATGGTGGCGATCATGCTGATGTCCATTGTCAGCCTGATTGCCTGGCGCGGCCTCGACAGCGTGAGCCGTGCCGACAGCCATCTGCAGGCCAGCACTGAACAAACCGAAGCGTTGTTGCGCACACTCAACCAGCTGGACCGCGACCTGGCCCTGCGCGCCAGCGTTGAACTGAGAACGCCAGCCTTGAACGATGACGAACAGCCCGACGGGCTCGCCGCAATCAGCGTTCGCAGCTCCGACCAGCATGATTTTCAACTGAACGTGATTCGTAATGCAGCCCTTCCCGAAAACGGTCTGCAACGGGTGCGCTGGTGGCTGGAGGGTGACACGCTGTACCGCGCCACATCAGCGGCCAGTGATCGATACCCGTTGCCTGCGCCCAAAAAAGCAGTGGCCGTCTTATCCGGTGTCAGCGACCTGCAAGTGCGCATCTGGGAAGCGGGCCAGGGCTGGCGTCAGCTGGCCGGCAACCGTAAAGCCGATCCCATCGGCCTGGAAATCAACCTGACCCGCCAGACGCCGCAGGGGGAAGAACGTTATCGGCAAGTGGTGGGGCCGCTGCAATAACCTCATCTTTTCAAAGCCGCTTCGCCTTCGCCAGCTCAGCGATCAGAAAATCCCTGAACGCCGAAACCGCCGCCGGTAGATTGCGCCCAGCCATGCTTTGCAGTTCGATGCGCCGCGCCTGCATGCCTTCATCAAGGATCGGCAAGCATTGCAACTGCTTGTCCGCCACCTGTTGGTGCAAGGTCATTTCGCTGGCCAGGCTGATGCCTCCCTCTTCACGGACGAAACTGTAGAGCGCGGCAACGTAATTGGTGGTCAATACCGGGTCGAACAACAACCCCTGGACGCCGCAACAGATGTCGAAGAGTTGCCGTATCGTAGTGTCGGCCTTGGGTAACGCAATGGGCCAGGGTTGCAACTCGGCGAGGTTGACAGACTCCCGCCCGGCCAAGGGATGGGCATTGGAGACCACGGCAAAAATCGCCCCGCTCAGGACATGCTCGACCTTGATTTCCTTTTGCGGCGTCAGGCTGAACGTCATCGCCAGGTCGGCTTCACCGGAGCGAACCTTCTCGGTCGCTTCAGCGGGCGCACAGACCTCCAACGTAAAATGAATGCCCTGATACTCACGCCTGAACGCGCTGATGCTCCTGGGCATGTATTCCAAGGCAAATCCTTCCGAACAGGCAACATGCACATGACCGCGCTGCAAGCCATGCAACTCGATAATTTCCAGCACCACCTGCTCGGCCTCAAGCTGCGACTTGCGCGCATAAGCCGCCAGTCGCGCCCCCGCCTCGCTGAGCACCATGCCGCGGGCACGACGCTCAAACAGGCTGGCATCCAGGGCCAACTCAAGCTTGGAAATTTGTCGACTCACCGCTGATGCCGCCACATTCAGCCGCATTGAGGCCTCGCTGATCGATCCGCATCGCGCGACCTCAAGAAAATAGCGCAGTGCCGTGGACTGCACGCCATACAGCTGCATCGGAGCCTCCAAGGATTGCCTTTTCGGCAAAGGAAGTATCGAAATATTGTGCTTGTGGCATTGATAGCCCTTCCCTACATTCGTGTCCAGACCAAAAAAAACAGCGCCCGACCTTTTCCTCCTCCTTCTACGCATTTGCGATTCGCTGCCCTTTGATTCAACCACTCTCGCCAACGGAGACGACGGCATGGGCATCAAAGGTTTCGCCTGCAGTATCGCGCTGATGGGCCTTATCAGCAGCTTTCCGGCACATGCCGGCAAAGCCAACGACACCCTGGTTTACGCTTCCGACAGCGAGCCTGAAAACATCAGCCCCTATCACAACGATTTACGCGAAGGCGTGATTCTCGGCCGGCTGATCTGGGACAACCTGATCTACCGCGATCCCAAAAGCGGCGAATACAAACCCATGCTGGCCACCAGCTGGAAGCAGGTCGACGACACCACCCTCGACTTTGAGCTGCGCAAGGGCGTCAAATTTCACAACGGCGACGCCTTCACCGCCGACGACGTGGTGTTCACCCTCAACTACGTGGTGTCGCCCGAAGCGAAAGTCGTTACCGTGCAAAACGTAGACTGGATCAAGGGCGCCGAAAAAACCGGTGACTACAGCGTCCGCTTGTATTTGAAGAAGCCTTTCCCGCCGGCACTGGAATACCTGTCCAACGCCGTTCCGATGTTTCCCAAGCAGTACTTCGAGAAGGTCGGCCTGGCCGAATTCAGTCGCAAGCCCATTGGCACCGGGCCGTATAAAGCCGTGTCGGTGGTGGCCGGCGAAGGCGTGACCATGGAGATCAACAAGGACTACTTCCCGGACAGCCCACAAGGCAAGCCCCATATCAGCCACCTCAAGTTCCGCGTGATCCCGGATGCAGAAACCCGTCTGGCCGAGTTGATGACCGACGGTGTCGACTGGACCTGGCGTGTGACCTCGGATCAGGCGGTCGACCTCAAGGGTATGCCGAACCTGACCGTGACCAGTGGCGAAACCATGCGCATCGGTTTCCTGATTCTTGATGCACGGGGCACCTCCACTGAAAACTCACCGATGAAGAACCTCAAGGTGCGCCAGGCCATCAACCATGCGATCAACCGCAATGCGCTGGCCACGCAATTGGTGGGGGGCGAAGCCAAGCCCTTGCAGGTTGCCTGTTATCCCGGTCAGTTCGGTTGCGATACCACTGCGGCCACGGTCTACGACTATGACCCCGCCAAGGCCAAGGCGCTGCTCGCCGAAGCCGGTTACCCAAATGGCTTCGAGACAGAAATCTTCGCTTATCGCGACCGTGATTACGTCGAAGCCATCATCGGCAACCTGCGCGCGGTGGGCATCAACGCCAAGCTGCGCTACTTGAAGTACGCCGCCCTGCGCGATCAGCAACGTGGCGGCAAGGTGCCCATGTCGTTTCAGGCCTGGGGCTCGTTCTCGATCCTCGACACCTCGGCGTCGGCCGGTACCTGGTTCAAGGGCAATCCGGACGACAATATCAAGGACCCACAAGTCCAGGGCTGGTTGCAGACCGCCGACAATGCCCTCGACCCGCAAGTGCGCAAGGACAACTACCGCAAGGCCTTGCAGCGCATCAGCGAGCAGGCCTACTGGGCGCCGCTGTTCAACTACTCGATGAACTACGCCTACACCTCGGAACTCGCGTTCACACCGTACCCGGATGAGCTGCCGCGTTTCGTCGAGTCCACGTGGAAGTAATACGTAACCGGGCGCACGGACTCTCGTGCGCCACGTACACGTCCTCACACTTGTCATCCATTGGATATGAGGAAACTTGCCATGCTTGGATTCCTTCTGCGCCGCCTGGGCATCGCCATTTGCGTTGCCATTACCGTGTCGGTGATCAGCTTTTCTCTTTTGCACCTGTCCGGCGACCTCGCCACTGCCATTGGCGGACCGGAAGCCACCAGCGAACAGATCGAACAGATTCGCGTGCAGTACGGCTTGAACAAACCGCTGCCGACCCAGTACTTCAACTGGCTGGGCGATTTGCTGCGGCTGGACCTGGGCAACTCGTTTTTCTTTCAGGAATCGGTCTACAACCTCGTCGCCAGCCGCTTGCCGATTACCCTGGGGCTGGGCGCCATGGCGCTGGGGATCGCCTTGCTGGTGGCCATTCCACTGGGCGTGCTGGCCGCGGTCAAACGCGACACCTGGGTTGACCGGCTGGCCTTGAGCATCGCGGTGCTGGGTCAGGCGATGCCAAGTTTCTGGTTTGCGCTGATGCTGATCGTGGTGTTCGCGGTGACGCTCAAGTGGCTGCCGGTGTCCGGCAACGCGACCCTGCTGCACTTCGTCATGCCGGCCATTGCCCTGGGCTACTACGCGACGCCGGCAATCATGCGCCTGACCCGCGCCGGCATGCTTGATGTGCTCAGTTCCGATTACATCCGCACCGCTCGCGCCAAGGGCCTGCGCCCTGCCCGTGTGCTGTTCAAGCATGCACTGCGCAACGCGCTGATTCCGGTCGTCGCGCTGGCGGCGGTGGAGTTCGGCTTCATGCTCGGCGGCTCGGTGGTGATCGAAACCGTATTCTCCCTGCAAGGCATCGGGCAACTTGCCTGGGACGCCATCGCCCGTGACGACTTTCCGGTGGTACAGGCCGTGGTCCTGTTGATTGCGGTGATCTACATCATCCTCACGTTGCTGGCCGATGTGCTCAACGCACTGCTCGACCCGCGTATTCGCGTGCGCTAGGAGGCCTACATGAGCACCCCCACTACCCTCGCGATCAATGACTACCTGCCACCACCGAGCAGCCTGAGCCGAGTGCTTGGCAAGAGCTTGCGGCATCGGGGTTTCGCCATCGGCGCGGTGTTGTTGCTGATTATCTTCGCAGGTGCACTGTTCGCGCCGTGGCTGGCACCTTACGACCCTTATGCGCAAGACGTGATGCTGCGCATGAAACCACCGGTATGGATGGCCAACGGCACCTGGGAATACGTGCTCGGCACCGACAAGCTGGGCCGTGACTACCTGTCGAGGCTGCTCTACGGCGCACGTATTTCGCTGTTCATCGGCATTGCAGCGGCGCTGATTTCCGGCTTTATCGGCACGCTCATGGGGCTGTTGGCGGGCTACTACGGCGGCAAGGTCGATGGGTTTATCAGCTACCTGATCACCACCCGGCTGGCGATGCCGGTGGTGATGGTCGCGCTGGCCTCGGCCTCGCTGATGGGCGGCTCACTGAAAGTGGTGATCGTGCTGCTCGGCTGCCTGTTATGGGATCGCTTCGCGGTGGTGGTCAGGGCCTCGGTGCAACAGATTCGCGATGCTGAATATGTGGCATCGGCCCAGGCGCTCGGCTGCTCGACCCTGCGCATTCTGGTCAGTGAAATCCTGCCCAATCTGGTCGGCGCACTGATCGTCGTCGCGACGCTGGAAATGGCCCACGCGATCCTGCTGGAGTCAGCACTGTCGTTCCTCGGGGTTGGCGTGCAGCCACCGACGCCGTCCTGGGGCCTGATGATCGCGGAAGGCAAGCCCTACATGTTCTTTTCCCCGTGGGTCATCGCCATTCCCGGCGTCGCCCTGATGATTCTGGTGCTGGGCATCAACCTCGTCGGCGATGGCCTGCGCGATCTGATCCTGCCCGACGGCCGTAACTGATAGACCGCCGTAACTGATAGAGGGAACCGAACATGGCACTACTCCATGTAGAAAACCTGCGCGTGGACATCCCCATGGGCAACAGCCCGACGCCGGATGACATGCTGCATGCCGTACGCGGCCTGAGTTTTGAAGTCGAGCGCGGTGAAATGCTGTGCATCGTCGGGGAATCCGGCTGCGGCAAATCCCTGACCTCGCTGGCGTTGATGGACCTGTTGCCACGCAAGGCCAAACGCACCGCGTCCCGGCTGACGCTGGACGGCATCGACATGCTCGGCCAGAGCGAGCGGCGCATGTGCGACCTGCGCGGCAACCGCCTGGCGATGATCTTCCAGGAGCCGATGACCTCGCTGAACCCGGCCTACAGCATTGGCGATCAACTCAGCGAGGTACTGACCCAGCATCGCAAGGTCTCACGCAAGGAGGCCCTGGGGCGCGCCGCGCAGATGCTGGAGAAGGTCGGGATCAGCAATGCCACCGAGCGCCTGCGCCAGTATCCGCATCAACTTTCCGGCGGGCTGCGCCAGCGGGTGATCATCGCCATGGCCTTGATGTGCGAACCGGACCTGATCATCGCTGATGAGCCCACCACGGCGCTGGACGTGACCATTCAAGCGCAGATCCTGCGCTTGATCCGCGACATTCAGAAAGAACTCGGCCTGGCGGTGATCTTCATCACCCACGACCTTGGGCTGGTGGCACGGATCGCCGACCGGGTCGCCGTGATGTATGCCGGGGAAATCGTCGAAACCGCCCCTGCCCTGCAACTGTTCGAGAACCCGCAGCATCCGTACACCCGGGGTCTGCTGGCGAGTATTCCAATCCCTGGCCGGACCAAACCGGGTGAGGCGCTGGGTTCGATTCCAGGCCTGGTGCCGAGCCTGGTCGGCGAACAGCAAGGGTGTGCGTTCCGCAATCGTTGCGGTCAGGCGATCCCGGCCTGCGCGCAACACATCCCCGAAGTCGAACAGGACGGGCACATGGCGCGCTGCCTGTTCGCCGCCCCGGCCCCGGCACCGATTCGCCTTCAGGAGCGTGCAAGGTCATGAAAAAAGACATCGCTTTGGAGCTGTGTGACATCCGCCGTGAGTTTCGGATCCACCAAGGCTTTTTCAAACCCGCCGCCACCCTGAAGGCCGTGGATGGTGTTTCCCTGCGCCTGATGCGTGGCGAGACCCTCGGTCTGGTGGGCGAGTCCGGTTGCGGCAAAAGTACCCTGGCCAAGATGCTGCTCGGTCTGTTGCCGCCCACCAGCGGCGACGTGTTGGTCAATGGCAAACACCTGGCGACGACTGATCGCAAGGAAATGTCGCGGCATATCCAGCCGATTTTCCAGGACCCGTATTCCTCGCTGAATCCACGCAAGACCCTGCGCGAAATCGTTACCCTGCCGCTGATCGTGCATGACATCGGCAGTACCGCCGAGCGACGCAGGAAGACCGAAGCGATGCTTGATGTGGTCGGCCTGCCCAAGCGGGTGATCGACAGCTACCCGAGCCAGCTGTCCGGCGGGCAACGCCAGCGGGTGGCGATTGCCCGGGCGCTGATCATGCGCCCTGACGTGTTGATCTGCGACGAGCCCACCTCAGCGCTGGATGTGTCGGTGCAGGCGCAGATTCTCAACCTGCTGCAGGACCTCAAGCGCGAATTCGGCCTGACCTATCTGCTGATCAGCCATAACCTGGCGGTCATCGAACACCTCGCCGACCGGGTCGCCGTGATGTACCTGGGGCGCATCGTCGAAGAACGCACGCGCGAATCGTTGTTCGCTCAACCCGGTCACCCATATACCCGCGCCTTGCTGGATTCGGTGCTCACGCCCGATCCGCGCCTGGGCATTCCCGAGATCGGCCTGCACGGCACCTTCCCCAACCCCATGTCACCGCCGTCCGGCTGCGCCTTCCACCCGCGCTGCCCGAGCTGCTTCGCCCCCTGCAAAACGGCCTACCCGGCCAATGGTCCGCTTATCGGCGGCAACGTGCGTTGCCACCTTCACGACACTTCTGCCCAAACACTGGAGCTTGTCCACTCATGAGTCGTTCACTGGCTATCAGCAACACCACAGCGCAATTCGACAACGGCGAATTCTTCAATCTGCTCCAACGCAGCGTCGCCTTGCACACCGAAAGCCAGGCAGCGGACAGCCAGCCCGAGCTGTATCGCTACCTCAATGAGTTCATCACCCCACATGTCGAGGCGATGGGTTTCAGCGTCAAGATCTATGACAACCCGGTGGCCGAGCGCGGCCCCTTCATGATCGCCACGCGCATTGAACACCCGGACCTGCCGACCGTGCTCAGCTACGGCCACGGTGATGTGGTGCGCGGCTATGAGGCGCAATGGCGCGAAGGCCTGTCGCCGTGGCACGTCATTGCCGAAGGCGATCGCTGGTACGGCCGCGGCACGGCGGATAACAAAGGCCAGCACCTGATCAACCTGACCGCCCTGGAACAAACGCTCAAGGCGCGCGATGGCCAGCTGGGTTTCAACGTCAAGCTGCTGCTGGAAATGGGCGAAGAAGAAGGCTCGCCGGGCTTGAACGCATTCTGTGCCGCCCACAGCAAAGAGCTTGCGGCGGATATCTTCATCGCCTCGGACGGCCCGCGCCTGGCGGCATCACGCCCGACGATTTTTCTCGGCTCGCGCGGGGTCTTCAACTTCGAGCTGGTGGTCAATTTACGTGAGGGCGCCCATCACTCCGGCAACTGGGGCGGGTTGCTGGCCAATCCCGGCATCATCCTGGCCAATGCCATCGCGAGCATGGTCGATGAACACGGTCGGGTGAAAGTGGCCGGCCTGATGCCCGAGACACTGCCGGAGCCGGTTCGGCAGGCGCTGGCCGATATTGCCGTGGGTGGCGGACCGGGCGATCCGCACATCGACGCCAATTGGGGTAACCCGCAGCTCTCGCTGAGCGAAAAGGTGTTCGGCTGGAACACCCTCGACGTCATCGCCTTCAAGACCGGCAACCCAGACGCCCCGGTGCATGCGATTCCCGGCAAGGCTAACGCCCACTGCCATATCCGCTTCGTGGTCGACAGCGACTACACGACCTTTATCCCGGCGGTACGTACCCACCTGGATGCGCATGGCTTCAGCAATGTCGAGGTCAAGCAAAGCCGCATCGATGTGATGCATGCCACTCGGCTGGACCCGCAGAGCCCTTGGGTCGATTGGGCGCTCGGCTCCCTGGCACAGACCACCGGCAAAAAACCTGCGCTGCTGCCAAACCTCGGTGGTTCGCTGCCCAACGATGTGTTCGCGGACGTGCTCGGCCTGCCGACATTGTGGGTACCGCACTCGTACCCGGCCTGTTCACAGCATGCACCGAACGAACACTTGCTGGCGCCGGTGGTCAAGGAAAGCCTGCAAATCATGGCCGGGCTGTTCTGGGACCTGGGCAACGACGCGGCACGCCTGACCCGGGAACATCAGTTACGGGAGCAGGCGCAATGAGCGCCACGCCACAACAGGCCCTGGACTGGCTTGCCGACCAGCGCCCAGCCATGGAGGCGCTGCTGCGGCGCATCGTCGACACCGACTCCAACAGCTATGACAAGGCGGGTGTCGATGCGGTGGGCGCGCTGCTCGCGGCTGAACTGGAGGCCGACGGCATCCTGCTCAAGCGCATACCGGTCGAGGGTTTTGGTGACGTACTGCTCGCCGAAGTGCCAGGCGATCCTGGAAAACCGGTGCTGTTGCTGGGCCATCGCGACACGGTCTTTCCCAAGGGCACCACCACGACTCGCGGCTACAGCCGCGACGCCAACCTCGCCTACGGCCCCGGCGTCGCCGACATGAAAGGCGGCCTGGTGCTCAATTGCTTCGCGCTCAAAGCACTCAAGCGCGCCGGCCGGTTGCCCTATCCGGTGCAGGTCCTGTACACCGGCGACGAAGAAATCGGCTCCGGCAGCGCCAGGCCCCATATCGAAAACGCCGCCCGTGCCGCCCGTGCCGTGCTCAACACCGAACCTGGCCGGGCCAGCGGCAACGTGGTCAGCGCACGCAAAGGCGGGGCCACGCTGATCATCGAAGTCAGCGGCCGCGCGGCGCATGCCGGGGTCAACCATGCCGACGGGGCCAGTGCCATCGAGGCCCTGGCACGCAAGATCGTCAAGCTGCATGCCTTGACCGATTACCCGGCCGGCATCACCACTAACGTTGGGCTGATATCCGGTGGTACGTCGAGCAATACCGTCGCGCCCAGCGCCTGCGCGCGGCTGGACGTGCGCTTCATCGAACTCAAGCACTGGGATCGGATCTTCAGCGCAATCCAGGCCATCGTCGCCGAAGAAGAACTGATCGGCACCCGCGCCGTCCTCAAGGAAGCGACGACCTTTCTACCGATGGAAGCACGCCACAGCGAACGACTGCTGCACCTCTACCAACAAAAAGCACTGGCATTGGGTTTCAGCGTCGAAGGCGAATTCACCGGCGGTTGCGCCGACTCCGGCTTTACCGCCAGCCTGGGCGTTCCAACCCTGTGCGGGCTCGGCCCGGTGGGTGGCAAGGTCCACACCGATCGTGAATACCTGGAGTTGGACACCCTGGTACCTCGCGCCCTGGCCCTGGTGGCGACCATTCTGGCGGTCGGCGACAGCGTTTGAGGTCATGGGTTTCTACGCGTCGCCGAGGTGAGGGTATCCGACAGGTTCACAGGCAGCTCCTGGCGCTGTCGGGTATCGTTTCAAGGTGACGGGAATGGCTCACTCGGGCGAAGTTTTTGACCTGTTCTACTGCTGCAATCACCGAGCATTCGGCCGACCCGTCTGGTGCTATGGAGTAAAGGCATCGCTTACCCATGGAAAGGCTATGCAATACACGTTCATCCAGTTCACCGAGCACGACAAAAGAACAGTCACTCCTGGCCACTTGCACATCAACATGCTTGCCAGGCACGGTGTCCACCGCATCGACATGGAGCAGCGCAACATTGTCAAAACAGCTGAACCCTTGATGAATCAAGTCAATATGAGCGCTATCAAGTCCGCACACGATGACCACGATGCGCGTGCAACTTGATGGCTCGCGCATCCACTTCATAGCGTTGGGACGACAATCGACAGTTTGGCTCATAAGCGATGCCTTTATGGTTCCAACCGGCGAATGGACCAGGTCATTGGTTAAATGACGCCGCGTGCCTGCAACACGCTTTTCGCCAGGCTTCGGGTCGCCGCTAACACCGCCTCCACCTGTTGATCCATCTGTGCAGTGGAGGAGGCTACTTCTCCAAGCTCGACCACGCGCAGCGGATGACCAAAGACGGACCCCAGCCACGTCATGCCGCAATTCGTGCCAGTTTCGACATCCAGTAAAAAGCTGCCGTGGGAGACGCCGCGCAACAGTTGGCTGGCATGGCACGCGTAGGCCCCGTCGGACGGCTCCGGGCTGGACCCGACCTGCAACCAATCGAGCCTCAACGCCTCGGACTGTTTGACGGCTAGATAAGCCACCTGGTCCCACTCATCTATCGCCACATGCAGCTTGTCGATCATGTACGGGGGCAACGCGGCGCTGGTAACGATCACCACTCCGGCATCCGCCGAAGGCTCCTTGATCCAGACTGCGGATTGCGTTATCGCATGCATGGCGGTACTCCCGGCGGTTGGATAGGAGCAACGTGCTCCGGGTGGCGATTCGACGATGGGATCGTGACATTCAATATTGATGCCGACTCACCCATCGCGTCGTGAGCTCCCTGGTTTTTTGGCGTTAATCAGCCGTTGCGAAACAGGAAGCTGTAGGCATTCAGCGCAGGCGCCCCACCCAAGTGCGCATACAGCACTTTGGAGCCTTCGGGGAACTCACCACGGCGGACCATTTCAATCATCCCGTGCATGGATTTGCCCTCGTACACCGGATCGGTCAGCACGCCTTCCAGGCTCCCGCACAAACGAATGGCTTCCAGCGTGCCTTCGTTGGGCAAACCGTATTCCGGGTAGGCAAAACGTGTATCGAGCACCACGTCGTCTTCGGTGATCTCACGGCCCAGTTCCACCAACTCTGCGGTGTGCCGGGCGATACGCAGGATCTGCGCCTTGGTTTGCTCCGGCTTGGCCGAGGCATCAATGCCGATAACGTTCTTCGAACGGCCGTCCGCGGCGAAACCGACGACCATGCCGGCCTGGGTACTGCCGGTCACAGAGCAGACCACGATGTAGTCGAACGTGAACCCCAGTTGTTTTTCCTGCTCTCGCACTTCCTCGGCAAAGCCGACGAACCCAAGGCCGCCGTAGGGATGTTCGGAACACCCGGCAGGGATTGGAAACGGTTTGCCACCCCGCTCCACCACATCGTCCATGGCCTTCTGCCAACTGGGCCGGATGCCAATGTCGAACCCGGCGGCGTCCAGTCGTACGTCGGCGCCCATGATGCGCGACATCTCGATATTGCCAACGCGGTCATACACCGCATCGGAGTAGTTCACCCAGTTTTCCTGCACCAGCACACACTTCATGCCCAGGTGAGCGGCAACGGCGGCCACCTGGCGGGTCTGGTTCGACTGGATACCGCCGATGGAAACCAAGGTATCGCAGCCTTGCTCGAGCGCTTCGGGAATCAAGTATTCGAGCTTGCGCGTTTTGTTCCCGCCGAAGGCCAGGCCACTGTTGCAGTCTTCACGTTTGGCATACAGCTCGACCTTGCCACCCAGGTGTTCACTGAGGCGCTTCAAGGGCGTGATGGGAGAAGGACCGAAGGTCAACGGATAACGTTTAAAACGATTCAGGTTCATGACGCTGCTCCTTGATTACTGGACATCAAAGCGCCAGACCGAAAGGCAAAGGTTGCCTTCCAGGTTCTTTCAGTCGGGCTTCGATGAGTTCAATATTAAGAAGTTTTCCAAAAAGATGTGTTGCAAACTTCTAGCACTTAAAGAACTATAATTTCTCGCTATAAATATCTAACATACTTTAATTGCGAATAAACAGTCATGAACGCAACAAACACTCGCAAGAAGCCAAGCGTATCAGCCCCGGTGCCGCAGCCGCTGGATCGAACCGACCGCGCCATTCTCAAGGCCCTGCAACGAGATGCCTCCATCTCCAATGTGGCGCTGGCAGAGAAGGTGAAATTGAGTGCACCGGCGTGCCTCAGGCGCGTCGAGCGGCTCAAGCAAGTCGGCCTGATCAAAGGCATAGTCGCGCTGCTCGACAATGTCGCGCTGGATGCGGGAATGGTGGTGTTGATCGGCGTGGTGCTGGACCGCTCCACACCGGAATCCTTCGCCGCATTCGAGGCAGCCGCACAAAAAGTGTCCGGCTGCATGGAGTGCCATGTGGTGACCGGGGAGTTCGACTACTTCATGTTGATACGAACCAAGGACAGCAACAGCTTCAACCGGCTCCACGCGGAACAGTTGCTTTACCTGCCTGGGGTTCGCCAGATTCGATCGTTCATGGGGTTGCGTCAGGTCTTGTCGACCACCCACATTCCCCTTTGAAGCGTCGCTAGTCGAGCAGTCCGCCCTGCTCCCGTACGTGCTTGATGTCTCTCGAGGGCGGGGCTCCGAAACGCCGGGCATATTCACGGCTGAATTGAGCGACACTTTCATAGCCGACGCGCAACGCGGCGGTGTTCACGTCAACACGATCGGTCAACATCAGGCTGCGTGCGGCTTGCAGCCGTAACGCCTTTTGATACTGAACGGGGCTGGTGCCTGTCAGCTTGCGAAAACTGTGATGCAGCGTAGAGCTGGCCATTCCTGATCGTTCGGCAAGATCGGCCACGTGCAGCGGTTTGTCGTAGTGATGTTTCAGCCATTCAATGGCTCTCACGATGCCCTTGTCTCGGTAACCGTCACGGGTGACGCTGCGCAACCACTGCCCTGCACCACTTAACAACAGCCGAACGCATATTTCCCGCTTGATCAGATCCGACATCAAGCCTGCTTCAAGCGGCCGTTCGATCAGCGTAGCGAGTCGAGCGAATGCATCGAGCATCTCACTCGACGCCGCACCGGATACGAAGCCCCGCGCTTCTGTAGCTATTTCCTGCGCGGGGGGGGCCAAGGTCTGGATCACCTCGTTGAGCATGGAGAGGTTGAGTTTCAACACCACGGATAAATAGGGGGTTGCCTCGCTGGCGGCGGTAACGCGGGCCAATGTGGGGATGTCGACCGACGTGACGAAGAACGCCCCCGGCCCGAACTCACAGGCCTCCTCGCCGAACGTGATCTCCTTCGCCCCCTGCAGAATGATGGCCACGCAAGGCTCATAAATGCAGTAAGTGGGCGTACCCAGCTCAGCCATTCGATAAAAGGCCAGGCCTGGAATCGATGTCTTGCAGACCTCGTTCAAACCAATCTGCCGGGTGACTTTTTCGATCAGCCGTCCCAGTGCCTGGAGACGCTCGTTGGGCTGTATGGGATCGCGCAACGTCAGAGAATGCAGGTGGCCGGAACCGAACTGCGAGAAGGAACCGCTCGTCATCACATGCGCCCCTGTTTACGGAATGTTCGAGTCTGCTGAGAGTGCGTGACCAACACAAGCGCATCGGCAGGATTGTGCAAAAAATATGGCGTATTAGGGTCACCCGGCCACCCCTCGTTGTTCTAACTTCCAATACGAATACCGGCTTCGATGATCCCGTGAAACCTCGGTCGCGAAAGGAACGTTGGATGGACAGACGAGATTTTCTTACTTACTCGGCAGTAGGTACTGTTGCAGCCGCTTTGCTGCCAGCCTCGAGTGTCGCCAGTTCGGCAGCCCCAGCGCCCTCTTTACTGACAGAGCGCGGGAGCGTGATGCGTACGGAAGGCCGGCCAGTGCGCACAGGCCTGCCCCTCAATTCACCCTCGCCTACCCTGCGATACATGACGCCTCAACGCTTTGGCATGGGCGGGACACAGATTGGCAATATCTTTGCGCCGCTCAGCGACGAGCAGGCGGGCCTGGTTCTACAGGCCGCCTGGGACGCGGGTGTAAGGCTTTACGACACGTCGCCGTTCTACGGGTTTGGTTTGAGTGAATATCGGGTAGGCCGCTTTCTGCACGGCAAAAATCCGAACGACTATGTGGTCTCCACCAAGGTAGGACGGGTTTTGACTGCCGCGGGTGGCCCGCGCGCGGACCATGCCATCTGGAAGTCACCCGCGCCCTTCAACTACCGGTATGACTACACCGCAGCAGGCGCACGGCGTTCCGTGGAAGACAGCCTGCAGCGGCTGGGGCTGCCGCGTATCGATATCGTGTTTATCCATGACATCTCGCCCGATAACAGCGAACTGGAAGGCGGTTGGGAAGCGGCGTATCGCATTGCGCGCACAGGGGCGATGGTCGAACTTGAAAAGATGCGTGATGAGGGCCTCATCAAGGCTTGGGGCTTCGGCGTCAATACGCCGAATGCTGTGGTCCAGGCGATGGCCGGTGATGACCCGACTCCCGACATCGTGTTGCTTGCCTGCCAGTATTCCCTGCTCGAGCACGGCGATGCGTTGCGCAACACCTTTCCGGCGTTGAGCAGGAAGGGCATCAGCGTTGTGGTTGGAACACCACTGAACGATGGATTCCTGGGAGGACGCAGCCGATACAACTTCAGTTTGGACCTGCCTGCCGGAGCGGTGGAAAAGCGCGCGCGAATCATGGCGGTTGCCAAACGACATGGCATCGATATTCATACTGCCGCCCTGCAGTTCGCGGCAGCACATCCGCAAGTGTCAGCGATCATTCCGGGTGCCCGCACGCCGGGGCAGATCGTTTCCAATGTGCAGGCGATGAAGGTCGGTATCCCGGCAGCCTTTTGGGAGGAGCTCAAGAGCCGGAACCTGATCGATGCCCAAGCACCGGTCCCTTCCTGAGCAGGGTCTACGCCCGTGCAACCTGCTGATGTGGCGCTAGCGTCGCTGGCCTCATTTAACCCGAAACCTATCTTCCTGGTTGCAGCAACGCTGCAGATAGCAGCCGCTTGATCCGCCTGTTCCAGTAAACAAACTGCGCACGCGTCCAACTAAAAACACTCGTCCAAGGCCGCAATAAATGAAGATACGCACGTCTTTCATGATTTTAGGCGGCCTGCTTGCACTGTCCGGCAGTGGCTACTTACTCGCCGACACACTCGCGCTGAGCGTTCCATTGCCGGCTCCACTCCCACAGCTAAAGGTGCTGACACTCCTTATAGGTATACACCTGCTCGGCATGTGCTTCGGTCTCGGTGGGGCGACGATGCTGGACCTCTGGATCTTGCGTTGGATGCGCCGGGGCAGCCTCCCGGTTGAAATCGGACGCACCTTTCACTTCATCAGCGACGCGGTCACTATTGGACTCTGTCTTCTGTGGCTTTCAGGCCTTGGTTTCCTTGCCCTTTACGCGATGGAGTCGCCGGAAAAGTTTGAAAACCCCAAACTCTGGGCGAAAGTCATTGTGGTGATCGTCCTGACCTTCAACGGAATAATCATCCACGCGCTTGTGCTGCCAGAAGCCCTACGCGACCTGAGTCGCCCCCTGCTCTTTGGCGTGTCCCGCAAAAGAGCGGCCTTGTTTCTCGCCTCCGGTGCAGTTTCGGGGGTGTCTTGGTACACGGCTTTTGCCTTCGGCATTTTTCGTGAGTTAAACAACAGTGTCACCTTCACCCTGCTGGTCATCATGTGGCTTACGCTGATAGTCGCCGCCTCTCTCGCCGCAATGCTGCTCTGGTTAAACTCTGCCGCGGGAACCAGAAAACCTCCGTCGCTCAGTCATCCGACGTGAAGATAAAGACCCGCTTGGGCATTGCGTGTAACTGCAACGCTTGCCAATCACGGCAAAGCGGCCGGGTCGTCCTCACGCATAGCCTTACCTGTAGCTCGCAAGCCCGTTATGAAATCTGGCGAGAGCGTTGTTCCTCCAGAATCTTTGGCAGATTGCCTTCGATCCAGTCAACCAGGCCTTCGACATGGCGGGCTACTTCAGTTCCCATAGGGGTGAGGCTGTACTCAACGTGGGGTGGCACGACCGGATAGGATTTGCGCAGGACGAAACCATCGAGTTCCAAAAACTGGAGGGTCTGCGCAAGCATCTTTTCGCTGACGCCTCCAATCTTGCGACGCAGATCGCTGAAGCGATGCGTACCCGCGAGCAAGGCCACCAATACTAATACTCCCCAGCGGCTGCTGACGTGCTGGAGCACGACCCTCGAGGGACAATCCGGGTCGAATAATTCACCGCTGCGCAGTCGGTTGGCCACTGTTGCGGGACGGGTTGCTCCAGAGGACTCGGAATCCGGCATGCTTACTTACCTTTAGGTACGTACTTACGAAAAGTTAGTTAAGGCCCTACTCTGCCTGCTCTATCACTTTTTGTAAAAGGAACCCCTCATGATCGCCGTCACCGGAGCCACCGGCCAACTTGGCCGCCTCGTTGTCCAGCAACTCAAGCAAAAAGTACCCGCGTCCAACCTGGTCGCGCTGGTGCGCAGCCCTGACAAGGCGAGTGATCTAGGCGTGGAGGCACGTGTTGCCGACTATGACAATCCGCAAACCCTGGTCGCGGCGCTCAGCGGAGTCGACACGCTTCTACTCATTTCCTCAAGCGAAATAGGTAAGCGACTCTCACAGCATCGAAATGTCATCAACGCAGCAAGGCAGGCCGGTGTGGGTCGCGTCGTTTATACCAGCGTACTGCACGCGGATACCTCTTCATTGAGCCTCGCCGAGGAGCATCGGCAAACGGAAGCCGAGCTCACAGCATCGGGGTTGGCATTCACGATATTGCGTCATGGTTGGTATACCGAGAACTACACCGGCTTTATCGCTGGCGCGTTATCGGCCGGTGAATTTATCGGCAGCGCAGGTGATGGAAAGATTGCCGCGGCGACACGGGAAGATTTCGCCCAGGCCGCTGCCGTCGTGCTCACCCGCGACGATCAAGAGGGGAAGGTCTACGAGTTGGCGGGTGACAGCGCCTGGACGTTATCGGAACTCGCAGCCGAGGTTTCTCGGCAAACGGGTAGGAACATTCCCTACAAGAACTTGCCTGAAACTGACTACGCCTCTGCGTTAATCAATTTCGGCCTCCCGGAGCCACTCGCACAGGCCCTGGCTGGCTACGATGTCAACGCATCCCAAGGCGCACTTTTCGATGATAGCCATCAGCTTTCGACGCTGATCGGCAGGGCCACGACTTCACTTTCAGCAGCAGTGGCAATCGCGCTCAAAGGGCAATGATCGCAGGACACCGTGTCGCCGCCTGTTCGCAGAACGATCACCCGAGCAGCCACGCCAACAAAGAGCGCAAGGGCTGTAAACCCCTGCGCACCGTTGAGCAATGGCGAATTCGGGTCAGTGACGATCGGGCGACCAGCAAGCCTGAAGGTTATTGCTGGTGCATGATTGCTCCAAACCGGCGCCCGTCAAAAATCGACGGTCGCCGATAGTTGCAAGGTACGCGGATACCCCGGGGAAAACGCACCATAAGAGGCCACGCCGGACCAGTACTCACGGTCGAACACGTTCTGTACCGTGGCGCGGAATGTCGTCGGCCGCCCTTCTATCTTGGTGGCGTAACGCGCACCGGCGTCAATGCGGGTCCAGGCGTCGAGTTCCTGGGTGTTGGCCTGGTTGACGTATTGGCTGTCGGTGTAGATCGCACCACCGGTGAGGGTGAAACCTTCCAGCCAGGGGGTGTCGTATTCCGCCCACAGGTTGGCCTGGATGTCGGGCACGCCGACCGGCTTGTTGCCTTGGTTGGCGGCAGTCGCCGACCTGGTCAGCTCGCCATCGAGGAAGGTCACGCCCCCCATCAAACGGGTGCCGGTGGCCACTTCGCCGAACACGCTGAGTTCCAGGCCACGGTTGCGCTGTTCGGCCTGCACCGAATACACGCCATTGGCGCCCAGTTCGCCGGCAGGTTTTTCGATCTGGAACAGCGCCAGTGTGGTCATGAAGGTGCCGTGTTCATACTTCACCCCCAGTTCGTGCTGCTTGGACTCATACGGCGCAAAGGTTTCCCCGGCATTGCTCGCCGTGCCCGGTGCCGCATCGCCTTTGCTCAGCCCTTCGACGTAGTTGTAGTAGAGGGAGACGTCCTCCCAGGGCTTGACCACCACACCCAGCAACGGCGTGGTGGCGTTGGCGCTGTAACGCGAGCTGACGGTGCCGGCGGCATTGTAGTTACGCGACTCGATAAACTGCCGGCGTACGCCCAGGCTCAGCTGGAGACGGTCATCCAGCATCCCCAAGGTGTCGGTCAACGCCACGCCGGACAGCTCCGACTCGGAGATTCGCAGCACCTTGGGCGTGTTGATGTATTGCTTGGGCGTGTCCACCGGGTGGTAGATATTGGAGAGGATTGTGGTGCCGTTGTTGATGCCCCGCGACAGCTCATCCTGGTAACGGGTCGCCATCAGCGTGGTGGTATGGGTTACCGGGCCGGTGGCGAAGAGCCCGCGAATCCCCACATCGGCGGTAGAACGGTCGACGTTGAATTTGTAATAGCCCGGGACGTTGCTGGTGTCACCCGCGTCATTGAGGATGCGCGGCACTTGGTCGGACATGCGTTTCACATCCGACCTGCCGCCCCCTGCATGGGCGAAAACGGTGAGGTTGTCGCTCAGATCATATTCACCGCCGAGCAATGCGGACTGTTCCTTGGTATCCGACCAACCCCACTTTTGCGGCAGGCTGGTGCGGCCATTGGGGGCGGACGGCACGTCAACGCCCGGCGCGATGGTGAACGGGCGTGAGGCACCGTCGAAGCTTTCTTTCTGGCTGATGTAGTCCAGGTTCAGGCGCAGCCGCTCGCCACGATAATCCAGGGCAATCGCACCGATCCCTACGTCGCGATGCTGGTCGTTCACCGCCGTGTCGCCGCCCTGCAGGCTGCCGTTAAAGCGCACGCCGAACTGGTTTTCCTCACCAAAACGCCGACTGATATCCAGGTGCCCGCCCGCCTGGGAGTCTGACGCGTAGCTGCCGGTGAACCGGGTCAGGTCTTCCTCCAGCGGCCGTTTGGGAACAATGTTGATGACCCCACCCACGCCACTGTTGGGCGAGATGCCATACATCAAGGCACCCGGCCCCTTGAGCACTTCGACACGCTCGGCGTACTCGGTAAACGCCCGGTAATTGGGGGCCACGCCATACACGCCGTCGTAGGCCAGCTCACCCAGGTTGCCTTCGCCGATGGCAAAACCGCGAATGAAAAACGAATCGACGATACCGCCGGTCTGGCCGGTCGAGCGCACCGACGGGTCGCGCTCCAGGGCATCGGCAACGGTGACGGTTTGCAGGTCGGCGAGGGTTTTGGCGGTGTAGCTGGTGACGCTGAACGGCGTGTCCATCACGTCTTTGTTGCCCATCATGCCCAGCCGCGCGCCGCGCGCCACCTGCCCACCGGCAAGCACCTCGGGCAGTGCCGTCGGGCCGTTGTAGCGGCCGTCGATCGTGGTGGTGTCGAGGGTCAGGCTGGGCGTGCTGTCATCCGTGGCGGCAGGCGTTGGTGTCTCAGCCCAGGCGTTGGCGCCCGCTGCGACCATGACGAAATTCAACAGGGCGGTTCGAATAGCGAGGGTTAACGCGCGTTCACCGCAAGGCCGACTGGCAACAGGCATGACGAGAGGATCCTTTCAACGAGGGAAAATGGGAATTACTCCTAATGCCAGTCGACATGCGAAAAGGTATCACCCTCCCGTATGATTTTTTTTGCACGGTGCGCAGGGTTGTGCTGGACGCCGCGTTCCTCACACACTGGCATGAAATGGCCCTGTGGCTGACCAAGGAGTACGCATGTCCCAAGCAGGTGCCATCCAGGGTTCGCGTGTGAGAATCCTCATTTATCTTCTGTTCGCGATCCAGTTGGTCTCCATGGGTGCGATGGAAATGAGCGGGCCGTTCTGGCCCGTGCACCTGCGCGGGCTGGCGTCCTCGGAGTCGGTATTCAGCTTCGCCAGCATCGCCGTGTACGTCGGGCCGATGCTGGGCATCATGCTGACCAGTGCATTCTGGGGCCGTATCGGCGATCGCTGCGGCCACAAACTGATGATGATCCGCGCACTCGCGGGGTTGTCCCTGACCCAGCTCGGGCTGGCGTTTTTCAGTGACATCTGGGTCATCCTGATCCTGCGTTTTCTGCAGGGCGCCTTTGCCGGCTATATAGCCCCGGCGCAGGCTTACGGGGTCAGTATCGAAGCGCCGTCGCGACGGGCGCGGTTATTCGCGATCCTGCAGATATCGACCAATGTCGGCTCACTGCTGGGTGCGGTCGCAGGCGGCCTGATCCTCGATTACGCGACGTTTTTCTGGATCAACATCGTCGCCTCGGTGCTCTGTGCACTCTGTACCGTCATCGCCGCCGTGACGTTGCCGGATGTACCTCCCGTACCGAAAAAACCGGCGGTGGCCACCCGCGCGCCGGCCGCAGGCACCGAAAGCCTATGGCGCGGCTCTCCCCTGCTGTCGCTGCTGTGCGTCATGGGGATCCTGCTGCTGGCGCGCATGCTGCCGCAGACATCCTTCTCGCTGTACGTGAGCTCGACCTTCGAGGTCAGCCACTCAATCGTGGGCCTGTGCTACGGGTTGCTGGCGCTGGGCTTTATCCTGTCGGCAACGGCATGGTCGCGCTACTTCGAGCATCGTTCCCAGGCAGAAACCCTGCAACGCATCACGTATATCGTCATGGCCTGCATCGCCCTGACTGCCGTGGCGGGCGTAACGCGCAGCCCCGGGGTATTTATTCTCGCCTACTTCATTTGGGGAGTCCTGCTGGGGGCGACCACCCCCGTGCTGATGGCGCTGGTCTCGAAAACCGCCGACAGCTCGCGACAAGGCTACGTACTGGGTATTGCCCAAAGTACCGCGCAGTTCGCCTCGATTGCCGGCATCTCCATCGGTGGCTTGTTGAGCCAGGTCTACGGCCTGCCATACACCTATCTTTTCGTATGCCTGGCCTATGCCGTGGCGCTGGTTCCCATGGTGGCGTTGCGGTACTGGTCGGCGTCCGCGCCGTCCAATCGCTGATTAGCGCCTTGATACGCCTGTCACACGCCTGATCACCGGACATGATCGCGCTTGCGCTCACGTCGGTTTGTCAACTAGCATTGGGAATACTTCTCAATTACAAACAAAATTGGCCGCCATGAGCGAAACCTCTTCCGCGAATCACCTCAATCACCTGCGCGCCATCGAGGCCCTGTACAGCGGGCATCACGGCTGGCTGTATGCCACGCTGAAGAGAAAACTGGGTAACGCCATGGATGCGGCGGATCTGGCGCAGGACACCTTCACCCGAATCCTCGCCTCACAGGTCACGGTGATTGACCAGCCACGGGCGTACCTGAGCTGCGTGGCCAAGGGCATCCTGGTCAACTGGTACCAGCGCAAGGCACTGGAACGCGCCTACCTGGATGCGCTGGCGAACGTGCCCACCCACGAAGCACCGTCGCCCGAGGCGCACTTCATGGTGCTGGAAACCCTGCACGAAATCGACGCCATGCTCGATACTCTGGCGCCCCTGGTCAAGCGCGCCTTCCTGTTGTCGCAGATCAACGGCCTCAAGTACGACGACATCGCCGAGCAACTGGGTGTATCGCTGATCACCGTCAAGCGCTACATGAAACAGGCCTTCGTACAGTGCCTGATGCTGGTGGAGTGAATGCTCGGTCTGCGCAGGGAACCGCCGCTGGACCCGCAGGTACTCGAAGAAGCCGCCGAGTGGCTGATGCGCTTGAGCGAACGCGAACTGAGCGAGCACGAGCGCGCCGAATGGGAGCGTTGGAAGGTCAGCAGCCCGGAGCGGGATCGCGCCTGGTCGCGGGCGCAATTGCTGCAGAGCAAGTTCGGCGGCCTGCCGCCCGCCCTGGCGATGTCGGCGCTCGACCGGCCAGACAGCCCTGAACGTCGTGCAGCACTGGGCAAGCTGGCGATCCTGCTGGCGCTGGCGCCCGCGGGTTGGGGGAGCTGGAAGCTGGCGCAATCGCAGCAATGGTCAGCGGACTACCGCACCGACGTTGGCCAGCGCCGCGAACTGACCCTGGCCGATGGCTCACGCATCACCCTGAACACCGCTACCGCCATCGACGTCGTATTCGACGACCACCAACGGCTTATTCACCTGCGCGAAGGCGAAATCCTGGTGCAGACCGCCGTGGACACCGCCCCCCTGCCCCGGCCGTTCCTGATCAGCACCCGCCAGGGAAGCATGCAGGCGCTGGGCACACGGTTTACCGTGCGTGAAGTCAGCCCCCGCACCCATCTTGCGGTCATCGACGGCGCGGTGAGGGTGATATTGGCCGATAACCGTCAGACCCCGCCGCTGATCGTCAACGCCGGACAGCGCACCGACTTCTCCTCACAGACCTTTGGTGAGCTGGCGCCGACCGATCGCTACATCGGTTCATGGACCCAAGGCATGTTGATGGCCGACAAGATGCGCCTGGCGGATTTCGTCGCGGAACTGACGCGCTACCGCCGAGGTTTCCTGCGCTGTGATCCGGCCATCGCTGACCTGCGCATTTCCGGGGCCTTTCCGATCAGTGATACCGATCGCACCTTGAGCATGCTGGTGCACACTTATCCCGTGCTGGCGAACAGTCATTTGCGCGGTTACTGGGTCACCCTGTCGCCCGCCTGACTCCCACGCAAAAATAAACGGCGGCCGGGGTGATACTTTTTTCGACCTCGACTGGCAAAGACAGGAACAGCCTTTTCCTCTCGTCCATGGGTCATCCTTTCATGCTCGTAGCACGGCCCCTGCGTCCGGCTCGTCCGCTCAAACCGATGGTGCACGGCGTCGTGCTCAGCTTGCTGCTGGCCGGAGCCATGTGCCCGGCGGCATTGGCGGAGGCACCGGCCCAATTGGATTCGGTCGCTGTGCAGGCCTACCACATCGCCCCCGGCCCGCTCGGCGCGACACTCTCGAGCTTTGCCGTGGACGCCGGTATTGCCCTGTCGTTCCAGCCTTCGATCACGGAGGGCCTGATCAGCCCCGAACTGAACGGCACCTACTCCACGCAGGAAGCCGTCACGCGTTTGCTCGAAGGCAGCGGCCTGGAGATGGTGTTGCGCAGCGATGGCAGCTACACCCTGGTACTGCGCCGGCTGACGCTGTCGACCACCACGGTGGAGGCGGCGCAAAAACACGCCGATAGCCTGCCGCCGGTGTACCCGGGCGGCCAGGTGGCCGAGGGCGGGCGTCTCGGCCTGCTGGGCAATACGGATGTGATGGACGCGCCGTTCAGCATCAGCACCTATACCGCGTCATTGATCAAAGACCAGCAGGCGACCACCGTGGGCGACGTGCTGGAGCGCGACTCTTCGGTCCGCTCCACCGGCCAGACGGGAGGGATCGTCGACTCATTCTTTATCCGCGGCTTTCCGGTGGGGGAAGGCAACCTCGGGGAACTGGCGTTCGACGGTGTGTACGGCGTGGCCTCCAATTACCGGGTATTTACCGACTACGCCGAACGCATCGAAGTGGTCAAAGGCCCTGGCGCCCTCCTCTACGGCATGTCCCCCAACAGCGCCGTCGGTGGCGTGATCAACGTGGTCCCCAAGCGCGCCCTGGACGAGGACCTGACCCGCGTCACGGCCTCCTATGCCCAGGACCTGCAACTGGGCACCCATATCGACCTGAGTCGGCGGTTTGGCGAGGACCGGCGATTCGGCATGCGCGTCAACGGCCGCGTGCAGCAGGGTGACACTGTCATCGACAAGCAATCGCGGGATGTCGGGGTCAGTGCCATCGCCCTGGATTACCAGGGCGATCGCCTGCGCACCAGCCTGGACCTGATTAACCAGCAAGAGCAATTCGACGCGGCGTCACGGCCCTTCCTGATCGCGCCCGGCGTGCCGATTCCCCACGCCGCCAACGGGCGTACCAACGTCAGCCAGGCGTGGGGCTGGTCCAAGACCCGCGACGAGTCGGCATTGCTGGGTGGCGAGTATGACGTGAGCGACGCACTGACCCTGTTTGCCCATGCCGGCGGTGGGAAGTCGAACGTGGCACGCCTTTCCGACCAGACCCCGACCATCATCAACACCGCCGGCGACACCTCGTCGATCCCCGGCTATTACAAATTTAAAGTACGGCGCTACACGGTCGACACCGGTGCCCGACTGCGTTTCGACACCGGGCCGATCAGCCACAGCACCACGCTGCAAGTCACGCGCTATCGCGATGAGTTGTCGCGCGGCATTATTTCCGGGCCGCCGATCCTGTCGAACATTTACCACCCTGTCTCACGACCCGAGGCCGACATTGCCACGCCGGCCACGCCGAAAGTCTCGGCGACCGAATTGTCCGGCGTCGCGGTTGCCGACACCTTGTCGATGTTCGATCAGCGCCTGCAGGTGACGGCCGGCCTGCGCAAACAGACCATCCTCTCCAACAACTACAACACGGCAGGCGCGGTGACCACGGCTTACGACGACGGCAGGACCACGCCGCTGTTCGGCGCAGTTGTCCGGCCCTGGGAGCATGTGTCGTTCTACTACAACTACCTGGAAGGCTTGAGCAAAGGCGATATCGCCCCCGCCACGGCCTCGAACGCGGGCCAGATCTTTGCCCCCTACGTCTCACGCCAGCATGAGGTGGGGGTCAAGCTCGACTACGGCACGGTCATGTCCACACTCGCGCTGTTCCAGATCACCAAACCCAGTGGCGAGCTGTCAGGCACCACCTTTGCGGTACAAGGCGAACAGCGCAACCGGGGCCTGGAGCTGAACGTATCCGGCGAAGCCGGCCAAGGCACACGCCTGCTCGGCGGGGTGACGCTGCTGGATGCGCAACTGACCAAAAGCGCGGTTGCGGCCAACCGGGGCAATACCCCGGTGGGGGTGCCGAAGGTGCAGGCCAACCTCTGGGCCGAGTGGGACGTGCCCTGGGTCGAGGGGCTGACGCTAACCAGCGGGGCGTTGTACACCGGCAGCCAATATGTGAACCAGGCCAACACCCAGCAGCTCGCGCCCTGGACCCGCTTCGACATGGGCGTGCGCTACAGCACGCGCATCGCCCAGCGGCCGACGACCTTCCGCGCCACGGTACAGAACGTGTTCGACCGTGAATATTGGTCGGGCGTCGCCTCCTACGGTGCGTTCTCTCAAGGCTCGCCACGCACCCTTCTACTGTCGACCACGGTCGATTTCTGAAACCTTCGGCCCGGCACGGCAAGCTGCACCGCCACCCGGCCCGACCACTGCAAAGGCTTTAACCATGGTTACCATTGTTCGACGCAGCCACGCCTTCGCCGGGCTGCTGCTTGCGGGTTTGCTGGGATGGGCGCTGCCGTCAACGGCCGCCGAGCCGCAGGCACCACGCAGCACCGTCACCGATTTGCTCGGGCGCCAGGTCAAGGTGCACCTGCCGGTCCGGCGCGTGATTCTCGGGGAAGGCCGTCAGTTGTACCTGGTTGCCGCGCTGGATACGCAAAACCCCATCGAGCGAATCGTCGGCTGGCGCAAGGACCTGATCCAGTCCGACCCGGACACCTATGGCGCTTACCTGCGTAAATTTCCCGCCATCGCCAAAATCCCCACCTTTGGCGGCTTTGAAGACGGCACCTTCGATATCGAGCAGGCCATCTCCCAGCGCCCGGACGTGATCATCCTCAATATCGAGGCCCAGCACGCGACCGAGGACGCCCGCTATATCGAAAAGCTCGATGCCCTGGGGATTCCGGTGGTGTACGTCGACTTTCGCAACCACCCGATGCAGAACACCGAACCGACCATGCGCCTGTTCGGCCAGTTGTTCGGCAAAGAGGCGCGTGCCGAAGCGTTTATCGACTTTCGCAATCAGCAGATCCGCCGCGTCACCGACGTGATCAACGCGCAACACCCTTCGCGCCCCAGCGTGTTCATCGAGCGTATCGGTGGCTACACCGACGATTGCTGCCTGAGTTTCGGCAATGAAAACTTTGGTCTGTTCGTCGATATGGCGGGGGGCAATAACATCGCCAGAGGCGTTATTCCCACCACCTTTGGCCAGCTGAATCCCGAGCAGGTGATCGTCGCCAACCCGGAACAGGTGGTGGTCACCAGTGCCAACTGGGAAGCCTTTGCCCCCGGTGGCCACTGGGTCGGGGTAGGTCCCGGTGCCGACATGGCCCAAGCCCGGCGCAAACTGGCCTGGTATACCCAACGCCCGGCCTATGCCGGGATCAAGGCGCAGGATGACCAGGCGTTCCATGCCATCTGGCACCAGTTCTACAACAGCCCTTATCAGTTCGTGGCCATCCAGCAGTTGGCCAAGTGGTTTCATCCGACACTGTTTACCGACCTGGACCCTGAAGCCTCGTTTCGCCAATTGCACGAGCGATTCCTGCCGGTGCCCTATGAGCCGGGTTACTTCGTGAGCCTCAAGCCATGAGTGCCGTGATCCAACGCGACACCTACCGGGCCCTGGTGCTGCGCAAACGCCTTATCCTCGGAGGCCTGGCCCTACTGTTGCTGTGCAGTGTGCTGCTTGACCTGGCCCTGGGGCCGGCGAGCTACAGCTTCCATGAAGTGCTCGGTGCACTGTTTGCGCCGGACAGTGCGCCGGCACAGGTTCGCGTGGTGATGTGGGACATCCGCCTGCCGATCGCGCTGATGGCGGTTGCCGTGGGTGCGGCGTTGTCACTGGCCGGCGCGCAGATGCAGACCATCCTCAATAACCCGCTGGCCAGCCCCTTCACCCTGGGCATTTCCGCCGCCGCCAGTTTTGGTGCAGCCATGGGGCTGGCGTTTGGTGTGGCGCTGTTTCCGTTGGCGGCGCAGTACATGGTGCCGGTCAACGCGTTCATCATGGCCATGCTGTCGGCGTTGCTGATTCACTTCCTGAGCATGCGTCGCGGGGTCACCGCGGAAACCATCGTGCTGCTGGGTATCGCCCTGGTCTTCACGTTTAACGCGTTATTGGCCCTGGTGCAGTTTTTCGCCACCGAGCAAGCCGTGGCGGCCGTGGTGTTCTGGACCATGGGCAGCCTGACCAAAGCCACCTGGCCCAAACTCGGGGTGATCTGCCTGGTGATCGTGATCACCCTGCCGATCTTTGCCAAGCGCGCCTGGGCCCTGACCGCACTGCGACTGGGTGACGACAAGGCCGCCAGCTTCGGGATCAACGTACGCAGCCTGCGTTTTCAGACGCTGATCATGGTCAGCCTGCTCGCCTCGTTCCCCGTGGCCTTTGTGGGCACCATCGGCTTTATCGGGCTGGTCGGCCCGCATATTGCGCGGATGTTGATCGGCGAGGACCAACGCTTCTTCCTGCCGGCCTCGCTGCTGACCGGCGCACTGATTCTGTCCGCCAGTTCAGTGGTGAGCAAAACCCTGATCCCGGGTGCCATCTTCCCGATCGGGGTGGTCACTTCGCTGATCGGCGTGCCGTTCTTCATATCACTGATCCTCAGCGGGAAGAAAAACACATGGTGAAGATTCAGCTGCAAGACCTGGGTGCCCGCTATGGCCAGCGCACGATCATCCGTGGCGTTACCACCGCCGCGTTCACCGGCGGCCAGGTGGTCGCGGTGGTGGGGCCCAATGCGGCGGGCAAGTCCACCCTGTTCAAACGCATGGCCGGGCTGATCGACGGGCCTGGACGGGTGATCCTGCAGGACTCGAAAAAGGGCCGGCAGGGCATCTGCTACATGCCCCAGGGCTTGAATGCCAGTGCGCGGTTGACGGTCTACGAATCGGTACTCCTGGCCCGCAAGCAACTGTCGCCGCAATGGACCGTCCACGATGACGAGTTGAACCTGGTGGACGAAATGCTCGAGGCCCTTGGCATCAGCGACTTGTCCTTTCGCAACTTGGGCGAACTCAGCGGCGGCCAGCAGCAACTGGTGTCCATCGCCCAGACCTTGGTGCGCGAACCGGAAATCCTGCTGATGGACGAACCCACCAGCGCCCTCGACATGCATCGCCAGGTGCAAGTGTTGAACTTCATGGGCGCACTGGCCCGCCAACAGCAGGTCATCGTGTTTATTGCCCTGCATGACCTGAACCAGGCGTTGCGCTTTGCCGACCAGGTATTGGTGATTGCCGATGGCACCGCCCAGGGCAGCGGCGCGAGTCATGAGGTGATCACCGAACGCATGCTGCGCGAGGTGTACCAGGTTGAGGCGCGGATCGAGCAGTGCAGTCGGGGACAACGGCATATCTTGATCGACGGGATAACCGGATAGCTCATAGCCGCTGATCAGTCACGAAGCCTGTCGCCAGACACTTGGTGCCGCCCCTCCTCCAATGGGTTTGCGTAGAAACGAAAAAAGACGCCGAAGCGTCTATCACGTAAATCACATCGCATAAAAAGGCCCTGTCCATCGCTGGCGGGCCTTTGAAGTGTTCTGTCTGTTATTGGCTCACGACACCTCGCACGATCCGCTTTCAGCGGTCGTGGTGGTGGTTGTCGAGGTGAGGCAATAATGAGTCATGAATCGACATTAACAATATCGTTGCGGGCTGACAGGACCGAGACGGCACGGTGGCGACAATGCTTCATGAACGCGTTGCTCCCGGATTGTCGACCCCAGGAGTGGCAAATAGATGCTCGGCGGCAAAGTCTACGAATACGCGAATTTTCGGTGAAAGATGGCGACTGGACGGCCACAGCGCCCAGAACTGCCCCTGATCTTCACTGTAACCCTCGAGCACGGTTTCCAGGCGCCCCTGGGCGATGGCTTCGCGCGCGAGGAAATCCGGGACAAATGCGATGCCGTGCCCATCCACCACGGCCATCAGCATGGCCTCCATGTTGTTCAAGGTCAGTGCGGTGGGCAGGCGCAGCTGCGTGAACTGGGGCGCCGAAGACATACTCCAGTCCATGATTTTACCCGTCGTAACGAATCGGTAACGCAGGCACTCGTGATGCTCAAGATCAATAAGCGTGACGGGGCGCCCCTTACGCTGCAGATAGTCGGGCGATGCGCACAGGACAAACTTGAAAGGCCCCAACTTTCGAGCCATCAGCTTGGAGTCGACCTGGCCGCCGCTGCGAATCACCACGTCAAAGCCTTCATCGATCACATCCACCAACTGGTCGTTGAAATCCAGTTCCAGCTCGATCTCCGGGTAGGCTTTGCGAAACCGCGCCATATGGGGCAACAGAAAGCGATATCCGATGGTGGGCAAGCTGACGCGTAACTTTCCACGGGGTTGCTGTGTGGCATGGGAAAGCATTGCACGGGCATCTTCAAGATCGTCGAGGACCTTTCGGCAGCGCTCATAAAACAGCTGGCCCTCTGCGGTCAGGCTGACTTTGCGGGTGCTGCGGTGCAATAACCGCACATTCAGCGAAGCTTCGAGCTTGGCAACGTTTTTGCCCACCGCCGAGGCAGAAATACCCAACGTCCTGGAGGCGCTGATGAAACTGAGCGCCTCGGCGGTTTTTACGAATGAGATCACACCACTGAGACTGTCCACAAATCCATTACATCCTTTTGGTTCACTATAAGTGGAATAAAACCCCATTTATCTTCGATTGTATCCTAACTAGAGTATGTGAACGTTCGCGCGCCTCGGCCGGGCCAGCACGGATACTTCATACACATGCAGGGAATGACCTAATGAACGCAACGACCCAACCGCTGCCGGCTCATGGCCGGTACTCCATCCTGGCTGCCATTTGCCTGGCAGCCTTGGTGTTGCCTATGAGTTTTACCGGCGGAGCAGTGGCCACGCCGTTCATTGGCCAAACCTTCGCTGCCCATCCCACGGAACTGGCCTGGATCACTAACGCTTTTATGCTCAGCTTCGGCAGCCTTTTGATGGCGGCGGGAACGCTTGCTGACCTCTACGGACGCAAGCGTCTGTTCATGTGCGGGATGGCGTTGTTTGCACTGGTGTCGACCCTGTTGGCGGTGGTCCCCGATATTATCTGGCTGGACCTGTTGCGTGGTGTGCAGGGCATTGCTGCGGCCGCGGCCCTGGCCAGTGGTTCGGCGGCCCTGGCGCAGGAGTTTGATGGCCATGACCGCACGCGTGCTTTTAGCCTTTTGGGCACCACGTTCGGGGTTGGCCTGGCCTTCGGTCCGTTGTTATCGGGGTTATTGATCGAGTTGATGGGCTGGCGCTCCATTTTCCTTTGCACCGCCCTGATCGCCATCCTTTCGTTGATCTTTGCTCTGCCGAAAATGCGCGAAAGCCGCGACCCGCAGGCACGACGTCTGGATACACCCGGCTTGCTGACGTTTTCCGGCCTGCTGATCCTGTTTACCACGGCGGTGATCCTGGCACCCGAGCAAGGGTGGGGCTCGCCGATCATCCATGCGTTGCTGGGTGGGGCTGCGGTGTTTTTGCTGCTGTTTATCATGGTTGAAAATCGGGCGGAACATCCGATGCTGGAACTGGGGCTGTTCCTGTTTCCGCGCTTTGTCGGTGTACAGATCCTGCCGATCGGCACCTGCTACTGCTACATCGTCTTGATCGTCTTGCTGCCATTTCGGTTTATCGGTGTGGAAGGGGCCAGCGCGTTTGAGGCGGGGTTGATGATGTTGGCACTCTCTGCCCCAATGCTGATTGTACCGATGGCTGCCGCGTCGCTGACGCGCTGGCTGTCGGCAGGGATACTTTGCGCGATCGGCTTTGTGATCGCGGCGGCCGGGCTCTACTGGCTGAGTACGATTCCGGTCGGCGCCCATGCGCAGATTATCGCGGCTATGCTGCTGACCGGGATCGGCACCGGCTTGCCGTGGGGCTTGATGGATGGTTTGTCGATCAGTGTTATTCCCAAGGAACGAGCGGGGATGGCCGCGGGTATTTTCAATACGACGCGGGTGGCCAGCGAAGGTGTCGCCCTGGCAATTACGGTTGCGGTGCTGACGGCGCTGGTGGCGCATCATCTGAGTCTCAGTGACGCGGTCAAACTGTCTGCTGTCGACTATTCGGGTATCGCGCAACGCCTGGTAATGGGTGATATCCAACACGCGAGCGCCGACGCCGGTCAAATTCCATTAGCGGTGCTGCGCTCGGCTTATACCTCAGGGTTCAACACCTTGTTGCAGCTATTGGCGATGTTCACGCTGTTCACTGCTGCCGTGGTCTTCCTGTTCCTGGGGCGCCAAAGCGAGGCCGGGGTTGAATCCGCGCCCGATGCCGTGCGTTTTTCATCCGATACCTGAGAGCCGCTCTGGAGCCATGCCTGATGTCGCCCAATACACACTTTACGCCGCTGATTCTGGCGGGCATTGCTTTACTGTGCGGTTTGTCGGTGGCCAATGTTTACTTTAACCAGGCGCTGCTGCCGGTCTTTGCAGGTGCCTTACACGCGGATGCAGGGCAAACCAGTTGGATAGCTACGGCATCGCAGATGGGATATGCCCTGGGAATGTTGCTGATCGTACCGTTGGGCGACAGGGTGGCGCCCTTGCGGCTCTGTCGCTTACTGCTGGTGTGGACCGCCGCCCTGTTACTGCTGGCCAGCCAGGCCACCCAGCTTTCAATGCTGGCAGGTGCCAGCTTCTTGCTCTGCATGGGCACCTGCATTCCGCAGGTGTTACTGCCCTACCTGGCCGGGCTGGCCACAGCCGGAGAACGCAGTCGTGTCATCGCGTGGGTGCAAACGGGGCTGGTCACCGGCATCCTGCTGTCCCGCGCCATTGCCGGATGGTTGGCCGACCACCTCGGCTGGCAGTCGGTCTATTGGGTGGCGGCGGCTGCCATGCTTATGTGTGCGCTGGCGCTGCCGAGCATTCTGCCCCGACGCCAAGCGCCTGGAGTGCCGGTTGCCTACGGCAGATTATTGAGCTCGATGCTGCATCTGTTTTGGCATGAGCCGCTGCTGCGTTTGTCCTGCGCCCTGGGCGCAGCAGTTTTTGCGGCATTCAGTGCGTTCTGGTCGGTCATCGCATTTAAGCTGATGGCGTCGCCGTACAGCATGAATGCTGCCGATGTCGGGCTGTTCAGCTTATGGGGCGCTCTTGCCACATTGCTGACGCCCGCAGCCGGTAAGTTGTGTGAACGTTTCGGCACAGTCGCTATCAGCCTCACCTCTATTGTGCTCTGTAGCCTGAGCTTCGCTTTGTCGATGGCCTGGGCCAACACTTTTCTGGTGTTGCTGGCGTGCGCCAACCTGCTCAGCTTTGCCTTGCAGTTGGGGCAGGTGGCCAACCAGACGCGTATTTTTTCCCTCAGCCCGGACAGTCGCAGCCGTTTGAACACGGTGTATATGGTCTGTAATTTTTGTGGCGGTGCCTTCGGCAGTGCCATGGGAGGGTATCTCTGGCAGCGTTTCGGGTGGACCGGATGCGCCTTACTGGGATTGCTGTGCGCCGTATTAGCAATGGTCGCCTTGTTGGCGATACTTAGACCTCGCCCCAAACAACTTGCCACCGTTTAATCATTGAATGACTGAACGGCCACATTCGTAACTTGTTATCCCCTTCCTGCACTGACTAGTTGTATTGGTTGTTCACAGTACAACTCGTTTCGTCCTGCCTGCTCCTTCCCTTTTACTCAATAAGTCCTGTGTATTTCTGTTCGCTCGTTGAGGCGTGCGCGCAATGATGTATTTAGCACGGCTGGACCTTGAACTTATAGTTCAGACAGTTGAGCCTAAAACGCTCAAATGCTTTGAAATACTCTGAAATACAATTGCCCACAGCAAACAGATTTTTCGGAAAAATCAGGCAGGCTCCAACTTGGCAGAAAGGCCCGGGCGTTCGTTAGTTTCTGGGCTTCTTTTGATCTCTCAAACAAGGAGTCTTCGATGACTGTCATCGACTCTGAAAAAGTGTGTGTGTTTGTCCCCTTTGCCGGGGGCAGTGGTTTGTCTTTTGAAACCCTGCGGCGTGCGGTAGGCGCTCACATGCCGGTCGTGGGTGTTACTTATAAAAGTCGTTATCAAAAAGATCTAACGCAGGCCCCCGGTACTGTCGAGGCCATGGTGAACGAAGTCATTGCACTTATCGACGGCCTGGCGGTGCGTGAGGTCATTCTTTTTGGTTATAGCCTGGGTGCGATCGTTGCCTACGAAGTTGCTCGTCGCCAACATGAATTTGGACCACGACTGAGCAAGCTGGTGGTCGCAGCCTGTCGTGCTCCGCGCATTTTCAGTTGCGCGCAATTGACGCTTGACGGTTCTGAAGAGGAATTTATTCAAACACTTTCCAAGTTTGGTGCCGTTCCGGATTTCGTACTCCAGCACTCGGCGGCCAAGCACCGCATGCTGCCCTCTCTTATCAAGGACTTCCAGGCCGCCGCTTTATATCGTCACGTTGCCGGTGACCCGGTGGAGGTTCCCATGACGGTGCTGGGCGGCAGTAACGACCCTTTCGCACCGGTTGAGGACGTAATGGCCTGGGAGGAGCATAGCCAAAATTTTGCATGTATGGAGTTTTTTGAGGGAGATCATTTTTTCCTCACTCAGCATGTCACTGCCATTACAAAAACAATTATGGAGCCTGTCGGCTCAATAGCACGCCGGCCTGTTTCATCCCGATACCTGGATCTCAGCACGCATATAAGGTGAAAGAAATGGAAGAGCTCAGTGTTTCAAATAGCGTTTCTTCGTGCCCGTTTGCCGGACTTTCCTCGCTCAGCGCACAGCCGCAGGAACCGCCCAGGCATTACATTGTGGTGGGGGACCGAATCAAAAGTCAGTGCAGCGATAATATGTTTATTTCGGTGACAGCCGCAGAAGAAATGGTCACCCGGCTTGATAGGGATGAATCACTAACCTTACATGTCGGCCAGGGTGTTACCGATGAGCAACTTAACACGTTATATGGATTCAAGAAGGTGCTGTCGCCGGCCTTGAATATCCTGCCGGAAGACCGCCGGACGCGTGCGTCTTCAACCGTCACCCATAAGTTGAAAATTCATAATATTGCCATCTCTGCGCCTGGCGAAAATGGCAACGGTACTTACTCGGCCTCGCTGATGATAGATGATGCCAATGCCGAACTAAGCGATCACCTAACTGGCCAGCATGTGTCGGGCATGATGGTTATTGAGGCGGCCCGCCAGATGACCATCGCGGTTGCGGAAGCCTATTACGTCGCACCACAAGCGAAAGGCAAAGTCAACTTTGTTACCCACAAGATGGACGTCAACTATAGGGACTTCCTGCTACCTGTACACACGGAAATTCTCTGCATTCCGCTTGAATTACGTCGCTCGGGCGCTTCGAATTTTCGGTTTGGCTGCCGCCTTGAGTTCAAACAACAAGGCCAGTGCCAAGTTGAACTCGGGTTTGAATTGTCGGTGATTGACTCGCGCTACTTTCAACTCAAGGAAGCGCAACTTCTTCATCAATTCGTCAAGCGTCTTGTCTGATCCCCTTTGAGAGGAAGGAACCCTTATGAAAGAGCAAGTTCTCGGCATCATTTATAGCGCGATTGAAAATGAAAACCACAGTCTCGCCCAACCCATCAGCCTGGAAGAAGGCGAAAACACTGCCCTCTATGGGGTTGGCGGTGTCCTTGATTCGATGAGTCTGGTGTCCATCGTGATTGACGTCGAGCAGATGATCGAGGAGCAACTGGGGGTCAAGCTGACGCTGGTCAACGACAGTGCCATGTCCCCCAAGCGCAGCCCGTTTCAGTCGGTAAAAACCTTCGCCAACTACATTGTCGAGCTCAATGCACAGGTGTCTCATGCCCGATAACACGCCTGTCACGCTGATTACGGGAACGCGCAAGGGGATCGGCAGGCATCTTGCCGAACATTACCTCGCGCGAGGGCATCGGGTGATCGGCTGTAGCCGTTCATCCAGTGATCTGAGCCATCCGGCCTATCACCACTTTATCGCCGATGTGGCCGATGAACAGGCCATCAGCGAACTGATGAGGCATGTGCGTGGCACCTGCGGTCGGCTTGATCACCTGATCAACAATGCCGGGATCGCCAGCATGAATCACTCGTTGCTGACGCCCTACAAAACCGCGCAAAACATCATGCAAACCAACGTGCTGGGCACTTTCCTGCTCAGCCGGGAGGCGGCAAAGCTCATGCGTGCCGGACGGCAGGGACGCATTGTGAATTTTTCGACGGTGGCCAAGCCATTAAAGCTGGAAGGCGAAGCGCTGTACGCAGCGTCCAAAGCCGCCGTGGAAACCCTGACCTGCGTGATGGCCAAGGAGCTCGCCAGCTTTGGCATCACCGTCAATGCCGTAGGTCCGACACCAATCGATACGGATCTGACGCGGGTCATACCAGCACAAAAAATGAAAGACCTGCTGGCGCAACAGTCGCTCAAGCGCTTTGGCACTTTCGACGATGTGACCAACGTGGCGGACTTTTTCCTGTCGCCGCGTAGCAATTTCATTACTGGCCAAGTCGTGTATCTCGGCGGCCTCTAACTCACGTGCTCTTGCAAAAGGAGCTCACCATGAACCTGGACGCGATCAAGAAAGAACTGGCAGAACTTCTGGAACTGCGCGAATCGGAACTGCAAGCCGATGTATTGCTGCAGCCGCTGAGCAATTGGGATTCATTGACCAAGGTCACGCTGCTGGGTGTATTGAATGACCAGTTCGGTTTCGCTTTGAGCCCTGCCGTGCTCGATGAGGTTGAAACCATGGGTGAGCTGTTCGACGCCATCCAGGCCGATGCGGTTGGCGCTCGCATCAGTGAACCCTCATGAGCCTGTCTATCGATGGGGTGTCGATCCGCGCACTGTCGGCGGCCATCCCTCAGGACGTGATGACCCTGGCCGATTTCGCCACGTTGTTCGGCGAAAAAGAGGTTCAGCGGATCGCCAAAAGCACCGGAATCCATCAGGTGCGGGTGGCCAATCGGTTGTCGACCGTGGATCTGTGCGCCGCTGCTGCCCGGACCTTGTTCGACGCGGCGGATATCGACCCCGCCAGCATCGATGGCCTGGTGCTTGTCACTCAAACGCCCGACAGCCTGATGCCCGCCAGTAGTGCGCTCCTGGCTGATCGCTTGGGGTTGAAGAAAGCGCTTGCAGCCTTCGACCTCAATTTTGGCTGTTCCGGCTACGTTTATGGCCTGTTTCAAGCGGCCATGCTGATCAAGGCCGGCGGCTGCCGCCGAGTCATGGTGTGTACCGGCGATGTGATCAGCAAATTGCTCAACCCTGAAGACCGGCATGTGCGGTTGGTCTTTGGTGATGCCGCGACCTGCACGCTGCTGGAAAGCGGTGAGCAGGCACTCGGGTTTGCTTTCAATACCGATGGCGCCGGGGCGCAGTACCTCAACACTGCTCTGGATTACACGTCCAGCGTGACCAGCCGGGTACAGGCCAGTGGGCTGCATATGGACGGCGGCCAAGTGATGAACTTTGCCCTGGAAAAGGTACCGGCGGCGATCAACGCCTTCATTCGCGACCAGGGCATCGACCCTGAGCGTGTGCCGTTTTATCTGCTGCACCAGGCCAACAAATTCATGCTCGATTACCTGGCCAAAAAGCTGGGTGTTGCGCAGGCCAAAGTCCCCATTGAAGTGGCAGACGTGGGCAACACCGGCCCTTCGTCGATACCGCTGATGATCTGCAAGCGCCACGGCAGTGAGGACGTGCGCCAGGACAACCTGATTGCCTGTGGTTTTGGCGTCGGGTTGTCGATCGGCATTGCCCATTTATCGCTGCGCGATGCCCACATCATTGCGCCCGTAGAAGTACCTGCCCTCTCTAACTGACCTTACTTTCAAGGAAAGATGACCATGACAATCCAAGCAATCTGGTTCGACTTCGGCGGCGTGCTGTCGCCCTCCATAGATGAGCTGTACCGCGTCTACCAGCAAAATACTGGCATCAGCCGCAGCCAGATGGAGGCTGCCATGCATACCGTGGCCAAGCCCCTGAACGTGCAATTCCAGGCGCCCATCGAGTTGGCAATGATGACTCAGGTCGAATGGGGGCAGGCCATGAGCAAGGCATTGTCCGAGCTGTATCCGGGCATTGACCTGAGTCGTTGCGATTTTGATAACCACGGTGAGCAGTGGTTTTCCCCGCACAACGTCAACCAGCACATGTTCGAGCTGTTTCATGAGGTCAAAGCGGCCGGCCTGAAGGCGTGCATCCTCACCAATAACGTCGTGGAGTGGGAAACGCCTTGGCGGCGTATGGTGGGCCTGGATGATGTGGCTGACAGCATCGTCGATTCCTGCAAGGTAAAACTGCGCAAGCCTGACCCGAAGATCTTCGCGCTGGCGGCCGAGCAGATCGGCGTACCCGCTGACGCCTGCGTGCTGATCGACGATGTCGAAGAAAACTGCGACGCCGCGCGAGCCGCCGGTTGGCACGCCATTTTATTTGTCGACAGCCTTGAGACGCAGCAGGCTGTGCGGGCACTCATCGGCACGGAGCAACCCCGTGCACTGGCAGGTGCCCGATGAACATGCGTGTCCATCCCAGCGTGTTGGATATCCCCAACCTCGACGCCGCGCCCTATTACCAAACCGTGGGCTGGCAGGATCAATTGCCGCAAATCAGGTTGCCCAGCGGCCACGTCGCCACCCATCTGACCGGATACGCCGATTGCAAGGCGTTTCTGGCAGACCCGAGCATCAGTCGCACCCTATGTAACGTCGAAAACGGCCCGACCTTTCTCCCCGGCCCGACGCAGCCGGAGCTGTTGCTCAATCTGGACAACCCGGCGCACATGCGTTCGCGCGCGACCGTCGCGCGTGCGTTCAGCAAGCGTGGCCTGGAAAGCGTGCGCCAACACGTGACCACTATGACCGCCGACAGCATCGAGCAGATGCGCAGCGGTGTAACGCCGCCGGACTTGTTTGCCTCGGTGTTGGAGCGCCTGACTTCCTCGACGGTGTGTCACATTCTCGGCATCCCCGAAGAAGACCGGCAGTTGTTCCGACCCTGGAGCCAAATGATCCAATCAGCACCGCCGGATGACATCGTCGGTATCGAAACGGCGGTCAACGCCAGCTTCGATTACATGATGGACTTCGTGCAGGGCCGCAGGCAGGCGCATCCAGACGGCTTCATTCGTCAATATGTCGACCAGCGCCACACCCTGGAAGACCCACTGAGCGATCGGGAGTTTGTAGGGGTTCTGTTGGGAATTCTGCTGGGGGGCGACCATAACGCTCTAAGCGTCATGACCAAGAGTCTCTATACGTTGCTGTGCGCGCCATCGCTGTGGCAGTACATACGAGAGAAGCCCGATCAAGCGCCGCAGTTGATCGAAGAACTCATTCGGCTGATTCCCATCGGCAAGTTATCAGCATTCCCCCGCATGACCACCCAAGCGCTGCACACCAGCCGCGGTGTGATCGCGGCGAACACTACGGTGTACGCCAACGTATTCTTCGCCAATCGCGACCCCAGCGTGTTCAACGCGCCGCTGCTGATCAACCCCGAGCGCCAGAATAAGGTCGCGCACATGCAGTTCGGCCACGGGATCCACAGCTGCATGGGGCCGGCGCTGGCACGCCTGGAAATCGCCACTGTGCTGTCCACCCTGGTACATGCATTACCCAACCTGGAACTGGCCTGTAACCCAGCGTCGATCCGCTGGATCAACGGCACGGTATTGCGCCGTCCCGACGAACTGCCCGTGCGTTTTTGATGCTTTTTCAATAAGGGATAAGCCATGATCTTTAAACCGCTGATAAACGGATTTGCTCAGTTTTCGAACCAGATCTTTCTGAATGACCCTGAACAGTCCTACACCTACGCCCAACTGAGCGAAGAGATCAGTGCCCAACTGGATTGGCTGGCCGCCAATGGTGTGTCCAGGCAAGCGGTCGTGTTCATGAGCGGCGATTTTTCGTTCGCGGGTATCGCGCTCTTTCTGGCGCTGTACCAGAACGGCCACATCATTGCGCTCAACACTGCTGAAAACCCGGCGGAAATTCAAAACAAGCAGGCAGCCGCAAACCCTGAGTTTGTGATCGATATCCAGACCCGCCAGATTCGCCCATGCATGCTTACTCAAGCGCCGGAAAACCCGATGATCGGCGAGCTTAAAAAGCAGGGGCACGCCGGCCTGATTCTGTTCAGCAGTGGCACCACCGGCACACCCAAGGCGATGCTGCATGACCTTGATCGACTGGTGGGCGAGTTTTCTGAAAAACGCTCTCGACGCCTCGATATCTTTCTGTTTTTGCTGTTTGACCATATCGGCGGCATCAATACGCTGTTGAACATATTGTCTATTGGCGGAACGGCAACGATTGCCGCCAGCAAAACCCCAGACACCGTTGCCCGGCTGATTGAAAAACATCGCATTACGGTGCTTCCGACCTCGCCGACATTCCTGAACCTGATGTTGATCAACCAGGTATTCGATACCTGCAACCTTAGTAGCCTGCGCATGATCACCTATGGCACGGAGCCGATGCCGGAGAGTTTGTTGCTCAAACTTCGCGAGCACCTGCCAAGAGTGAAGTTTTTGCAGACCTTCGGCACCAGCGAGACGGGCATCATCAATACCAGTTCGTTGTCGTCCGATAGCCTGTATATGCGCTTTCAGGAAGGCTCCAGTGAACACAAAGTCGTCGACGGCGAGCTCTGGCTGCGCAGTGCGACGCAAGTCATGGGCTACCTGAACCACTCGATGGACAGCTTCACCGAGGATGGCTGGTTCAAGACCGGCGATCTGGTGGAGGTCAATGCCGATGGTTACCTGAAGATCCTCGGCCGCAGCAAAGAGATCATTAACGTCGGTGGCGAGAAGGTTTACCCCGCAGAAGTGGAATCCGTGCTGCTACGCCATCCGCAGGTACGTGACTGCAAGGCGTACGGCGAGGCCAATGCCTTGACCGGGCAATTCGTTGCCGCGCACATCGTCCTCGATAGCGACTATGGAGACGCAACGGCGAACGTGCTGCACGATATCCGGCAATTTGCCCGGCGACTGATGGATGCCTATAAGGTGCCGGTACGCTTGAAATCGGTAGAGGCGATCCAGTATTCGACGCGGTTCAAAAAGCTGTTGATTGACTGAGAAGTGGCGTGCCCTGAAGGCGCCATCAACCGCCTTCAGGGCTGCTCATCAGTTGCGCTTCACCTAGAAAATCAATGAATGCGCGGGTCTTGGGTGACAGCAAGCGGCTAGGTGACCAGACAATCCAGAAATCACCCTCCAGGCTCAATTCCGGCAGCACCCTGATCAATTCCTGGCTGGCCAGGTATTCCTGAATGACGAAGTCAGGCAGGTAGGCGAGGCCCAGGCCATTGCGACACGCAGCGAGGACCGCTTCCACGCTGTTCATGACCATGGTGGTTTCCAGGCTGATCTTGACGGTATCGCCATTGACCTTCAGCCACCAGGGCTGGAGTTTTCCATTCGAAGGGAATTTATAGGCGATGCCTTTGTAATGCTGCAAGTCCTCGATGCTCTTTGCCATGCCGTAGCGCTGAAAATAATCGGGCGCTGCACACAAGACGAACCGGAACGTGCAGATTCTTTTTGCTGCAAGGCTGGAATCGGGCAGCTCGCCGCTTCGGATCACCGCATCAAAGGCTTCATCGACCACATCGACCACATCGACCAGCCGGTCGCTGAAATCCAGGTCCAGTTCGATTTCCGGATAGCGCTGACAAAATTCGCGCAACATGCCCGAGATCAGCCGATAGCCCACCGCTGGCAAACTGATTCGCAGACGCCCTCGAGGGCGGGTCTTGGAGTGGGAAAGCGCGGCCTCGGCATCCTGTAATTGCTGCAGCAAAGTGCGGCAACGACCAAAAAAGTCCAAGCCTTCGCTGGTCAGGCTGATTTGCCGGGTACTACGATGGAAAAGGCGCACGCCAATCCGCTCTTCAAGGCGGCTGACACTTTTCCCTACGGCAGAAGACGAGATACCCAGCGCTCTGCCCGCAAGGGTAAAACTCTGATTTTCTGCTGCCCGCACAAAAGCAATCAACCCGCTCAGATTATCCATATTCCGTGTCCGCAGGGGGGGTGATATAGGCAGAATTTTTGATGCTGCAAAAGTCGACTTGGCAAAAGATAGGCACAGCTGCTTTATTAATTATTGGGCTTTGAGCAGCACTTGTCGCCGGATGTCGTCGATTTTTGAGTCTGACGTGGTGCCACATTCAGAGCAACTATTTTGTCGGCGGGTGCTGCGTAAGCGTCTGGCTAACACACCTTCGATGCTGTTGTGTAAGCCGTAGATTTTCACGGCTTAGGGCTAACCTTTCCGAACTCCTTCAACAGTTGGCGCACCACCTCCATCGCCTGGGTCGACAGCGGCACGATATAGGGGGGATGTCCTGCACACGCTTGCTTTTCTTGCGCATCTTCAATTGCAACTGTTTGACCACCTCGGACGGAATGGTCTACAGCCCTCGCTCAAGATCAAACTGAGCGGGGGTCGCCCAGCGCAGTTCTCCCGTGCGTACTCCCGTCAACAGCAACAGCCGTATTCCTAACTGCGTTTGTTCCATCCCGCCGTAATCTTTGCCAGTGGGCTTGGCCTGCCGGACAGCAGCATCTGAAAGAGCCAGGCTTCTAGCCTTCTGAAGGTTGGATTCAGGACTAGATGCTCAGCAAATGACTCGTCGGGCTCTTGCAACAATCCGATCTCGGAACCTGCCATTTTTATGGACTAGATTCTGGACTAAAAACGTCCGGATACCCGTGGCTTTCGATGGATGCTGAAGGAACGAAAAAAGACGCCGAAGCGTCTATCACGTAAATCACAGGCAAAAAAAAGCCACTCTATTGAGTGGCTTTTTCTTTGTGTTTGGAGCGGGAAACGAGGCTCGCATCTGGTGTCCGACACATTGAAATCTAAAGGGTTTATTTTCTTGCTGAAGCAGGAAAGACTCAATTCTGGACTTGTTTTTTGGGGGTATCAAGAGGCAGGAACGAATGATTCCAAGCTATGTTATTGGATTCTCCCCATAGCCAATCGGACGAGCGATCAACAAGCCGGCGGTGGCAATTGCGCAGGATCAACAGGAGACGAGACCTCACCGGAAAGACAGATCTAGGTTCACTAGACATGGCTTGCGCTTGAGATCACTCATGTGCTTCGACTTTCACTGCTTCGCTCTCCACCACTTAGCATGGAAATGGGTGCTCGGATTCGCCATGGCCGGCAATTTCTTGCAGCGAGAGACACGCCTGATCCAAGCCGCATTCGGCACACAGTTCCGCAAATTGTCGGATCTCTGGCAGGTCCACAAACGAACCCAGTCAACGTTGCGATTGACAATTACGGACTATAATGTCCATTCTGGAAAAAATAACACATTAGCCGTTCCGAGCGGCACACCAAGATTCTCTTCCGTCGTCTACCTGCCCGTCCACCTCAACTCAATTAACGAAGGGGCCCGTCCGTTGATCATTTGCGGCCGCCCCCGGCGAACAGGAGATACACCGTGAACAAAGCACTATGGCTGGGATTGGCATTGGCAGTGTGCACCTTGGGTGCCCAGGCGGCGGAAAAACCGCTGCGGATCGGCATCGAAGCGGCTTATCCGCCGTTTGCCTTCAAAACGCCTGACGGCGCTATCAGTGGCTTCGACTACGATATCGGCAATGCCATGTGCGCAAAAATGCAGGCCAGTGCGTGTGGGTCGAACAGGAGTTCGACGGCCTCATTCCCTCCTTGAAAGTGCACAAAATCGATGCGGCAATTTCCTCGATGCTGATCACCGAGGACCGCAAGCGTTCGGTGACGTTCACTGACAAGTACTACGCGACCCCGGCCCGTCTGGTGATGAAAGAAGGCGCGCAGGTCGATGACGGCTTCAGCTCGCTCAAGGGCAAGCGCATCGGTGTCCAGCGCGGCGCGACCCAGGATCGTTTCGCTACCGACAAGCTGCAACCTCTGGGCGTGGAAGTCGTTCGATATGGCTCGCAGTCGGAAATCTACCTGGACCTGATGTCTGACCGGCTCGAAGGCACCATCGCCAATGCCGCGCCGCTGGAAGAAGGTTTCTTGAAGACCCCGCGCGGCAAGGGTTTCGCCTTTGTCGGGCCAGAACTGCGCAGCAAGGAATACTTTGGTGAAGGCGCCGGCATTGCGGTGGCCAAGGGCAATACCGAATTGGCCGAGCGTTTCACAGTCAGGGGACAAGCACTGAGGCGCGCAGCGGGCAGTTTATTCGTCGTTGAGACCGAGGTAACACGGTGGTTAACGCTCCAAAGCCCCTTCAATCGCCACTCCTATATCGAAGCGCGTTCGGGCAGTTGATAAGTCAGGTGTCAGCAACACCTGACTTATCACTATTCATATCGGAAATAGCCACACGTATCAGGTTCTGCCTACCTAGAAGCGGAGCGCCGTAACTGCGCATTCAACTCAGTCTGCGAATCGACTATGTGCTCGACCAGATACTGCGCATCCCGCGCGACCCCGGAAAAACGCCCAGAGCCCCAGGTGTACAGCCACGGCAACCCGAGGAAGTACAAACCCGTCTGCGCTGTGACCCCACGCTGGTGGCCCGGATGACCACGACCGTTGAACACAGGGGCTTCTACCCAAGTGAAATCTGGAGTGAAGCCAATGCACCAGATGATGCTGGTGATGCCCTGCGCTTGCAGGTCCAGTTCACTGCGCTCCTGCTCGGGCGTCCAGACCGACTCATAACGCTCACCGGCAGGAGCGACAATCGAGTGTTGCTCGATGTATTTATCGATCGATGCGTTGATCCGGTTGTAGACCGCGTCAGCGCTGTCCAGGCTCACGCCCAGGTTGCAGGAAAACTGCAAGCGATTGCCTTCCAACTCCTCAAGACGACCAAATAATTCCATACCTTCGCGAGCAAAAGTGCGCAGGTCGATATCGCGCCCCCCATCTCGGCCGGTGACGTAGTGGTTGGTGTTGTCGCGCACGCCTTCACGCAGCGGATGGGTATCAACGTCGATATCGTAGTAGCCCATTTCCGCCAGCCAATCGACTACGTCCTTGCCACGGTAAAAGCGCGCGCAACGCGGCGCGTCGCCGACCGCCAGATAGACCTTGCGCCCGGCCAGGTGCAGGTCCTCGGCGATCTGCGCGCCTGATTGCCCTGAACCGACCACCAGTATATTGCCAGCGGATAAAGCCTGTGGGTTGCGGTATTGCTCGGAGTGAATCTGATGGATGCCCGCTGGCAGACGCTCGGCCAGGCGCGGGATGATCGGAGTGTGATAGCCGCCCGACGCGACAATCACCTGATCGGCAGTGAACTCGCCTTGCGAGGTGTGTATCTCAAAACCACCAACGGCTCGGGGGACCACGCGCTGCACCGCGACACCTTCACGGACCGGGGCATTGACCGATTTGACGAAGCCGGCCAGGTACTCGTTGATCTGATCCTTCTTCATGAAACCGTGAGGATCGCTGCCGTTGAAGCCGTCGGTATAGGTATAACCCGGCAAAGCGCATTGCCAATTGGGCGTTACCAGACTGAAGGCATCCCAGCGCTGGTTGCGCCAGGTGTGGGTCAGGCTGTGCTTTTCCAGCACCAGATGATCGATGTCCTGTTGTTGCAGGTAGTAGCTGGCGGATAACCCGGCCTGACCGCCGCCGACGATGATCACACTGTGGTGTGGAGGTTTGACTGTAGTGAAGTGACTAGCCATGGGGTGCTCCGGAACATAATGAAAAAAAATAAGGGTTGAAGGGGAAAGACCGTTGAATCAGAACGAACTCCAGCCGGCGCTAATCAACTGGCCTACGCCTTCGGTACGCATGCTGAGAACGTCCACCTCACCAGTCTCGAACAGCTCACCTTCGAGATAACTGGCCTGCCCCTTGAGCGAGCTCAAGGTGTCCATTGCCGAGCTGCAATAGAAGCCCTTGACCTGCTTGACCCGTTCCGAGGCACTGTTCAAGGCGGCCTCCACGCGCAACAGAAACTCGGCGAGCGGGTAACTGACCCCCTCTTCCAAGTGTTGATAAATCACGGTCGACGGCGAATAGCCTGTCGCTTCCTTGCCATTGGGCCAGCGGATCTTGAAGTTGACGGCGGGCATGTCAGTGCTCCTGTTCGGTGAGTGTCAAAGGGCTGAGATCGAGATGGGGGTAGCTGAAGCCGGTAAATGCCTGCTCGCGCAGATTCCAGAACTCATCGTGCTGCTCACCGGCGCGGACCCGCAGTGAGCCACTGGCGTTGACCTGGCCGATGCGTTCGCAACGCACACCTTCGAAGGCGAAAGCGGCCTGGACCTCGCTCCAGTCCCCTCCCTCCAGGGTCATCACAAAGCCGTAGCTGGGGAACACTTGCAGCCAGCGCTCAAGATCGGCATCTGCTGGGCATGGCAGGGCCTGCAGATCAATGGTCGCGCCGCAGCCGGTGGTTTCCAGCAGCATCAGCAGGCTGCCTAGGACCCCGGCATTGCTGATGTCTTTGGCCGCCCGCAGCAAGCCGGCTTCGGCCAGTCGCGGCAGCACTTCGAGCTTGCTGCGCAGGCGCTCGGCCGGCACGCCTTCGAAGGCTTTCCAATAAGTGCTGTCGGCATGCCAACACCCCTCAAGGTCTACCGCCATGGCGATGACTTGACCGGGAGCCACGTGCAGCGTGGACAGCAGTTGGTGAGCGATGCCGGTGATCGCCACCGCCAGTGCGGTCGGGTTACCAGCGGCGAGGCTGGTATGCCCACCGGCCAGCAGCAAACCGTAGGCTTCGCAAGCCGCACGGATACCGGCCAGCACCTGCTGCGCCGCAGCGTTATCGTGATGCCAGTAAGCATTGACCACCGCTGTGGCGCGCCCGCCCATGGCCGCAATATCACTGACATTGGCCATGACCGCCGACCATCCGGCGAACCAGGGTGCGGTCTGAACGAAGGCCGGCAACATGCCTTCGATGGCCAGCAACTGGAAATGATCGCCACAGGCAATGGCCGCCGTGTCATCGCCTGGCATCGCGTAAAGTTGCTCGCGAGTCAGTGCCTGTTTTACCTGGCCGATGACGGCCGCAGGCTGCTGAATCGCCTGCTTGGCGCGAATCGCTGGAGTACAGCGCAACGTGTCGACCAGCGCCGACAGATCAGGAGCTTCAGTCATGACGGGCCACCTTCAGCGCACGCAGCGAGACCTGGCGCTGCATCAATGGGTAGCTCGACAACCGCGCCTGCATCAGGCAATGAGGCCGTCCAAGCAACTCCATATGTTCAAGGGTTTGCCAGCGCAGACCAAGGAAGTACCTTTCGTTCTGTGCCTGCACCGTGGCGCGAAATATCTCGCAGCCCAGCTCCTTGGCTCGCGACACCGCTTCGTTGACCAACGCCTTGCCGATCATGCTGTGGCGCCGATAGGCCTGGGCCACACACAAGCGCCCGCCAAACCACAACCCAGGCTCTGGTTGATAGATGCGCACGGCACCGACCACCTGATCCGCCATGCCGCAAATGCCGGCCAGGGCGACAATGGCGATGGCCTGGAAATCGTGGCTGTCCTTGTCCTGAGCCAGCAGTTGCTGTTCATCCGAAAACACCGAGCGACGCAGAGCAAAGTAGGCCTGCTTCTCCCAGTTTTCGCTGGCAGGCTTGACCACCAGCTCGCCGGCACGAAACGGCTCGAAGGTGCTATCGACCAAAGCAAACGCGAGGTTGGACATGGTGAATCCTCTCTAGGGCAAAGCCTGCTTATTCATAGCTTTTCAGCGCCGAGCAGGCGCCACATTTAGCGCAACCGGCGTTGATCTGATCGGAGTGCAAACCGTGACGGCGCAAACTTGCGCCGATCTGCGGATACAGCCTGGCCATCATCGCGCTGTCGGGTTTGGGGTGGTGGGCCAACGGCGTGCCGTCGATGGGCACGAACGGCACCACGAACGGATACACACCCAGTGCGCACAACCGCTCACTCATTTCACTGATCGCCGCCTCGCTGTCGCCCAGGCCGGCGAGGATGTAGGTACTGACCTGCCCCCGACCGAAGACTTCGACCGCCGCGCTGAATGCCTCGAAATAACGGCTCAGAGGAACCTCGGCCTTACCCGGCATAATCCGTTGGCGCACGTCATCGGTGACCGCTTCCAGGTGCATGCCCAACGACACCACACCACTGTCGGCCAAACGCTGAAACCAGCGGTCGTCGTCCGGCGGCTCGCACTGGGCCTGAATCGGTAAATCGACCGCGGCCGTCACCGCGGCGGCGGATTCACACAGAATCGCCGCACCACGATCCGGGGTTTGCGGCGTGCCGGTGGTCATCACCATGTGCTTGACGCCATCCAGTTCCACCGCGGCTTTCGCCACTTCAGCCAATTGTTGCGGACGTTTTCGGGCGATGGTTTTACCGGCCGCCAGTGACTGGCCGATAGCACAGAACTGGCAGGAGGTGCCGCGATCATTGAAGCGTATGCAGTGTTGCAACACCGTTGTGGCGAGAACATCGCGGCTGTGTAGGGTGGCGATTTTCCAGTAGGGAATGCCGTCAGCGGTGCTCAAGCCATAGAACTTCGGCACACCGGGCATCTGCACCTGACCGACCTGCAGACCTTCGCGAAAGATCAGCGCCTGGCTGCCATCAGTGCTGGGTTGCGCCTGATAGGGCGAGTCCTGCGAGGCCTGATTGAGGATCGGCACCATCATGGTCCGGCTACCGGAACTCAGCGCCTTGTGGTCTGACGGTCCCGCTCCGCCTTGGCGGGACAATCCGTTTTGCGCAGCAGGCCAGCGCACGCCGAGGCATTGCAGTTCGGCGAGCAGCTCATTGGTTTGCATGATCGAACTCCTCGGTAGCGACAGCCACCAGGTGCGTGCTGCGTTCATGCACATGTGCAGTGGGCGTGCGGTCGATCAATAGACTGAGCAGTTCCGGGCGGCTGTAATGCCCGACCGAATCCATCATCCGTTTACGCTTATCGATCAGTGCCAGATCGAGATCGGCGATCACCACCCCCTCGCCGGAATGCAATGGCTCACCGAGCAATTTGCCTTCAGGGGAAACGATGGCGGTGAAGCAGCCACCCGAGATCGGGCCGAGGCTGCAACCGGTGTCTTGCATGATTTGGCCCTGCTGATCGGCGTCCAGCCAGGCGGTGGCGTTAACCACGAAGCAACCGGATTCTAGGGCGTGATGGCGAATAGTGACTTCAATCTGCTCGGCGAAAATGTCGCCTACCAGGGATCCCGGAAACATCGCGGCATGGATCTGTTCGCCATCGGCCATCAAGGCATAACGAGCCAGCGGGTTGTAATGCTCCCAACAGGCCAGAGAGCCAATGCGCCCCACTGCGCTGTCGATGGCGCGTAGGCCGGAACCATCGCCCTGCCCCCAGACCATGCGTTCGTGATAGGTCGGAGTGATTTTGCGTCGATGCTGAATCAGGCTGCCATCGGCATTGAAGAGTAATTGCGCGTTGTAGATCGTACCGCCATCGCGTTCGTTGACGCCGATGGACACCACTATCCCTGCTTGCTTGCAGGCTTCACCGATGGCCAAGGTGGCGGCCGACGGCACTGTCACCGATTGATCCAGCAACTTTAGGTGCTGTGCGCCCATGGCAAAGGCCGGCTGCACAAACGAAAAGTACGGGTAGTAAGGCACCACCGTTTCTGGAAAGACGGCGAACTGCACGCCTTGCCGACCGAGGTCGATGATCTGCTGGCAGACCTTGTCCACAGTGCCTTCGCGGCTGTAAAGCACCGGGCTGATTTGCACGGCAGCGGCTTTGATAATCGGCATACCTGACTCCTGAAAAATTGAGGGCGACCGGAGCAAGTGGGTGCTTGCTCCGGCAGACGCTTAGGCCGTCCAGGTATCGATGATCATTGCGCCTTCACGGCGCATCAGCAGGCGCAGGTCCATCACGTCCAGCGGATTGATTGGACGGATGCCTTCGATCAAGGCCTTTTCGGTCTGGCCATAAAGGGCTTGCAGGGCAAAGCGACAGGCGTAAACCTCACCGCCCTCCTCCATGAACTGAATGATCTGCTTGTTCACCGCTAGGTGGCCGGGGAAGGCTTCGGCGCCCAGGGTCGGGAAACCTCGCTGCACACCCAGTTGCACGCCAGGTCCGTACAGCAGAATCTTGGTTTCGAAGCCCTTGCGCAGCAGTCGCTTGGCCTGAAGCATATTGACCAGGCCGATGGAGCCCTCGAAGGCGATGGTGTGGAAGGTGATCAGGACTTTCTCGCCGGGTTCGGCTTTGACGTCCTCGAAGACTTTCTCTTCGTAATTGACCAGGAAGTCGCCGTCTTTGTAATGGGGAATATCCACGGTTGGCATAGTGTCGCTCTCCAGTTTCTTCGTGCTTTAACGGCGGCCTGAGTTGGCTGCCGGGTTGCAGGAGATAGAGCGAACGCCGTGCCAGGAAATAAATTTATTTCTCGCACACAGCTAAGTGATTGATTAGGTTAAATATGCTTATCTGATCCGGTTTTTTATGACGCATCTGATGCTATCGGTAAATCACGCATTCCCGTAGAAATACGAATATTCGTAGCGGATAATCACGAGATTTCGTACCCATGAACGAGACAGACTCCCTCAGCGGCTGGGCCGATCTGGCTTATTCGTCACGGCACATGGTGTTCGAGCATTGCGCCGAAGCCATCGCGCTGCTCAATCCGTTTTCCGATCGACTGGGCGACCTGAACATCGCCGCCTGCAAGTTACTCGGCTACCCGCGCCAGGAGTTGCTGGAGTTGCCGGTGAGCAAACTGTTCGGCCATCAACTGGCGGACCTGATCGTGTTCACCCAGGCGGTGATGGACAAAGGTCGCGGCTGGACCGAAGAGCTGAGCTGCAACTGCAAGACCGGCGAACGCATCGAGCTGGAGATCTCCGCCACCACCTTGCAGATCAAGGGCGAGCAGCATCTTATTCTGGTGATGCGCGAGCTGAGCCATGAGAAATACCAGCGCGACCAGGCCCATACCGAGCGCACCATGCGCGGCGGACTGATCGAATGGCGCAACATTCTCAACCTGTTCCAGGAAACTGAACGCGACAACCAACGGCTGCTCAGCTCGGTGGGCGACGGCATCTACAGCATCAACAGCGACGGTCTGGCCACCTTCGTCAACCCCGCCGGGGCCCGAATGCTCGGCTGGGAACCGCAAGACATGATCGGCAAGAACATCCACCGCATTCACCACCACACCCACGCCGATGGAAGTCACTACCCGGTGGAAGATTGCCCGATCTACAAAGCCGTGCATGACGGGGTAGTCCATGAAGGGCGTCAGGAGGTGTTCTGGCGCCGAGACGGCAGCTCGTTTCCTGTAGAGTTCACGAGCACGCCGGTGATTTCCGACGGCCGCATCGCAGGTGCAGTAGTGGTATTTCGGGATATCACCGAACGGCGCAACACAGAGAACCAACTGCAAAACGCTTTGGAAGAGTTGAAAGTCCTCAAGCAACGCCTGGAGGAGCAAAACGCCTACTTGCAGGAAGAGATTCACATTGAACACAACTTCCGCGAGATCGTCGGTCAGAGCGAGCCGATCCTGAAGATCATCAAGCAGATCGACGTGGTCGCCCCCACCGACGCCAGCGTGCTGATCAACGGCGAGTCTGGCACCGGCAAGGAGCTGATCGCCCGTGCGATCCATCAGGCCAGCCGCCGCAACGCCAGCCCGCTGATCCGGGTCAACTGCGCGGCGATTCCCACAGAACTGTTCGAAAGCGAGTTCTTCGGGCATATCCGCGGCGCCTTTACCGGCGCCGTCCGCGATCGTGTCGGGCGCTTCGAGCTGGCCGATGGCGGCACGCTGTTTCTCGACGAAATCGGCGAAATCCCGCTGGAACTGCAAAGCAAACTGCTGCGGGTTTTGCAAGAGGGCCAGTTCGAGCGGGTCGGTGAAGAACGTACCCGCAAGGTCGATGTGCGGATCATTGCTGCGACCAACCGCGACCTGCGCCAGGAAGTCGCAGCCAGGCATTTTCGCGAAGATCTGTATTTCCGGCTCAACGTTTTCCCTATCCAGTCTCCCGCGCTACGTGATCGCCCCATGGACATCGCGCCCCTCGCTGCGCATTTCCTCAAGCAGACCGGCAAGCGCCTGAACATGCCCGGGCGTCGTCTGCGAAACACTGATATCGAACGACTGCAGAACTACTCTTGGCCGGGAAATATCCGCGAGCTGCAAAACGTCATCGAGCGTGCCTTGATCACCTCGAACGGTGCCGACCTGAACCTCGATCTGCCTGAGGAACCGAAAACCAGCCTCCACGTCACTCAGGTTCCCGTCCCCTCATCCGTAATCATGACTGACGCCCAGCTTCGCGAGCTGGAGCGCAGCAATATGCAGGCCGCGCTCAAGGCCGCCGACGGCAAACTGTTTGGCAAAGGCGGCGCAGCCGAACTGCTGGGCCTCAAACCCACGACACTGGCTTCGAGGTTCAAGCGACTGGAGATCAAGCTGGAGGAATGATTCGATCGGGACCCTGGCTATGCCACATAGCTGGCCACGCAATCTCGTGAAACCCTCTACGAATATTCGTATTTCTACGCAATTACGTAGTTCTGCCACGGCGCCAGTGCCGCCTCGCAGTGCCAGACCTGACAAATTAGTTATTGTTTATCAACTAGTTAGCTCACGCATAAAAAACCGAAAAGAGCTGGCACGACCTTCGCTCCTGTGTACTGCAACCGATACGCCCAGCGGGCCATCGATAACAGCAGATCACGGATGCCTACCATGCCGACAGCCTCCGCTTTCACCGTCACACGTCAAGAAACCTACCTGGCTTCAATGCCCAATCTGGCCTTCACCGGCCTTTCGGAAAACTGGTTGTTGAAAGAGTGTGGTCATCAACATTGGCTCGCGTTGGCCCAACTGCATAATCGGCCTCTGCCTGATTTCGTAGATGAGCAGGGGCGCATCGCCTATGCCGCGTTCACCGCCGTAAAAATGTGGGACTTGAAGCTGGAAGCCATCGTCGAGAACCGCACGTTCCAGATCCATACCCGGATCGGACGTGGTGGGCAGGCCCGGCATTACAGCGAGCATGAGGTCAGACTTGGCGACCGCCTGGTGGGACAACTGGCATTGCTGTCAACCTTCGTCAGCCGGCATGTGCCGGGCGACAATCGCAGTGTCAACAAAGCGTGTCTCAGGGGCTCTCAGGCACCCGTGACGCAGCCACCTGACGTGTTGCATGAACTGCATGCCGACAGCCGGCGAATACGCACCGGCGACTGGCACTGTCATTACGGCATTGATCGTCAATCAGGTGAAGCGGCGCGCCTGTTCGATTTTACGCCCTGCCCCGATGTCGACTTCAACGGTGCCAACCTGCTGTACTTCGCCAACTTCCAGGCCATGGTCGAGCGTGCGGAATGGGCCCTATTGGGATTGCGCCACCCCGGTCACATTCGTTGGCGCGAGCTGCATTTCTACGGCAATCTCAATATCAACGACAGCTTGCAGCTCAGACTGCACCCTGGTCAGCCAGCCAATCGCGAATTGCACTGGTGTGAAGTTTATCGGCGCAGCGATCTCTTCAAACTGGCTGACGTTTTCACCCGGAAAATCCATCTCTCGGACTGCAGCCGACCATGAGCCATCCTCCTCTCTGGCGGCCCGAAGGCCTGCGACTCAAGTCGGTGTATCACAGCAGTGACCTGGACTGTCTTGAACACCTGCACAGCCTGCCAGGCAAAGCGCCCTTTGTGCGCGGGCCCTACTCGAGCATGTACCCGGAAAAACCCTGGACCGTGCGTCAGTACACTGGGTTCGCGGGAGCGGACGCCAGCAACCAGCGCCTGCGGCAACGTTTAACCGAGGGCGCAACGGGCTTATCACTGGCCTTCGACTTGCCGACGCATCGCGGCTACGACTCCAGTGATCCTCAATGGCAGGCCGATGTCGGCAAGGCAGGCGTCGCCATTGATAGCGTAGAGGACATGGCTGAACTGCTGGACGGCATTTCCTTGGATGAGGTGTCGGTGTCACTCACCATGAACGGCGCAGTGCTGCCCGTGCTGGCGGCCTTTATCGTCGCCGCCGAAGAATCCGGCGTTGCTTCAGAGCAACTCAGTGGCACTATCCAGAACGATATTCTCAAAGAGTTCACGGTGCGCAACACCTACATTTTTGCGCCGCAACCCTCTATGCGTATAACCACGGATGTTATTGGCTACTTAGGTGAACACCTGCCGCGATTCAACCCGATTTCGGTGTCCGGGTATCACTTCCAGGAAGCTGGTGCAGATGCTGTACTGGAGCTGGCACTGACACTGGTCAACGCCAGAACCTATGCCGAGCACGTGCAAAGAGGCGGCCTGAATCTGCAAAGATTCTGTGAACGAATCAGTTTTTTCTTCGGCATAGGCAGCGACTTTTTCACCGAAGTCGCCAAGTGTCGTGCGGCCCGTCTGCTCTGGTCCGAGATCACCCGAAACCTGGGCGTTCAGAGTGAAAAAGGCCAGGCGCTGCGCATGCACTGCCAGACATCAGGCTGGTCACTCTGCGCTCAGGATCCGCTCAACAATGTCACGCGTACGACAGTCCAGGCCATGGCCGCGGTATTCGGCGGCACCCAGTCTCTGCATACCAATGCCTGGGACGAGGCGTTGACGCTACCCAGTGAGGAGTCGGCAAGGCTGGCCAGCAATACCCAACATATCCTTCAGCAGGAAACCGGGCTCTGTGATGTGGTCGATCCCTGGGCCGGGTCCTACATGATGGAATCCCTGACGGCACAAATGGCTCAGCAGGTTCGCCAACGGATGACTGAGATTGATGCCCAGGGCGGGGTGCTCCAGTCAATAGAGACCGGCTGGATCAGCCAGGCCATCCATCTTCAGGCCATGGCGACCGAGGCCCGACTTGATGGCGGTATTCAGCGGCGTGTTGCTTCAAGTGCACAGGCGCAAGCTGTGGAGGAAGCAGCGTTGGCAATGGACAGTCAGGCACTGCGCGCCCGACAGTGTCGACGTCTCAGCCGCTTGCGTCTGACACGCGACGCCCCACGGGTTGAAACCCTGTTGCAAGCGATAACCGAGTGCGCACGCTCGGGTCAGGGCAACCTGCTGGCGGCAACCGTGGCTGCGATCCGGGCGCGGGCGACACTGGGTGAATGCACCCAGGCACTGGAAAAGGTATGGCCACGCTTCAGGCAGGACCTGGATTTTCGCGCAGGTCACTATGGACCGGCTGTGAGTGAGCGCCCGGGCTGGACGCAGGTATGTGCGCGCATCTCGACCTTTATTGCTCACCATAATCGTCCGCCCAGAGTTCTGCTGACCAAGCTGGGCCAGGATGGGCATGATCGCGGAATTCGGCTGATCGCCGCGGCGCTGGCCGATGCCGGTTTCGAGGTGCGGCTTCTCCCCATGTTCCAGACGCCGACTCGGTTACTGGAATCACTGAATGAGGAAAACCAGGTGGACCTGGTCGGGATTTCGAGTCTGGTTGGGGCCCACAACGAGTTACTCGCTGAGCTGATGAACCAGTTGGACGAACGCAAGCTCGACATACCGGTGGTTGTGGGGGGAATCATTCCAGATGCTGACGCTCGTCGGTTGCTGGACTTGGGGGTCAAAGGGTGTTTCGGCCCCGGCCTGGACGTGATCGAAATCATAGAACACCTGATCGATCTGCTAAAGCCCAGTCATGCGCAGCTTGTCGCAACAACTTGATCCCGTCATCGGGGCCGCTTAGCTGCCACAGATGGTCGTCCCTATAGCGTTTGCCTGCCCTGTGACATCGGCATGCCCAATGACGTCTACTTCAAGGTCGGCCTGATCACCATCATCGGCCTGGCGGCAAAAAACGCGCCGGCGGACGTAACCAGGCCGGCCTGGGCCTGGCCGAGGTGCGCAAGGATGCGACAGTGGCCAACTACGAAGGCACTATCCAGAACGCTTTCCGCGAGGTCGCCGACCACTGACACCCTGCACCGTGAGGAGGTAGCCCACCGTGCCTTGGCCGACTCCAGCCAGGAAGCGCTGAAACTGGCCAGGGCCCGCTACGAAGTCGGCCTGGCCCCCCATCTGCGCTACCTGGATGCCCAGCGCAGCGCCTTCAGCGATCAATCCACACTGATTCTGGTCAGTACCGAAAGACAGATCGCACTGACCCAACTGTTCAAAAGCCTGGGCGGTGGATGGCGCGCCATGGACAACGCTAGTTATTAGTGAGCGCTTGAAACTCCGCAACATTCTTGGGTGTGATCAGTCGATAGGGAATAAACACACTTCGTTCAACTGTTTTTTTGTTGATCATTTTTATGGCAGCCTCCAGAGCACCTTCTGATTGGCCTCTGGCATCCTGGAAGACGGATGCCGTCATAAGGCCGCGTTGAATCGCGGCCAACCCGTCAGCAGTACCGTCAACCCCTCCGACAAGGACGTCCTTTACACCTGATTGACGCAGTGCCATAGCAGCGCCAATCGCCATTTCATCGTTATCGGATAAAATCGCGTCGATCTTCTTACCGGCCACCAACCAGTTATTGGTAATGTCCATACCTTTCTCACGGAGCCAGGAACCACTCTGTTCCTCGACGATATTGATATTCGGATACTTGGCCAGGACCTCCTTGAAACCCGTCGTGCGACTGTGCGTCGCATTGTTGGCCAAGTCCCCCAACAAAATGGCCACTCGACCTTTGCCCTCCAGCTTCTCAGCCAAGAATTGCGCTTGCATTCTCCCGGACTCCTTATCATCAGAAGTCACGGCTACTACGCCGTCAGGCAGCTGACGCTTATCGGGTCTGCGGTTAAGGTAAACCAGCGGGATTCCTGCTTTGACGGCCGACTCAGCAATGGCGTCCGCGGCACCGGTATCCACCGGATTGACGATGATCGCATCGACTTTTCTGGCTAATGAAGCTCTGAACCTGGTTTAACTGTTTGACCACATCATTGCGAGCATCTTCAAACTGAAGGTCAACGCCTTCTTTTTTCGCCCGATGGCTTAAATAGTTTCGCAAGGCGGTAAGATAAGTATCATCAAATGTCGGCATACTGACACCGATCCTAAGTTCAGCCAACACAGTGGAACTCACCAACAACAACATCGTAAAAGCCAACACACGAGACTTGATATGCATGTTTAAAACTCCTTTTTATTGTAGGTATGGGTGCATCATCAAAAAATCAGAGCTCATAAAAAATTCTGGTTTGAAGCAACGTGACAAATGTTGGCCCCCCGGGCTCGACAGTCGCCCTATTCCCGGTCGGCGGAGCTGACATCACACAGGTTCTGCTTACTGGCTGAGCCGACGTACACCGTGATGGGGATCAAGGCTGTCATTCCACAGTTGGAGCACCCGCTCCTTGAGCATCAGCGCCTCGTCCCAACGGTTACTGATATCCCGGCCATCGGCGCCCGTAATGGCGTAAGGCGGTGGTCCCAGCTCACAGGTGAAGGACAGGCTATCGGAGGTGTTTGCCCGGGCCAGCCAGTCCTCGATCCCATAGCGCCACCAGTCCCGACTAGCCAGTTTGCTCGAAAACTCGGGGGGCAACGCCAGGGAGTCGGCAGAATCGGAATTCTATCATCAGGTTTTAAGTGCCCTGCGCTCCAGAGCAACAACCACAGTCGGGCCTCGGCTTTGGCCGTCAGTGCATCTTTTTGGCCATGTTCGAATTCGGGCCCAAGCATCTCTCGCATCGCAAACCACCCTGGATGCTCGAATTTTCTAGCAAGCAAAGCGGCTATTCCCCATGCCGCGGCAGCCCGTTAGTGAGCAGTGCCCGCACTCGATGAGAGTTTTATTGTGAATGCTTCATCATCAGGGCTTGCGACTTCGTCGAATCCCCCCTCGCCACAGGTGTAGAAAAGCGGCCACTACCCTCGCATCGTCAATGCTCTCGCGACGTTGCATGCTGGGTTCAATGGTAGTCCTGAGACGGGTTTTGAGGGCCAAATAATGCCGGGGAAAGTGCCATTCTACAGTGTCATGTAGTGCTGTCAGGTGCCAGACGGGAACTGGGTGCTGGCCCTGGTAGAGTGCCAGCGCGTCTTCGGGGCGGCCCGTGTCGATGGCGGCCCAGGCTGCCAGTTTTAAGCGCAGTTTCTGCCCCCCCCGGACAGCTGCTGGATACGCTCGCCCAGCGGGCGGTCCAACTGCAACAGTCGCGCCGTCTCAACCACGCCCTGCGCGGCGCATTGTCTGGACCGTGCTCTCGGGCAGGGGAGAAACACTGAGCATGCCGCCGTATCGGATTTCCAATGCTGCGCGCGCCAACATTGTCGACATCCTCAGGCTCTCCCAGACGCAGTTCGGCGATCAGACACGCCAGCGCTATCAGACGCTGATCCTCACCGCGCTGCAAGCTATCGCCGGCATACCCTATCGCATTGGCAGCCACGACCGTAATGAGCTTGCGCCGGGCCTTCGCAGCTATCACCTCATTTATTCACGCCAGCAGGCCAAACACTCCCATGGGACGGTCAATAGCCCACGCCATATCGTGTTTTATCGTCTGGCAAACGACGACGTGATCGAGGCCGTCCGACGCCTTCATGATGCCATGGAGGTCCAACCGCACTTGCCAACGACTGATCACCGACCTGGCCCAAAGGCTTAACTGGCCATGAACAGCGAAGGTGAGGCGCCCCCTCTACATCTCAATCTGAGCGCCCAGCGCTGTCGCCCGATTCGGCGAAGCACTGCCACACTACCGAGTGTTGGCGGTCGGAGTGGTCTCGTGCCCTACCATCGACGATGGTGTACCGGAAAGTTGATTTAACCAGGTTCGGCACTTCTCCCCCGCCGTCAGCGCACCACGAGCTCAATCTGCGCACTACCTCCAGCGCATCCTCAGACTCGACGTATTGAATCACGTCAACGTTGAAAGACCGCTTCTTAGGTGTTTTCCCTGGCCAGGCGCCTGGCATTACACGCCTGCTGCCGATGGGCGCGCGGATCAATGCCCCTGGCGATCAGAGCTCTGGCAAAGCTCGCCCATCGCGCAAACCAATTTCAGGATAGGTTCCGAGAGAAATACGGGGTTGCTTACCGCCCAAGAAAAAACGGAAGTGTCAGCACTTGGCGCCTTTCGTATTCACGAAAAGAGCGAGGCCGTTGTAGTCAGGAAGGGTGTAGTCCTTGGCACGAGGTTTGGCGTGCCGGACTGCAGTATCGGTGAGAGCCATCGTACAAACTCCGTCTCGTTTGAATAGAGGAGATTTGTACGGTTTCCAGAGAGAAGAGTCCCACGAAAAAGTGATCTACCAAGCGCCGGATTAATGTACTAAAAAATGTACTAAAAAAACGTGGCTGGTAGTGCTTTCGAGTGGAACTTACTGGAAAGAAAAAAGAGGCCGAAGCCTCTTTTTTCAGTTTCTACAGACCTCAATAGAAGCCTGTAGAACAATAATTGGAGCGGGAAACGAGGCTCGCATCTAGCGTTCTACCCATTGAAATCTAAAAATTTTTAATATTTCATCAGCAGGAATTGACTCATTTTTTGACTTGTTCGGAGGGCATGTCAAGAACGAAAAGAACATAAGTCCAAGTCGCGCTACCGAGTGCTTTCTACAGCCACGTGGAGAAGCAGCTATCAGGCCGTGGGTATCATTTTCCGCAGGGTCGGAGGTGCGTCGATCAGATGTGTTCTCTCGTTTATCGTGGCGATTCAGAAACGACGGCGCCCGGTCGAACACCACTCCAAATATCGAACGCCGCAAAAGCGGCCTCGCCGTCGATGGACTCTTGATGACCATGGTATCGGAGCTCCCCGCACCTAACTTCAGCCAGCAAATTTTCGGCAGCCTGGATCTGGTCTTTCAACGTCATATGGTTACCCCCGATTCTGAATTAAGCGGCCATCTTTGAAGTGAATATTCGTCGTTCAGGCGCACACCAACGAACTGCTGAAAGGTGCGCACGATATCGGCATAGTCGATGTCTTGTGTAATGAAGACGATGCGCGTGCGCCGGTCAGCTGAAGGCCATGCCGGCAGTCGCTGCGGTGAATGAAATACGTGCTGCACACCGTGTACGACCAGCGGTTCTTCAGGACGCTCAACCAGTTGCACAAGACCTTTCACACGCAACAGGTTTTCGCCGCGCATGGACGCCATCAGGTCCAGCCAGTGGACAAGGGCAGCCTCCTCCACCGGTTCATCCAGCACGATGCAATGAGCCCTGATCCGCTCACCATGGCGGTTCACGTCATGATGAGGGTGCCCATGATGGTGATGGCCATCACGGCGTTTCTCATTTGACAGCCAAGCGCCGACGTCGGCCGATTTGCGCAATGGGTCATACTCTTCGGCCCCCAGCACATCGCTGGGGCTGACATTGCCGTCGACCACATATCGTATAGGGGCGGTGGGATTGAGGGCACGTAAACGCGCACTCAGGGTCTCGATCACATCGACAGCCACCAGGTCGGTCTTGGTCAGCAGAAGACAATCAGCCACCGCCGCCTGTTTCACTGCTTCGGTATGACGATCAAGGGTGCCCGCGCCATTGACGGCATCCACCGTCGTCACAACGCAGTCAAGGCGATAGAGCCGAGTGATGTCAGCGTCGACCATCAGGGTGTGCAGCACTGGCGCTGGATCGGCCAGCCCGGTGGTTTCGATGACGACCCGCGTGAACGCGGCGATTTCCCCCCGCTCACGCCTGGCACTGAGCTCCAACAGCGTATCGACCAGGTCACCACGTACCGTGCAACACAGGCAACCGCTGTTGAGTACACGCAGATTTTCACTCACCTCTTCGACCAGCAGGTGATCGATCCCGATCTCTCCGAACTCATTGATGATGACCGCCGTGTTCCCCAACTCGGGAAGATGCAGCAGGTGATTCAGCACGGTGGTTTTCCCGCTACCGAGAAAACCGGTCAACAACGTCACAGGTAGGCGTGAATCGACAACGTCCTTCATGGCGTCTGCTCATACACGATACGGCCTTCGAACCAGGTCGCCAGAACGCGAGTCGCGGCCAGCTCGTCGACCGGGATGTTGAACAAATGACGGTCGAGCACGATCAAGTCAGCGGATTTGCCAACCTCGACTGAGCCGGTCTCGTCTGCGAGACCCATCGCTCGCGCCGGGTTGAGCGTGTAGGCGCGCAACACCGTGGCCAGATCAAGCGCCTGTTCGGGCCAAAGCGCCCCAGGAAACTGCCCGCTGGGATCGCGTCGGGTGACCATGCCCTGAATCCCGGTCCAGGGGCTCGGATCCGGTATCACCGGCCAGTCCGAGCCACCAGCGATCAGCGCACCCGACTCGTGAAGGTCGCGATTTGGCCAATAGTGCTCTGCCCTCTCCTGCGGCACGGTCGCACGAATCGCTTCAATGATGATGCCCGGAAACCAAAGCATGGGCGACAAATCTGCGGCCACGTTGAGCTCGGCGAAGCGCGGTATATCGTCAGGATGGATAAAACTCGCATGGGCAATCTGATGCATCAACCCGGGGCCGTTGAAGCTGCGCACGACCTCAATGGCGTCGAGTGCAGCACGTACAGCGCCATCCCCTGTGCAGTGGATTTTCACAGCGATACCCTGCCCCTCGCAGTCGGATAAAGCACGCGCCAACTGCGGCACACTCAGCAGGGTCGCGCCGCGAAAGCAGCAAGCGTGAAGGGCATCGGGTAGATAGGGTTCCAGCATTGCCGAGGTACGCGTGGTTGGCACACCGTCAAGGAAGATCTTGCCGGCATCGGGGCGGAAATGACGGCTGCGATAGCTATCACGTAGCGCGAACAAGGTTTCGCCCCATTCGCCAGGCGCGAGTGCCGCCTCTACGACGGGCAGCGAACCTACGACCCACGCCGTTAACTGCCCTGAATCGGCAAGCGCCTTGACCGCATCCATCACCGGACGCGACGTGAGTGCTTCCTGCAACCCTGTAATGCCGCAAGCATTGAGTCGACGCAAGGCATGCGCGCCGGCATCAATGTCAAGTTGCGGCGACGATGCGAGCGCCTTGCCCACGGCGGCCTCGACCAGCGATGAAGCCGCCTCCAGCAACAGGCCCGTCGGCTCGCCAGTGGCAGAATCGCGAACGATCTCACCGTTGAGCGGATTCGGCGTGGTGGCATGGATGCCGGCGAGACGCAAGGCAGCGGAACTGGCCCAGCGATTGTGGTGCGAGTCGTCCCTAAGCATTACCGGCCGGCCGCCAGCAGCCTCATCCAAGGCTTTGCGGGCCTCCAACGTCAACTCGCCGAGCAGGCCGCTGCCCCAGATACCGCCGACTACCCAGCCATCGGGCGGCTGCTTCATAGCGGCCTGACGAACCTGCTCGAGCACCTGTTGAAGCGAGAGGTTGGGAGGAAAACCCGTTTCATATAGCTCTGCGCGTCCGGCAAACAGGAAATGGTTATGCACGTCGATGATACCGGGCATGACCATCCGCCCCTGGAGATCGATGACTCGTGCACGGGACGACACTGCTGCACGAACAACGGCCTCGCTTCCCACCGCAATCAGGCGACCGTCACGTATTGCCAGCGCGTCGGCCCATGGGCAATCAGCGTTCATCGTGTAGATGGAGCCATTGAGAAAAATCAGATCCGCATCAGTATTTTGAAAAGTCGTCATAGAAGGTTGGCTCGCAGATATCATCATTAGGAAAAAAGGCTCATGGGCCCCAGGACCAGATCGCTTTTTACACGTCAGGCAATCGAAAAGTCCGACGCGCAGAAGCAGCGCATCACAGCCACTTCAAAAGCTTTGAGAAATACGCAAAGCGAAGGCATAACCTTCGGGACGGTTACGCGCATCAAATTCCTTGTAGGCATGCAGCCAGACAGGTGGCAGCCCCGGTTTGAAGTAGCTCAACGCCGGCCCGATGGCCATGACGCGGGCGCGATGGCCGCCCTCCAGACCGGGGGCGTCGTCATCACTGAACTGGCGGTAGTAGTAACCACCGATACCGGCCGTCCAGGGGCCCACATGCTGCCCTACAGCGAACTCGTGCCGATACTCGACACCGTTTTTGTAATCGGTCGCCTGATTGCGAGTGTTGATGTCCGCTTGAAAGCTGGACGACACCTCGAAGCCGCTGTCGGTGATGTAAGTTGCATTGACGATTGGCGAAAACGCCCAGTGATTCAGGCCTGGCGAGACTAGGCGATTTTTGTCGTAGTCACCGGTGGGAGCCATGATCTGAAACTGCGCATTGATGAACAGATTCGGCGAAAGGTTCCATTGCAGGATCAAGGGCGACATCAGCAAATCTGCCATGCGAAAGGGATCGGCTTTCAGTTGCAGCGGTCCACCCGGGGTCGGCACCTCAAGCGAAGCATCCATCTTGAAGAACGGCACCACGCCGCCAAAACCATAGTTGGCCCCCAGCACAGTGTTATCCGTCATACGTACGTATGCGAGACCGAGGGTCAACACGTCCAAAGAGAAATTGTTATCCAGCGAACGTCCGTGACGATCTTTCTGGGCGTTGGCCGAGTAATAAGCCGTGCGCAGGCCAAGGGTTCCGTTGGGTGTCGCAGGCGGCATCATCCCTGCGCCGAAATCATAAACACCGAACGCAGTGGTCGGTATTCCATTTTCAGTCGCCTCAGCCGTTGCGCAAAGGCCGAGCAGCCCCAGAGCAACCAGCGTATGCCTTCTAACGTTTGATTTATGGTTATGATTCATCGAATGCCCCTCTCACCCAATTGGCGTAGGGGTCATCCTAGGGAGCGGGGACGAGCGAGGGTTATCCAATATCGGCAAAGATTTCAGCGATGAAGCGTCTGCGAAGGCAGCTCCCCGAACATAGCCCGATAATCACCGGAAAACCGACTCAAGTGCCAGAACCCCCAACGTGCAGCGACCTTCTGTACAGAGACCGAAGACGTGCTCTCTCGCAGTTCACGGCGCACCGCATTAAGGCGCAGAGCCCGTAAATAAGCCACCGGGTTGATCCCCAGGGTTTCCTGGAAACAATACTGAAGCTTGCGTCGGCTGGCCCCTATACCGTTGCATAGATCGAGGATCGAGAACGGCTCATCAAGGTGGCTCAGGGCATACTCACGAGCCCGGTCGACCATCCGTTTTCGCGCCGTGGGGTTGAGCGGTGGCGTTTGATCCAGCGCAACAACGTCAAGTAGATGCAACATCACCGCATCGCGGATACCACGGCGAATCGACTCATATCCCAACAGGACATCCCCACTTTGGCCGCCCTCCTGTAGCTCATCGAATAATACTTTAAGCTCGCCACCCACTGTTGAGTCGCCGAGCCGGTAACAGGTGGGAAAATCAGTAATCCGAAAACGACTACCCTGACACCCCAGCACATACTCAAGAGCCTGCTCTTCTATAGCCACAATCAGCACATCCATGGTCTGCGGTATACGTATCTCAGGCAGGTTGTCACCGTGTGCCACCAGCACACTTGGCTCACGAATCAGATGCCCGGAACAATAGACATCACCGTGATTGCTCAGAGGCACGCTGAAGGTAATCGTGCCTTCCCTGGCCGCGCCTTTTTTGGTCATAGCCTGATTAGAGCGGTCGCGGACGAGTTGCATCCAATCAGAACGAAACTCGATCAGCTCTCCCTGGAAGCGACCGGGGCTCAACTGCTCATACCCTATCCGCCAACCACTCAGATTGTGAGCATGTTCATCTATGTCGCTGGTTTGGACTCGATGGAGATAGGATGCCTGTTCCGTCGGGAATCCAGAGATCGTTTGTACCAGGATATTATTATTGTTCATTGGAGAAACCTGTCCGTACTCAAGGCTTACAGGTTGAGGCTTACGCAAGTTCCATTCCGTGTCAGTGACCGCCTGGAAATTGTGCCGAAAATGGATAGCGACCAGCTGCATCGCAGTGTCAGCTTCGGCGCTTGCCGATAGCAATTGAATCTCTGGCCTTAACGGGCAAGCGCTGCTCACGAATCTAAAAAATAATGCGATCGAAGCAGCGACTCACTCGACCCTTTCAGGTCGAGCGAGCGGCCAATGAGATCAATGCTGCCCGGACAGATAGCAATCCAGGAGGTGACGATCTTCAGGGGACTTGAGGCCGGCAAACGGCATGTAAGTGCCGTTCACGTAGGCTTGGGGCTTGGTGATGAACTCTTCGAAGGTTTCAGAACTTCCAGGTAATCCCTTTGTTCTTCATCGCCATCGAGTAGTTGAATCCCTCTGCCAAGCGCCACGATGTGTCGGGTGCAGTCTCGGTATTAAGGTGGCTGGTTTACAACACGTCTGTGGACCACCGTCAGTCATGAAGGATTAATGTCGGATGCAAATGGACTTGGTTTCAGTGAACACATCGAGCCAATCGACACCAAAGTCCCGCCCGGTTCCAGACTGTTTGAAACCACCGAAAGGCATGTTCGCGTCAATCAGCGTGTGGCTGTTGACCCATACCGTACCGGCCTCGATACGGGGTGTCAGGTCCATGGCTGCCGACAGACTGCCAGTCCATAAACTGGCCGTGAGCCCGTAGTCGCTATCGTTGGCCCTGGCCAGCGCCTCCTCGGCATCGGCAACCCGGGTCAGGGTTACCACGGGGCCAAATACTTCGTCGCGGGTTAGCGAGAGACTGTCGTCGGGGTTGATCAGCAGCGTTGGTGGAACGTAAAAACCTTCAGAGTCCGGCCCCCTTGCGCCACTGATCAACTCAGCATTGTGAGTGAGCGCCTCTGCCAGATAGAACTCGATTTTCAGTTGATGCGCTTTAGAGGCAACCGGATTGATTTGCGTGGTCGGGTCCATGCCCGGCCCTACCGAAAGCCCCTTGACCGCGAGTTCGAAATCACCTGCCAGTCGGTCGAACAAAGGAGCCTCTACGTAAATGCGTGAACTCGCAGCACACACCTGACCCTGATTCAGAAAGCTGCCCATCATCAAGCCTTCAACCACCTGCTGCGGGTCGGCGTCCTTGAGGACGATGGCCGGATTCTTGCCGCCCAACTCAAGGGTAATTCGGGTCAGTCGGTCGACGGCGCTGCGGGCAATGCCCTTACCCGTGGCGGTGGAACCGGTAAAACTGATTTTGCTGATCAGCGGGTGGGTGGTCAGGGTTCTGCCGCACACGCTGCCACTGCCTGTCACCACATTGAATACGCCCGCCGGGACACCGGCTTCGGTGGCCAGTTCGGCCATGCGCATCAACGTCAGCGGAGTGATCTCCGAGGGTTTGAGAACAATCGAGCAACCGGCCGCCAGCGCCGGCATCACCTTCCACATGCCAATCATCAGCGGGAAGTTCCAGGGAACAATCCCGGCGACCACACCGATGGGTTCCTTGCGCGTGTACGCGGTATATCGAGCCCCGGCGGGAACAGGGATCGACAGGTCCAGCGTGCGCCCCGATATCTTGGTGGCTAGCCCTGCGGCATAGCGCATCCAGTTCAACGTGCAGCCCACTTCAAAGGCCCGCGACACAGCAATCGATTTGCCTTGCTCCAGGGTTTCCAACTGAGCGAGCTCTTCAGCATGTTGTTCGAGCAAATCGGCATAGCGCAGCAAAATGCGCTCGCGCTCTGCGGGTAGACGCCGGGACCATACACCAGAGCGAAAGGCTTTATGGGCCGATATCACTGCACGCTGCACATCGAACTCATTGGCGTCGACGGTGAAGGCGATCTGAAGGCCGGTTGAAGGGTCGTAGACCGGCAAGGTGCTGGTGGACTGAGCGCTCACCCAACCGCCATCGATGTACAAACCGTGGCTTCTCTTCAAGAAAGAGTTGACCCTGTCCAGTGTCACGACCCTATTTTGATTCATGATCCTTGCCTCGCGCTGATGATTGAAAATAGCTGCACCGCCGCCACTCAACAGTGCTTTGAGTCAGAGCCTAAATCAGCCATTGCGTGTTTGATTTTTCGTCTGTGCCAGACCGGTTTCTATCCCTGCCAATCTGGATTCGGATGGCTGGACCCGCCACCTTTACAGCAGCCTTCTCCTTGAACTCAGTCCCGACTATTCTCACCTTTGATGATCACCAGCCGGGAAAGCTGATTTAGGCACAGAGCAAAAAGCTTCTGGCAAGAATCAAAAAGAAGTCACCCTCCAGCTGTAGCAAAGTGCATACGTGCCTGTCCTCGGCTCGTCTCAAGGAACTCAGAAATGTTCACGTCCGTAGCGCTGTTAAAAAGAAAACCGCTTGCTCAACTCGCGCTGGCCATCACCTTGGGCACGTTCGGCCTGCCTTGCTGGCTGCCAAATGCAGAAGCCCATGGGGCCGCTGCCGAAATGGTGCCTCTGCAATCGACCCTTGAGGAGTTTGGCGCCACGGTCAAATGGGACAACTATGCCAACCTGTTCGTCATTGCCAAGGACGGCGCCTACGTAAAGGTCAAGCCTGACAGCAAGGTGGCAGTGCTCAACGGCAAGCGAATGGAGTTATCCGTACCTGTGGTGTTCAAAGGCAAGACTGCATTCATGTCCAAGGACTTCATCAACCAGGTATTCCAGTCCGGCCTGGACAAGACCTTTGTCGTCGAGACCCGCCCTAACCCGCTCAACCCCCTGAGCGCGGACGAAATCAAGGCGGCGGTGGATATCGTCAAAAATTCCGCCAACTACAAGCCCGGCTTTCGTTTCACCGAAGTTTCCGTCAATGAACCACCCAAGGATCAGGTCTGGAACTTTGTCTATACCGGTCAAAACGTCTCTCAGCCTCGCCAGGCCAATATCGTGGTGCTCGATGGCAAGCATGTAATCGAGGGCCTGGTCGATCTCGACAGCAGGACACTCAAGTCCTGGAAACCCGTCGAGGGCGCTCACGGCATGGTCTTGCTGGACGACTTCGCCACTGTGCAGTCGGCCATTGAATCGAGCCCGGAATACGCGCAAGCACTGGCCAAGCGCGGCATCACCGACGTCAAAAAAGTCGTGGCCACCCCATTGACCGTCGGTTACTTCGACGGCAAAGACGGCCTGGCACAGGACAAAAGACTGCTGAAAATCGTCAGCTACCTCAATACCGATGACGGCAACTACTGGGCGCACCCGATCGAGGGCCTGGTCGCGATTGTCGACCTGGAGCAAAAAAAACTGATCAAGATCGAAGACGAGGCGATCATACCGGTCCCGATGAAGCCAACACCCTATGACGGGCGTGGCCGCAAAGGCACACAGGTCAAGCCGCTGGAGATCATTGAGCCCGAGGGGAAAAACTACACCATTACCGGCAACAGTATTCATTGGCAGAACTGGGACTTTCACGTTCGCCTCGATTCGCGGGTCGGCCCGATCCTGTCCACGGTCACCTATGACGACAAGGGCAAGAAACGCAAAATCATGTACGAGGGCTCGCTGGGCGGAATGATCGTGCCTTACGGCGATCCCGACGTCGGCTGGTACTTCAAGGCCTACCTGGATTCGGGCGACTACGGCATGGGCACCTTGACCTCACCGATCGCGCGCGGCAAAGACGCCCCGGAAAACGCCGTGCTGCTGGACGCCACCATTGCCGACTATACCGGCGCACCGACCTCGATTCCGCGCGCCATGGCCGTGTTTGAGCGCTACGCCGGCCCGGAATACAAACACCAGGAGATGGGCCAGCCCAACCTCAGCACCGAGCGCCGCGAACTGGTGGTGCGCTGGATCAGCACCGTCGGCAACTATGACTACATCTTCGACTGGGTCTTCCAGCAGAACGGGACCATCGGCATCGATGCCGGCGCCACCGGTATCGAAGCGGTCAAGGGTGTGAAATCGAAAAACATGCATGAGGCTACCGCGAAAGAAGACACACGCTACGGCACCCTTCTGGACCACAACATCGTAGGCACCACCCACCAACACATCTACAACTTCCGTCTGGACATGGATGTGGACGGTGAGAACAACTCACTGGTTGAAGTGAACCCGGTGATTGCTCCGAACGACCGTGGCGGGCCGCGGACCAGTACGATGCAGACCGTGCAGCAAGTGGTCAGCACCGAACAGCAGGCCGCACAGAAATTCGACCCCTCGACCGTTCGCTTGATGACCAACTCCAGCAAGGAAAACAAAGTCGGCAACCCGGTTTCCTACCAGCTGATTCCTTATGCCGGCGGTACTCACCCGGTAGCCAAAGGCGCCAACTTCGGCAAAGACGAATGGCTCTATCACCGCCTGAGCTTCATGGACAAGCAGCTCTGGGTGACTCGTTACAATTCGGATGAAAAGTACCCGGAAGGCAAGTACCCTAATCGCTCGGACAAGGACGCAGGGTTGGGGCAGTTCACGAAGGACAACCAGTCCATCGAAAATGCCGATGATGTTGTCTGGCTGACCACCGGCACCACTCACATCGCCCGGGCCGAAGAGTGGCCAATCATGCCGACTGAGTGGGTTCATGTGCTGTTGAAGCCCTGGAACTTCTTCGATGAAACACCCACGTTGCACTTGAACGCACCGAAATAAACAAAGCACTAAAAAGGAGGCTCCAGCGGAGCCTCCTTTTTTGTACTACGTATTTAAAGCCCATCCCCCGAATGCCACAACAATCGTTCAGCGACCATCACTGCATTCAAGCGTGTTGCTTGCGGTATTCCCCAGGAGAGATCCCGAAGCGGGATTTGAACGCCGTTGAGAAGTAGCTCGAGTCGGAAAAACCCCACGAATAACCCAGTGCCGACAGTTTCTGCTCCGTGCCCGATTGGCGCAGGGATTCAGCGCACAAATCCAGACGGCGATTCTTGATGTATCGCGCGACCACCAGCCCCTTCTTGGCAAACATCCGATAAAGGCCACGCATCGATACGCCGACTTCCCGCGCCAGCAATTCAGGGCAGAGGTCTTCCGAACGGATATGATCGTCAATGTAGTCGAGGGTTTTGCGGAAGATTCGCTCATGCAAATCACTGCAGTCATCGGTATGGCTGATAGCCGGGCGCAGCAGGCTGACAACAGCCTCCAGGGTCGCTTCGCTTTCCTGCTGGCTCAGGTTTTTCTGGCGAGTGGCATCCAGTATCAGGTGGCGAGAAAGCACCGCGATAGGTGAAGTCGCTGCAATCCGATGACCGCACTTGACTTGATTGAAGCGCAGGGTCTGCTCAACCAACGGGTACGGCAGAATCAGCGACAACTGCCGCGAGTTCTCGCTGTAGGTGAAGTCGCTGGGGCGTGAAGCGTCAATCAGCGTGATATCACCGGCTGACAGTGAAACCCGATTGTCGCCCTGGGCCATACCGGCAGTGCCATCGAGCTGGAATACCGCAAAGTATTTCCCCCCTTCACCAGCGGCGACTTCCAGAGGTGTGCGGTACAGCCGAGCCTGGCAGGCATCGACAAAACTGAGCTTCAACGCGCCGCTTTGGTATTCCCGGATCTGGCCGGAAAACTCAGAACCCAAGGTTTGCGCATTGAAGGCGCCGCATATCTGATTAATCTGATGGATCCACTGATCAAACCCATCACGGCGATGTGCAGTTGTAGAAATCATGTCAGGTCTCACGCAGGCTTATTTTTATTATCTACGCCAATCCACGATAAATCGGGACGCTTCGGATCTCCTGAACAGCGATTACTCCCTGAACGATGGCAGGCTATTTAAGCCCGCCAAAACGCCGATAGAAACTTTCACCGACGTCCGGCAGCGGGCCGTCGGCCGTTTCCAGTGCACTGTTCAGCCACTCTTCGGCCTTGGTGTAGATCAACCGGTAAATATTGCGGCACAGCTGCCGTGCCGCACGCCCTTCCCAGTCCCCGGGCAATAGCTCATCGGGTAACTGCGGGTCGCGCAGCAGCAACTTTCGATATTCATGAATAAGCAGGATTCGCGCCAGGAAGCACTCCGAAGGCTGCAGATTCTCTTGCTCGCGAAGCGCTTGCCAGAGCGGGCGAAACAGCTGAATGAACTCACTGTAGTGGGCTGCCAGCTCCTCAATGCTCCAACTCTCGCGCACCTGCATGCGCAGCGCCTTGGTCGCCAACACATCCTGGGCGGTGGTTTCAAAAACGATGGTCTCTTCCTGGGCCCCCAAGTCGAGCAAGGTCGCGTTGACGTCAGCACGGTCGCTGCGTGGGCAAGCCAGTACCACCGGCGAAATTGCACCAAAACCTTGCCACTCCAGTTCTTCACGCACTTGTTTGCGCTTTTCCTGCGTCAACTGAGAGAGCATCACCAGGCACCAGGAACCGTCCCACGCCGGCACTGTGGAGCTGTACACACGCTTGAAGGCCTTGTCGAAGCGGCGCCGACCGGCGCCGGTGAGGCTGTAGTAGCTACGGCGACCGACTTTCTCGGCGGTCAGCCAGCCTTCCTTGGTCAGACGAAAGATCGAGGTACGGATCAGCCGTTCGTTGATACCGATTGGCTCGAGCAACTGGATCAGACTGCCGAGCCAGACTGTCCCGCCGTGGGGTTCGATGGCATCGCCGTACAAGGTGATGATCAGGGAGCTGGCGCGGATCGGTGTCTGTTCCTGGAAGCGGGTGATCAGATGGTTTAACGGTGTCAGGGACGACATGGGCGTACCGAGCTGAAAAAAAAGAAAAGGAATATACCGAAATCCTTGTGGGAGCGGGCTTGCTCGCTCCCACATTAGTTCAGCATTTACAGGGCGTTGACTTTTGGCCGCAAACCGCTGTCGCTGATACGCGGGCGGTCCGGTTCCGGTTCGCTCAGGGGTTCGCAGATTTGCATCTGCTCAAGGCAACGCTTGGCCAGTTGCTGGTACTCGCGGGTGCCCGCCTGCTTCCACGCCACTTCTTCATCGCTGAGAGTGCGTTTGACGCTGGCCGGGGCGCCCATGACCAACGACTGTTTCGCGCATTCGAATCCGGCCTTGACGAAGGCTGCCGCCGAGACGAATGAGCGCGGGCCAATGCGCGCGTTATCCATCACCACGGCATTCATGCCCACCAGCGCATCGGCGCCGATCCGGCAGCCGTGCAGCACGGCGCCATGACCGATATGGCCGTTGCGTTCGACCACGGTGTCGCTGTCCGGGAAACCGTGCATCACGCAGGTGTCCTGCAGATTGGCGCCCTCCTCCAGCACGATCCGGCCAAAGTCCCCGCGCAAACTCGCCAGCGGCCCGACGTAGCAATGGGGGCCGATGATCACGTCGCCGATCAGCACGGCAGACGGATGAACGTAAGCAGTGGGATCGACCACCGGGGTCAAACCATCGAGGCTGTAGCAGGTCATGGGACGTTCCTTTATGCGCAGTGCCGGGCGTTTTCGCAAAGCGATGCCGATATGAGTACATTTTGTATCACATCACTTTTACCAGCACAAAGACAAAAAACCGTATCACTTAATCCTGCATGGTCGAGCGCGCCTGTCGACGCCCCTTAACTCGTCATAAAAACCAATAAAATCGGGACAAAACCGCTAAGCGGCGCCTCCATGAAACCAGACACTCAAAACACACTGCCGATCAATAAGACACATTAAATCAGTTTTACTATTGTTTTTTCGTATCACGTTGCAGGTATACTCAGGCAAAACCGGTCCACCTGGCCGATCCAATAATCAGCTGGCATCACAGCCGAGCGTGCACCGTGAGGGCATCCGCCATGCCTCTAACACTTGCTGTCGAGTTCCTCGAGCCGGGCGTCCGCCTGATTACCCTGCAACGCCCGCAAGCACTGAATGCCCTGACCACCGAATTGCTCGGTGAACTGGCGGATGAATTGAGTGCAGCGCAAACCGATCCCGACACCCGCGCCGTGGTCCTGACTGGCAGCCGCAAAGCCTTCGCGGCCGGCGCCGATATCAAGGAAATGGCCGAGCGCAATCTGGTCGGCATCCTCAACGACCCACGCCAGGCGTCATGGCAGACCATCACCCGCTTCAACAAACCGCTGATCGCTGCGGTCAATGGCTTCGCCCTCGGCGGTGGCTGCGAACTGGCGATGCACGCCGACATCATTATTGCTGGCGAAGACGCCCGTTTCGGCCAGCCGGAAATCAATCTCGGGATCATGCCCGGCGCCGGTGGCACCCAACGCCTGCTGCGCGCCGTCGGTAAATCCATGGCCATGCAGATGGTCCTGACCGGCGAGGCGATCGACGCCCGCCAGGCCCAACGTGCCGGCCTGGTCAGTGAAGTGACCCAACCGGAATTCACCGTCGAACGCGCCCTGCAAATCGCCCGCAGCATTACCGGCAAAGCACCGCTGGCCGTGCGTCTGGCCAAGGAATCATTGCTCAAGGCCATGGACACCGACCTGGCTAGCGGCCTGCGCTTCGAACGCCATGCCTTCACCGTGCTGGCCGGCACCCGCGACCGCGATGAAGGCATCCGGGCCTTTCAGGAAAAGCGCACGCCGACCTTCATCGGGCAATAACCCAGTCAGCCCCTAATAAAAAAGCAGCGAACGACCTCTCAGAGAGCGCCATGACCATGAACTTCGAACACATCCTGTTTTCCATCGAGGCCGGCGTCGCCCTGCTCAGCCTCAATCGGCCGGACCAACTGAACAGCTTCAACGCGCAGATGCACGGCGAAGTGAAGGAAGCGCTGAAACAGGTCCGCCAGAATCCGGACGTGCGCGTCTTGCTGCTGACCGGTGAGGGTCGCGGCTTCTGCGCCGGGCAAGACCTCAGCGACCGCAATGTTGCACCGGGCAGCGCCGTGCCGGATCTGGGTGAGTCCATCGAGAAGTTCTACAACCCGCTGATCCGCCAACTGCGCGACCTGCCGCTGCCGGTAATCTGCGCGGTCAATGGCGTAGCGGCCGGGGCCGGGGCCAATATCCCGCTGGCCTGCGACCTCGTACTGGCGGCGCGTTCGTCGAGTTTCATCCAAGCCTTCTGCAAAATCGGCCTGATCCCCGATTCCGGCGGCACCTGGACCTTGCCGCGCCTGGTCGGCATGGCCCGCGCCAAGGCGCTGGCCTTGCTCGGCAATCGCTTGAGTGCCGAGCAAGCCGAGCAATGGGGGCTGATTTACCGCTGCGTGGATGACTCGGAACTGCGCAGTGAAGCCCTGACGCTTGCCCGTCATTTGGCCACGCAACCGACTTATGGTCTGGCACTGATCAAGCGCAGCCTGAACGCCAGCCTGAGCAACACGTTCGACGAGCAGCTGGAGCTGGAAAAGGACCTGCAACGCCTGGCCGGGCGCAGCGAGGATTACCGTGAGGGCGTCAGCGCTTTCATGGAAAAACGCAGCCCAAGTTTCAAGGGGCTCTGAGCCATGACTGCACTGAACACCAATGCACGCATCGCGGTGATCGGCGCCGGCGCCATGGGCGCCGGCATTGCGCAGGTCGCCGCACAGGCTGGCCATCCGGTGCTGTTGCTGGACAATCGCCCGGGCGCCGCTGCGCAGGCCATCGATGGCATTGACCGGCAACTGGGCAAACGCGTCGAAAACGGCAAGCTCTCGACCGAAGCACGCACTGCAACCATCGCCCGCCTTCAGGCTGTGGAAGCCATCGAAGCGCTGGCCGATTGCGAGCTGATCATCGAAGCCATCGTCGAGAACCTCGAGGTCAAACGCGCCCTCTTCCGTCAGTTGGAAAGCATCTGCGGCGAGCGCTGCATTCTCGCCAGCAACACCTCTTCGCTGTCAATTACCAGCATTGCCGCGCAACTGAATCACCCGCAACGCCTGCTCGGCCTGCACTTCTTCAACCCGGCGCCGGTCATGGCGCTAGTGGAAATCGTCTCGGGACTGGCCAGCGATTCTGCATTGGCCGAGTGTCTGTATGACACCGCCAAGGCCTGGGGCAAAAAACCGGTGCACACCCGCTCCACGCCGGGTTTCATCGTCAACCGCGTGGCCCGGCCGTTTTACGCCGAGAGCCTGCGCCTGCTTCAGGAAGGTGCCGCCGATTGCTCGACCCTCGATGCGTTGATGCGCGATGCCGGTGGTTTTGCCATGGGTGCGTTCGAGTTGACTGATTTGATTGGCCATGACGTTAACTACGCCGTGACCTGTTCAGTGTTCGACGCCTATTACGGTGACACGCGATTCCTGCCGTCACTGATCCAGAAAGAGCTGGTAGACGCCGGGCGGCTGGGACGAAAAAGCGGTCAGGGCTTCTATAGCTATGCCGACGGTGCCGAGCGTGCGCAGCCGACATTCATCAGAAGTGAACAATCCATTGAAACCTGCGTCGTGGAAGGCGATCTGGGCATCGCCCAAAACCTGATTCCCCGCTTGCGCGAACATGGCGTCGAAATAATCCGGCGCGATGGCCAAGGCTTGCTGCGGGTCGGCGACGCCGTGCTGGCGTTGAGCGACGGGCGTATAGCCAGTCAACGGGCCAATGAGGATGGTCTGCGCAATCTGATCCTGCTGGACCTGGCGCTCGACTATGGCAAGGCCAGTCGGATCGCCATCAGCTGCTCGGCAGGCATCGATCCATCCGCGTTCGAACAAGGCGTAGCGTTGCTGCAACGGGCCGGATTCAAAGTCAGCCTGCTCAGCGACAGCCCGGCCCTCGCCGTTTTACGCACCGTCGCCATGCTCGCCAACGAAGCCGCCGACGCCCTGCTGCAAGGCGTTGCCTCGGCCGCCGACATCGATCTGGCGATGCGCGCCGGGGTCAATTACCCCCAAGGCCCACTGGCCTGGGCCGATGTCATCTGCCTTTCGCAGATCCTCACCGTGCTGGAAAACCTGCAAGCCAGTTACGGCGAAGAACGCTATCGACCGTCGCTGCTATTGCGTCGTCGGGTCGCTGAAGGAAGGACATTCCATGACAAACCATGAAGCAATGAATCTGGCCAGCACCTGCGCGCAAGCGATGTTCAAGCGCGACGCCGCCAGCCAGGCAATGGGCATGCGCCTGCTCTCGGCGGCGCCCGGCTGTGCCCGCGTGGGCATGAACGTGCGCGCCGAGATGATTCAGGGTCACGGCACTTGCCACGGCGGCTACCTGTTCGCCCTCGCTGACTCGGCGTTTGCCTGCAACAGCTACAACGAGGCCACGGTGGCCATCGGTTGCAGCATCGACTACATCGCCCCGGCGCGCCTGGGCGACACCTTGACGGCCGATTGCACCTGATCGCCCTGTTCCATGGCAAATCCTACAAAGTGCGCGGCGCTGTGCTGACGCAGGAGAACCCGAATGAATGACGCCTTGATTATCGATGCGGTGCGGACCCCGATCGGCCGTTACGCCGGAGCCTTGAGCAGCGTGCGCGCCGACGACCTCGGCGCGGTGCCGCTGCGCGAACTGCTGCGCCGTCACCCGCAGGTCGACTGGAATGCCGTGGACGACGTGATCTACGGCTGCGCCAACCAGGCCGGCGAAGACAACCGCAACGTCGCGCGCATGTCGGCGCTGCTGGCCGGGTTGCCGGTCAGCGTGCCCGGCACCACGCTCAACCGCTTGTGCGGTTCCGGGCTGGATGCGATCGGCACGGCAGCGCGGGCGATTCGCTGTGGCGAGGCCGGGCTGATGCTGGTCGGCGGCGTCGAATCGATGTCCCGCGCACCGCTAGTGATGGGCAAGGCCGAGCAAGCGTTTTCCCGCGACGCGCAGCTCTACGACACCACGATTGGCTGGCGTTTCGTCAATCCGCTGATGAAAAAAACCTACGGCATCGACTCGATGCCGGAGACTGCCGAGAACGTCGCCGAGCAGTTCAACATCTCCCGCGCCGACCAGGATGCCTTTGCTTTGCGCAGCCAGCGGCGAGCCGCCGCAGCCCAGGACAGTGGACGTTTTGCCAAAGAAATCGTTGCAGTCGAAATCCCCCGGCGCGAAGGCCCGGCCAAAGTCGTCGAGCACGACGAGCACCCACGCGGCGAAACCACGCTGGAACAATTGCAGAAGCTCGGCACACCATTCCGCGAAGGCGGCAGCATCACCGCCGGCAATGCGTCCGGGGTCAATGACGGCGCTTGCGCACTGTTGCTGGCCAGCCCGGAAGTCGCCAAACGCCACGGCCTGAAAGCGCGCGGCCGGGTCGTCGCCATGGCCACCGCCGGGGTTGAACCACGCATCATGGGCATCGGCCCGGTCTCGGCGACGCGCAAGGTGCTGGAACTGGCCAACCTGAGTCTCGCGGACATGGACGTGATCGAACTCAACGAAGCCTTTGCCGCGCAAGGTCTGGCGGTACTGCGCGAACTCGGCCTGAGCGACACCGATGCGCGGGTCAACCCCAACGGTGGCGCAATTGCCCTCGGCCATCCGCTGGGGATGAGTGGCGCACGGCTGGTGACCACCGCCCTGCATGAACTGGAAGAACGTCAGGGTCGCTACGCCTTGTGCACCATGTGCATCGGCGTCGGCCAGGGCATCGCGCTGATCATCGAGCGCCTCTGCGACTAAAGAACCGCGATTCCCGAGGAGCCGAGAGGTATCCTTGGGGCATGCACTCAAAGCCCTTGTGCAAAAGGGCTGAAACACAAAAATAATTCGAGTGAAGTTATGAACATGCCAATTGCCAAAGCCGTGCTTGATCCCGTGCTGGACCCGATGGAAACCGCCAGCATCGACGAACTCCGTCAACACCAGCTGGAACGCCTGCGCTGGAGCCTGAACCACGCCTACAACAACGTGCCGCTGTACCGTCAACGCTTCGATGCGCTGGGCGTGCACCCGGATGACATCAAGTGCCTGGAGGATCTGGCGAAGTTTCCCTTCACCACCAAATCCGACCTGCGCGACAACTACCCCTACGGCATGTTTGCCGTGCCGATGCACGACGTGGTGCGCCTGCACGCGTCCAGCGGCACCACCGGCAAACCGACCGTCGTCGGCTACACCCAGAACGACATCGACACCTGGGCCAACGTGGTCACGCGTTCGATCCGCGCCGCTGGCGGGCGGCGTGGCGACAAAGTGCATATTTCCTATGGCTACGGCCTGTTCACCGGCGGCCTGGGTGCGCACTACGGTGCCGAACGCCTGGGCTGCACGGTGATTCCGATGTCTGGCGGCCAGACTGAAAAACAAGTGCAGCTGATCCGGGATTTCCAGCCGGACATCATCATGGTCACGCCGTCGTACATGCTCAACATCGCCGATGAAATCGAGCGTCAGGGCATTGATCCGCACAAGCTGGCTCTGCGTTTGGGCATCTTTGGCGCCGAGCCGTGGACCGCCGAACTGCGCAGCGCCATCGAGAACCGTTTGGGCATTACTGCGCTGGACATTTATGGTCTCTCGGAAATCATGGGGCCGGGTGTGGCCATGGAATGCGCGGAAACCAAGGACGGGCCGACGATTTGGGAAGATCACTTCTATCCGGAAATCATTGACCCGGTCACCGGTAAAGTGCTGCCGGACGGGCAGATGGGTGAACTGGTGTTCACCTCTCTGAGTAAAGAAGCCTTGCCGATGATCCGCTATCGCACCCGTGACCTGACACGTTTGCTGCCGGGGACTGCGCGGCCGATGCGGCGGATCGACAAGATCACCGGGCGCAGCGATGACATGCTGATCATTCGCGGGGTCAATGTGTTTCCGACGCAGATTGAGGAGCAGGTGCTGAAAATCAAACAGCTTTCAGAGTGTTATGAGATCCATCTGTATCGCAATGGGAATCTGGACAGTGTGGATGTGCATGTGGAGCTCAAGGCTGAGCATCAGCACCTGGGGGATGACCAGCAGAAGGCGGTTTGTGCGGAGTTGAGTCGGCATATCAAGACGTATATCGGGATCAGTTCGCGGATCGTTTTGCAGCCTGTGCATTCGATCAAGCGGTCTGAGGGGAAGGCTTGTCATGTGATGGATAAGCGCCCGAAAGCATGACTGCTGCACCCTTTATGGCCCCGCTTTTGCGGGGCTTTTTTTTGGGGTTTTTTTTAAGTTATCCCGGTTCCGCCATACGACACCGAATTGTAGGAGCTGGCTTGCCAGCGAAAGCGGTGGGACAGTCGACATATTTATCGCCTGAACGGGCCTTTTCGCTGGCAAGCCAGCTCCTACAGGGAAATGCGTCAGCGGCCGTTACCGCAGCAACGGATAAACCCCCAATTCAACCACTCATCCCAAAGCGATACAAAACACATACGACACGATATTTTCTGTTTGATATTAAATTCCGTATCGCTTATAAAGTTCTCCATGCCCTCGATAAGATTCAAGGCGGGAGACCCCCATGTACGCACAGCTTGTAGAAACCGGCGTAAAGCGCATCAAAGACCTGTCGGAGATGTCCGACCAGGAACGCGCCTTCCAGGAAAAAATCGATTCAGAAATCAAGATCGAAGCCAAAAACTGGATGCCTGATGCCTATCGTCAAACCCTGATCCGCCAGATCTCCCAGCACGCCCACTCGGAAATCGTCGGCATGCTGCCCGAAGGCAACTGGGTCACCCGCGCGCCAACGCTCAAACGCAAACTGCAATTGATGGCCAAGATTCAGGACGAAGCCGGCCATGGCCTGTACCTGTACAGCGCCATGGAAACCCTCGGCGCCGACCGCGATGAAGAAATCGCCAAGCTGCACAGCGGCAAGGCCAAGTACTCGAGCATCTTCAATTACCCGACGCTGAACTGGGCCGACATGGGCGCAGTGGGCTGGTTGGTGGATGGTGCGGCGATCGTCAATCAGGTGGTGTTGCAGCGCACCTCTTACGGCCCCTACTCCCGGGCCATGGTGCGGATCTGCAAGGAAGAAAGTTTCCACCAGCGCCAAGGCTACGAAATCCTCCTGACCATGATGCGCCACGGTAATCAGGCGCAAAAAGACATGGTCCAGGACGCGATCAACCGCCTGTGGTGGCCGTCGCTGATGATGTTCGGCCCGAGCGACGAACACTCGCCGAACAGCGCCCAATCCATGGCCTGGAAGATCAAGCGCCAGAGCAACGACGAACTGCGCCAGCGCTTCATCGACCAAACCATCCCGCAGCTTGAATTGCTGGGCTGCACCTGCCCCGATCCGGACCTGAAGTGGAACGCCGAGCGCGGCCATTACGACTTCGGCGAAATCCAGTGGAGCGAATTCTACGAAGTGCTCAAGGGCAACGGTCCGTGCAACCAGGAACGAGTGGCCACCCGCCGCAAAGCCATTGAAGACGGTGCCTGGGTCCGCGAAGCCGCGGTCGCCCACGCTCGCAAAAAACAGAACAAGAACGCCGCCTGATCGGCCCAACAAAACCGTGTAGGAGCTGCCGAAGACTGCGATCTTTTGATCCTGATCTTCAGCGATTCCAGAGCCGCCAAAAGATCGCAGGCTACGCCAGCTCATACAGGAGCCGCCCGCCAGCACTCAACGAACAGATGTGGAGTGAACGTCATGTCCCAATGGACCCTTTTTGAAGTCTTCGTGCGCAGCAAGCACGGCCTCAACCACAAGCATGTCGGCAGCGTGCATGCCGCCGACACCACCATGGCCATCGAAAACGCCCGCGAGCTCTACACCCGCCGCAGCGAAGGCGTGAGCCTGTGGGTGGTGCCTTCGGCGCTGATCACCGCCTCCTCCCCGGATGAAAAAGACCAGCTGTTCGACCCGGCGGACGACAAGGTCTATCGCCACGCCAGCTTCTACGAGCTGCCAGCCGAAGTCGGGCACATGTGAGGTCGACCATGAACAACAAGACTGATCTGATCGAATACCTGCTGCGCCTCGGCGACAGCGCCCTGATCCAGGGCCAGCGCCTGTGCCAATGGTGCGGCAAGGCCCCGGCGCTGGAAGAAGAGCTGGCGCTGATGAACGTCGGCCTCGACCTCGTCGGCCAGGCACGCAACTGGCTGGACTACGCCGCCGAACTGCTGGACGACGGGCGCGACGCCGACGACCTGGCGTTCCGCCGCGATGAGCGCGCCTATCGCAACCTGCTGCTGGTGGAACAACCCAACGGCGATTACGCGGTGACCATCCTCAAGCAATTCCTCTATGACGCCTGGCACCTGCAAGTGCTCAGCGGACTGAGCCAGTCCATTGACGAGCGAATCGCCGGGATTGCCGCCAAGGCAGTGAAGGAAGTCACCTATCACCTGCGTCGCTCCGGCGAGTGGGTTGAGCGCCTGGGTGACGGCACCGAGGAAAGCCACAAACGCATGCTCGCGGCCATCCCCGAGGTGTGGCGTTTCACGGTCGAACTGACCAGCGCCGATGACAGCGAACAACGTCTGTGCGAGGCCGGCATCACCCCGGACACCGCGCAGGTCGCGGCGGCGTGGCAAGCCAAAGTCAGCGAGATTTTCGCCAGCGCCACCCTGCCCGTGCCCGCCGCGCCGAGCTATTTCTACCTGAATGCACGCAAAGGCCTGCACACCGAACACCTGGGCATTTTGCTGGCCGAGATGCAGTTCCTGCCCCGAGCGTACCCCGATGCGACCTGGTGAGCTGATCGCCAGCGACCAGGGCGCACGGCCGGCACAACCGACCGACCTGGCCGCCGCGTGGGCGACCTTGGCGCAGGTCATGGACCCGGAAGTGCCGGTGGTCAGCGTGGTCGACCTCGGCATCGTTCGCGATCTCGATTGGCAGGCTGGGCATCTGCACGTGGTGGTCACACCGACCTACTCCGGCTGCCCCGCCACCGAAGTGATCGAAAGCGATATTCGCGACGCGCTGGAACTCGCCGGGTTCAGCGCTCCACAACTGGAGCGCAAATTGACCCCGGCCTGGACCACCGACTGGATCACCGACATTGGCCGCGAACGCCTGCGCGCCTATGGCATCGCACCGCCCGACGGCAGCACCAGCAAACGCAGCCTGCTCGGCGAAAGCCCGGTGATCGCCTGCCCGCAATGCGGCAGCACGCACACCGAAGTGCTCAGCGAGTTCGGCTCCACCGCCTGCAAGGCGTTGTACCGCTGCTGCGATTGCCGGGAACCGTTCGACTATTTCAAGTGCATCTGAGCGGCGATCGGCCGTCCCAGCTGGAGAATAAAAATGAGTAAATTTCACAGCCTGACCATCAAGGACGTGCACCCCGAGACCCGTGACGCGGTGTCCATCGCCTTCGACATTCCGCAGCACCTGCAAGACAGCTTTCACTTCACCCAGGGCCAGCACCTGGTGATGCGTACGCAGATGGACGGCGAAGAAGTGCGCCGCTCCTATTCAATCTGCACCGGGGTCAATGACGGTGAACTGCGCATCGCCATCAAGCGTGTGGCCGGCGGGCGTTTTTCCGCGTTTGCCAACGAACAGCTGAAAGCCGGGCACAGCCTGGAAGTGATGCCGCCAGCCGGGCACTTCCATGTCGAACTCGACCCGACTCGCCATGGCAACTACCTGGCAGTGGCGGCGGGCAGTGGCATCACGCCGATCCTGTCGATCATCAAGACCACCCTGCAAACCGAACCGCACAGCCGCGTCACGCTGCTGTATGGCAACCGTTCAAGCTCCGGCGCGTTGTTTCGCGAGCAACTTGAAGACTTGAAAAATCGCTATTTGCAGCGCCTGAACCTGATCTTCGTGTTCAGCCGCGAGCAGCAGGATGTGGACCTGTACAACGGCCGGATCAACGCCGAGAAGTGTGAGCAACTGTTCAGCCGCTGGCTCGACGTCAAAGCCCTCGACGCGGCGTTCATCTGCGGCCCGCAGGAGATGACCGAAACCGTTTGCGACAGCCTGAAAGCCAAAGGCATGCCGGCTGAACGCATCCACTTCGAACTGTTTGCCGCTGCCGGCAGCCCGCAAAAACGCCAAGCCCGCGAGGCCGCTCGCCAGGTGGATGCCGCCGTCAGCCAGATCACCGTGATCAGCGACGGTCGCGCCCTGGCCTTCGACCTGCCGCGCAACACGCAAAGCATCCTCGATGCCGGCAACACCCAAGGCGCCGAACTGCCTTATTCGTGCAAGGCCGGCGTGTGCTCGACCTGCAAATGCAAAGTCATCGAAGGCGAAGTGGAAATGGACAGCAACCACGCCCTGGAAGATTACGAAGTGGCCGCCGGCTATGTGCTGTCGTGCCAGGCATTCCCGATCAGTGACAAGGTCGTCCTGGATTTCGACCAACTCTAAAGCACCACACCCCACTGTAGGAGCTGGCTTGCCAGCGAAGAGGTCAGTGAGATCACCGTCGATCTTGAGGCCGCCTTCGCTGGCAAGCCAGCGCCTACAGAGGCGACCGCAATCCAGATTCACCCCACAACAAAAACAACAAACGAGAGCGCGCCATGCCCCCCAAAGACGTAGAACTCATCCGCCAGCACCCCGACTTCATCCAGTTGGTTCGCCGCAAACAGAACCTGTACTGGTCGCTGTCGCTGATCATGTTGGTGATCTATTTCGGCTTCGTCCTGCTGGTGGCGTTCTCCCCCAGCACCCTCGGCCAATCCCTGAGCGGCGGCGTGACCAGCGTCGGCATGCTGGTCGGTGTGGTGATCGTGGTGCTGGCGTTCGCACTGACGGGTTTCTACGTCTATCGCGCCAACAACGTGATCGATCCGCTCAACGAAAAGCTGAAACAGGAGTGCGCCCAATGAGCCGGCTTCTTGGATTATTCCTGCTGCCCCTGGCCTTTGTCGCGGACTTTGCGGCCGCAGCCGACGGCGCATCCCGTCCGCTGAACTGGAATGCGATCGGCATGTTCCTGGTGTTCGTCCTGTTCACTCTCGGCGTCACGCGTTGGGCGGCGTTGCGCACCCGTTCCGCCAGTGATTTCTACACCGCGGGCGGAGGCATGACCGGTTTCCAGAACGGCCTGGCGATTGCCGGCGACATGATCTCCGCAGCGTCCTTCCTCGGCATCTCGGCGATGATGTTCCTCAACGGCTATGACGGTTTGCTCTACGCACTGGGCGTGTTGGCGGGCTGGCCGATCATTCTGTTTTTGATCGCCGAGCGCCTGCGCAACCTCGGCAAATACACCTTCGCCGACGTGGTCTCCTATCGCCTGGAGCAAACTCCGGTACGCCTGACCTCGGCCTTCGGCACCCTGACCGTCGCGTTGATGTACCTGGTGGCGCAGATGGTTGGCGCCGGCAAGCTGATCGAGTTGCTGTTCGGTATCGATTACCTCTACGCGGTGATGCTGGTCGGCGTGTTGATGGTGTTTTACGTGACCTTCGGCGGTATGCTCGCCACTACGTGGGTGCAGATCATCAAAGCTGTGATGCTGCTGTTCGGCACCACGTTCATGGCCTTCATGGTGCTCAAGCATTTCGGTTTCAGCACCGAAGCGATGTTCGCCGGCGCCACCGCCGTGCATGCCAAAGGCAACGCAATCATGGCGCCTGGCGGTTTGCTATCGAACCCGATCGATGCAATCTCGCTGGGGCTGGGCATGATGTTCGGCACCGCCGGCCTGCCGCATATCCTGATGCGTTTCTTCACCGTCAGCGATGCCAAGGAAGCGCGCAAAAGCGTGTTCTACGCCACCGGTTTTATCGGCTACTTCTACTTGCTGCTGATCATCGTCGGCTTCGGCGCAATCGTCATGGTTGGCACCGATCCAGCGTTCCGTGATGCCAGCGGCGCAATCATCGGCGGCGGCAACATGATCGCCGTGCACCTGGCGCAAGCCGTCGGCGGCAACCTGTTCCTCGGCTTCATCTCAGCGGTTGCTTTCGCGACCATTTTGGCGGTGGTCGCCGGGTTGGCGTTGTCCGGCGCGTCGGCGGTATCCCACGACTTGTATGCCTGCGTGATGCGCAAGGGCAAGGCCAGCGAGCAGCAGGAAATACGCGTCTCACGGATTGCCACGCTGTGCATCGGTGTTCTGGCGATCATCCTCGGCCTGTTGTTCGAATCGCAGAACATTGCCTTCCTCTCCGGCCTGGTGCTGGCCATCGCCGCGTCGGTGAATTTCCCGGTGTTGTTCCTTTCGATGTACTGGAAAGGCCTGACTACCCGCGGCGCGGTCACCGGCAGTCTGGCCGGGCTGACCTCGGCGATTGTGCTGCTGGTGCTGAGCCCGGCGGTGTGGGTCAACGTGCTGCATCACGACAAAGCCCTGTTCCCCTACTCCAACCCCGCGCTGTTCTCCATGAGCCTGGCCTTCTTGAGCGCCTGGGTGTTTTCCGTCACCGACACCTCGCCCCGTGCCGCCCTTGAGCGTGGTCGTTATCTGGCGCAGTTCATCCGTTCGATGACGGGCATCGGCGCCTCCGGCGCCAGCAAGCACTAAACAACGACTGATCCGATGGCAGGGAATAAAAACAATGAAGCCCGCACGTACCGCACCTTACGAATCACTGTTTTCGTTAGCCGCCGCATTGAGTCTGCCCATGGTCGCACCCTGCGTCATGGCCGACTTCATCGACGACAGCAAGGCCCGTATTGAAATGCGCAACCACTACATCAATCGCGATTTCCGTCAGGACAACGCGCCACAATCCAAGGCTGAGGAATGGGCGCAGGGCTTCACCGCGCGCATCGAGTCCGGGTTCACCGACGGCACCTTCGGTTTCGGGCTCGACGCGCTTGGGGAGCTTGGATTGAAACTTGATTCCAGCGCGGATCGCCGTGGCACCGGGCTGTTGCCGTTTGGCCCGACCAGCCACGAGCCGGCTGACGAGTTCAGCCAACTGGGGCTGACCGGCAAGCTGCGGGTGTCCAAAAGCGTGTTGAAACTCGGCACCCTGCAACCCTTGCTGCCGGTGGCGACCTACAACGACACTCGCCTGCTGGGTTCGACCTTTGAGGGTAGCTTGCTGACCAGCCAGGAAATCAGTGGCCTGACAGTCAATGCCGGGCGCCTGACCAAGGCCAACCTGCGGGACTCCTCCAGCAACGATGACATCGGCTTCGGCGCCGCCAGCAGCGATCACTTCGACTTCGCCGGCGGCAACTACGCTTTCAGTCCGCAACTGAACCTGAGCTACTACTACGGCAAGCTCGATCAGATCTATCGCCAACAGTTCGTCGGGCTGGTGCACACCCAACCGCTGGGCAACGGTTTCAACCTGCGCAGCGACATTCGTTATTTCGACAGCCGCGGCGATGGCGCCGAGCGTGCCGGGGGCATCGACAACCGCAATTTCAACGGCATGTTCACCGTGTCCCATGGTACTCACAAGGTCAGTGCTACCTATCAGCAGTTGTCCGGCGACAGCGCCTTTCCGTTCCTCAACGGCGGCGATCCGTACGTAGTCAACCTGGTGACCTTCAACACCTACACCCGTGCCGACGAGGACTCCTGGCAGCTGCGTTACGACTATGACTTCGCGGCGCAAGGCATTCCCGGCCTGACCTTCATGACCCGTTACACCGACGGCAACCACGTCAAGGCCGGCAGCGTCGACAACGGCCGCGAGCGGGAACGCGACACCGACATCAGTTACGTGATCCAGAGCGGCGTGTTTAAGGACGTCAGCCTGCGCTGGCGCAACGTGACCTTCCGTTCCGGCAATGGCTTGACCACCGACCTCGACGAGAACCGGCTGATTGTCGGTTACACCCTGGCGCTTTGGTAATTTCTGAATGGCGTGGTGACAGCCACGCCACCTTATTTTCACAACCCGGAGGAATCGTGATGCCTCACGCCCCTACCCTGCAAAGTTTCACCGCCGGTCGCTGGATCGGTCAACACGGTGCTCAGGTGCTGCGCAGCGCCATCGACGGCCATGAGATTGCGCGTACCCACGAAGAACGCCCGGACTTCGCCGAAGCCATCGAGCACGGTCGCCGCCAAGGCGTCAGCGGGCTGATGGCGCTGGACTTCCAGCAACGCGCGCAGCGTCTCAAGGCCCTGGCCTTGTACCTGAGCGAACGCAAGGAACAGCTCTACGCGATCTCCCATCACAGCGGCGCCACCCGCGCCGACAGCTGGATCGACATTGAAGGCGGCAACAGCACGCTGTTCACCTACGCCAGCCTCGGCTCCCGGGAATTGCCCTCGGGCAACATCGTCCACGAAGGCCCGGCGATGCAACTGAGCAAACTCGGCACCTTCGCCGGCACCCACATTCTGGTGCCACGCGGAGGCCTGGCAGTGCACATCAACGCGTTCAACTTCCCGATCTGGGGCATGTTGGAAAAGTTCGCCCCGAGCTTTCTCGCCGGCATGCCGTGCATCGTCAAACCGGCCAGCGCCACCAGCTACCTGACCGAAGCCGTGGTGCGGCTGATGGACGAATCCGGTTTGCTCCCGGCGGGCAGCCTGCAATTGATCATCGGCAGCACCGGTGATTTGCTCGATCGCCTGCAAGGCCAGGACGTGGTGACCTTCACCGGTTCCGCCGACACCGCCGCCAAGCTGCGGGTCAACCCGAACCTGATCCACAATTCGGTGCCGTTCAATGCTGAAGCCGACTCGCTGAACTGCGCAATCCTCGCCCCGGACGTGACCCCGGACGACGAAGAGTTCGAGCTGTTCATCAAAGAAGTCGCGCGCGAGATGACTACCAAGGCCGGGCAGAAATGCACCGCCATCCGCCGCGCGATTGTCCCGGCCAAACACATTGATGCCGTTGCCACTCGCTTGCGCGATCGACTGAAAAAAGTCGTGGTCGGTGACCCGTCGGTGGAAGGCGTGCGCATGGGCCCGTTAGCCTCCCACGATCAACAAACAGACGTCGCCGAGCGCCTGGAAAGCCTGTTGCAGAGCAGCGATCTGTTGTACGGCGCCCGCGACGGTTTCGAACCGCGCGGTGAAAACGTCAGCCAGGGTGCATTCTTCGCGCCGACCCTGTTGCAGGCCCACGACCCACACGCCGAAGGCGGCGCTCACGACATCGAAGCGTTTGGTCCGGTCAGCACCTTGATGGCTTACGACGACCTGGACGAAGCACTGGTTCTGGCCGCTCGCGGCAAGGGCAGCCTGGTGGCCAGTCTGATCACCAAGGACCCACAAATCACCGCCAAGGCCATCCCGGTTGCCGCTGCCTGGCACGGACGCTTGCTGGTGCTGGACCGCGAATCCGCCGCCGAATCCACCGGCCACGGCTCGCCCCTGCCACAACTCAAGCACGGCGGCCCGGGTCGTGCCGGTGGCGGTGAAGAACTCGGCGGCTTGCGCGCGGTGAAACACTACCTGCAACGCGCCGCGGTGCAAGGCTCGCCGACCATGCTCGCCGCCGTCACCGGCGAATACGTGCGTGGCGCCAAGGTCATCGAAACCGAAGTGCACCCGTTCCGCCGCTTCTTCCAGGATTTGCAGATTGGCGAATCGCTGCTCACCCATCGTCGCACCGTGACCGAGGCCGATCTGGTGAACTTCGGTTGCCTGTCCGGCGACCACTTCTACATGCACTTCGACGACATCGCCGCCAAGGAATCGCAATTCGGCAAACGCATCGCCCACGGCTACTTCGTGCTGTCGGCCGCAGCCGGTCTGTTCGTGTCCCCGGCGCCCGGCCCGGTCCTGGCCAACTACGGCCTCGACACCCTGCGCTTCATCAACCCGGTGGGCATCGGCGACACCATCCAGGCGCGACTGACCTGCAAACGCAAAATCGACCAGGGCAAAAAGAGCCCGCAGGGGATTCCACAGGGCGTGGTGGCGTGGGATGTGGAAGTGACCAATCAATTGGGAGAACTGGTGGCCGGCTATGACATTTTGACTTTGGTGGTGAAGCGCGAGGAGTAATCCGACCAAAGCCTTGAATGGCCAAGCCCGCTTTCGCAGCCCCACACACGTTGTGGGGATGCATCTAACTTGAGCAGGCACCTAGCGACGCCCCGTCATTTACGAGTGATTCGTGCACCGCGAATGACAGTCAGTAACTGAAATCATGCCCCAACTCTTTCTGCATCCATTCCAGGAATCGTCTGACCCTGGGAAAGTTTGAGTGGGCTCTGGGAAAGACCAGATGATGAGCGGTAATGGGGGCACTCAGTTCCGGGGCAACCTCGACCAAGTCACCGCGCGCGAGATAATCCTGCGCCAGCAGCGTGCTTTCCAGAGCAAAACCAAGCCCATGGCTGGCAGCCTCGAGCGTCATGTAAGACCGGTCGAAGCTCAGCGAATAGGGTTTTTCAGGACGTGACAAGCCATGTTGTGCAAACAGCTGTGGCCACTTGATCAGCGTGGCCTCCGAAAGGATCAGATTGCTGTCCAGCAGATCCGCGACCATTCGGATCGGGTGCTTTTCCAACAGTTTCGGGGACGCCATCACCGCAATTTTTTCATCACGTATCGTTCGCACTTCGAAACTCGGCCAATTGGGCATCCCATGGCGGATGTCGACATCGATCTTGTCTCGACTGAAGTGCAGTGATTCGTAGGAACACGAGAGGTTGAGCTGAATATCGGGATGACTCTGGCGAAACTGCTCCAGACGCGGCATCAGCCATAACAGGCCAAAACTGGGCGACGAGTGCAATCGCAGACAATCAAGACTGACGTCACTGGCGGCGCGTTCGGTGGCCACAGCAAGACTGTGCAGAATGCCGGAAACCTCAGTGAGGTATTGCTCGCCGATCGGGGTCAGCGTCACGCCTCTGGCCGTTCTGAAAAATAACTGTCGACCGATCATCGCCTCCAGTTTGGCCAACTGGTGGCTGACCGCCGAGGGTGTCAGATCAAGCAGTTCAGCGGCGCGGGCGACGTTGCCGAAGCGTGCCGTCTGTTCAAAGGCCTGAATGGCTTTCAGGGGTGGCAGGATTGAAGGTACATCGCCAGGTGAACTCATGATTATTGTTATTCCGCTGCAAGTGGCTTGGGCCGGGCGTGCAGCTATTCAAACATCGGAACAGGTCGTTGGCGAGTGCTGAATATTTTTCAGCACCCCGTGAAATTCGCGTTATTGCTCAAGGTTTCCCTGGAGAACAAGCTGAGCCATCGATTCGTTTCGGGTCGACCCAATAACAACAATCAGAGGTACCCTCCCATGCTTCTTCAAGGCAAGGTCGCGATCATCACCGGTGCAGCTTCAGCACGTGGCATTGGCCGGGCAACAGCGATCACTTTCGCGCAACAAGGCGCTCGCGTCGTGATACTCGATCTGGATGAATCCGCTGCACGTGATGCCGCTGCTTCCCTGGGCGAAGGTCATCTTGGTCTCGCAGCCAACGTCGCTGACGAATCGCAGGTTCAGCAAGCAGTCGCCAAAATCATCGAGCATTTCGGCCGCATCGATATTCTCGTCAACAACGCCGGCATCACCCAACCGCTCAAGACCCTGGACATCCGCCCTGCCGATTACGACAAGGTGCTGGACGTCAGTCTGCGCGGTACTCTGCTCATGTCGCAGGCAGTGATTCCAACCATGCGTCAACAGTCCTCCGGCAGCATCGTGTGCATGTCGTCCGTTTCCGCCCAACGGGGCGGTGGCATTTTCGGTGGCCCTCATTACAGTGCCGCCAAAGCGGGCGTGCTGGGTCTGGCCAAAGCCATGGCGCGCGAACTCGGGCCGGACAAGGTACGCGTCAACTCGATTGCTCCCGGGTTGATTCACACCGACATCACCGGCGGCCTCATGCAGGACGAGCGCCGGCACGCGATCATCGAAGGCATTCCTCTGGGACGCCTGGGTGAGGCACAGGATGTGGCCAATGCGGCGCTGTTTCTGGCCAGCGACCTGTCCTCCTACCTGACCGGCATCACGCTGGATGTGAACGGCGGAATGCTGATTCACTGATGACACCTGGCGGGCTTCACGGCCCGTGCGGTTCTGGATCGACGATGCAGCCGGGCCTCATGGCCTGGCGGTCAATAAAAACAAGAGATCAGACCATCATGACAACCTTGTCGCTCGAAGCGGTTTCGACCGTGCGCTCCAACGCCTACCGTAAAACCGCGTGGCGGTTGATGCCTTTTCTGATGCTGTGCTACCTGTGCGCCTATCTTGATCGGGTCAATGTCGGTTTTGCCAAGCTGCAAATGATGAACGATCTGGCACTCAGCGAAACGGTCTACGGACTGGGCGCGGGCATGTTCTTCATCGGCTATTTCCTGTGTGAAGTGCCCAGCAACATCATTCTCCACAAGGTCGGTGCGCGTATCTGGATTGCCCGCATCATGATCACCTGGGGCATCATTTCCGCCCTGTTCGCCTTTGTCGAAACTGCCTGGCAATTCTATGCCCTGCGTTTTCTGCTCGGCATCGCCGAAGCCGGCCTGGCACCGGGCCTGTTGCTGTACCTGACCTATTGGTTTCCTTCTTACCGTCGGGCGCGCATGACCGTGCTGTGGTTTATCGCCATTCCGCTGTCGGGAATGGTGGGTGGCCCACTCTCCGGCTGGATCATGAACCACTTCGCCGGTGTGCATGGCTGGGCTGGCTGGCAATGGATGTTCGTGCTGGAGGCGGTGCCCACGGTCGTTGTCGGGTTGCTGGTGCTGAGCTATCTCAAGGACGGCGTGCATCAGGCCAGTTGGCTCGATGATGACGAGAAAGCACTGATCAGTCGCGAACTGGCCGAGGACGACCAGCAGAAAGTCACCCATGCCTCGGTAGGCGAGTTCATCCGCGATCGTCGTCTGTGGTTGCTGGCCGGCATCTACTTCTGCGTGGTGATGGGTCAGTACGCCATCACCTTCTGGCTACCGACCCTGGTGCGTAACGCAGGGGTTTCCGATCCGCTGCACATCGGCTTCCTGACCAGCCTGCCCTACCTCTGTGCGATTGTGGCCATGCTGTATGCCGGACGCAGCGGCGACAAACATCGTGAGCGCCGCTGGCATCTCATTGTACCGATGATCGCGGGTGCTATCGGGCTGAGCCTGGCAGCTCTGATGGGGGGGAATATAACGCTCTCCATTCTCAGCCTTTGCCTGGCCGCTTCCGGAATTCTGTCGGCGACGTCGCTGTTCTGGATGCTACCCACCACGCTGCTGGGTGGCGTGTCCGCCGCCGCAGGCATCGCGGCGGTCAACAGCTTCGCCAACCTCGCCGGCTTCTGCTCGCCTTACCTGATCGGCTGGATCACCACACAGACCGGCTCCAGCGCCATCGGCATGTACCTGATCACCGGCGTACTGCTGTTCGGTGCCACGCTGGTGCTGCGCATCCCCGCCGCCTTGGTCAATCGTTGACTTATTGGAGTTTTCACCATGACTGCTCATCCTGCATTCGCGACATCCACGACTCTGGCGCAACGTGCCCACAACATCCGCCACCACGCATTGCGCATGGGGCAGGTTCAGGGACAAGGCTACGTCGGCCAGGCCCTCGGCGCCGCCGACCTGCTGGCCGTGTCCTACTTCCACGCATTGAACTATCGACCCGAAGACCCGGAATGGGAAGCCCGCGATCGCTTTTACCTGTCGATCGGTCACTACGCGATTGCACTGTATGCGGCCCTGATCGAAGCCGACATCATCCCGCTCGATGAACTGGAAACCTACGGCGCGGACGACAGCCGCCTGCCGATGTCGGGCATGGCCACCTACACCCCGGGGATGGAGATCACGGGGGGCTCACTGGGCCAGGGTTTGGGGATCGCGGTCGGCGCCTGCCTGGGCCTCAAACGCAAAGGCTCACCCTCCTTCGTCTACAACCTGCTGTCGGACGGCGAGCTGAATGAAGGCTCGACTTGGGAAGCGGTGATGTCGGCGTCGCACTGGAAGCTCGACAACCTGATCGCCATCGTCGACGTCAACAACCAGCAAGCTGACGGTTACTCGAGTGAAATCCTCTCGTTCGAGCCTATCGTCGATCGCTGGCAGGCTTTTGGCTGGTTCGCCCAGCGCGTCGATGGCAATGATCTGGAAGCACTGGTCGCCGCATTCGACGCCGCGCGCAACCATCCCGGAACCCAGCCACGGGTGATCATTTGCGATACCAAAATGGGCAAAGGCGTGCCCTTCCTCGAATCCCGTGAAAAAACCCATTTCATCCGAGTGGAAGAACACGAATGGGATCTGGCACTGAGCAACCTTGAAGAAGGAAAAAACCAATGAGCAACGCATCCAACACTCCGTCTTCCACGGTTGAACCGGTCAAAAAACGCCTGACCACCTCGGCGATGATCGCCTCGATTGCCTCAGAAGGTCAGGCCACCAGGTCCGCACCTTTTGGTCATGCGCTGGCCGCGCTTGCAGATCAGCGTCCGGATATCGTCGGCCTGTCCGCCGACTTGTCCAAGTACACTGACCTGCACATTTTCGCCAAGGCGCATCCGGATCGTTTCTATCAGATGGGCATGGCCGAGCAACTGCTGATGAGTGCGGCAGCGGGTATGGCCCGGGAAGGTTTTGTGCCTTTCGCCACCACCTACGCCGTGTTCGCTTCTCGCCGCGCCTATGACTTCATTTGCATGGCGATTGCTGAAGAGAACCTCAACGTCAAGATCGTCTGTGGCTTGCCCGGCCTCACCACCGGTTACGGCCCAAGCCACCAGGCCACAGATGACCTGGCGATCTTCCGCGCCATGCCCAACCTGATGATCGTCGACCCGTGCGATGCGCTTGAAATCGAACAGGCCGTGCCCGCCATCGCAGCGCACCAAGGCCCGGTTTACATGCGCTTGCTACGCGGAAATGTGCCGCTGGTACTGGACGAGTACGGCTACAAATTCGAGATCGGCAAAGCCAAGACCCTGCGTACCGGTAACGATGTTCTGATCATCTCCACCGGTTTGATGACCATGCGCGCACTGGAGGCTGCTAAAGAGCTGCAAGCGGATGGCCTTGATGTCGCCGTGTTGCACGTGCCGACGATCAAGCCACTGGATGAGCAAACCATTCTGGCTGAAGCCCGCAAACCAGGTCGCCTGGTGGTCACCGCAGAAAACAGCTCCATTATTGGTGGACTGGGCGAGGCAGTCGCCGGCGTGTTACTGCGCAATGGCGTGACGCCGACCTTCAGGCAGATTGCATTACCCGATGCATTTCTGGATGCCGGGGCCTTGCCGACGCTGCATGATCGTTACGGCATTTCGACTGAGGCTGTCAGCGCTCAGATCAAAGCCTGGCTTTGACCGCATTCACCGCATGCACCGATAACACTCAGCCCCAATCGAACGGTTTGAAAACCTGAAACTGCACCCAGATAGCGGCCTATGGAGACAGCGGTCGCTATTCATATACGTGCAAGCCCCCTGCGCCGCGAGCATCGACACCGTAGCGTCGGTTCCGAGGCCCAGCCTTCAACGGCTGGTAGCGCCCTGCAGAAAAAACTGCATGACCTGCGTCGCCATGCCGACGCGGGCAACCCGCCCACGCCGTTCCGCATCGACAAATCCGTAAATGATCGAGGCAAACATCTCCGTCAGCACCTGGGCACTGATGTCGATACGAAACACTCCTTCGTGCTGACCACGCAGAAAAAAATCGTCTAGCGCGTCCGAATAAGGCTGCCAGCGACTGCCGCCTGCGCGTTCATCCAGCGAGTCAGGCTTCCACTGGAAGGCCAGGAAAGCCAGAAGTTCACGGTGGGTCAAATGGTTTTCGATCAGGCGCTGGAGGGCCTCAAGCGGCGGTGCCTCCTGCAGGTTCGCGTTCTCCATGACCTGGTTGATCACGACAGAGCCGTAATTGAACAACATCTCAATGAGGTTGTTACGTGTGCCACAGAAGCGATTCAACGTGGCCTTGCTCACCCCTGCGGCTTCGGCGATGTCTTTGAACGTCCCTGCCGGGTGATCGACCATGGCAATGGCCAGGGCCTTCAACAGTTTCTCGTTCGCTGCAGATAAATCCATTAGGCGTTTCTTCGATTATCAGAATGACGTGCGAGCCATTGTGCAGAAATGGCTCATCTTCTCAAGCGCTATGGCGAAGTTGCTCACAAAAGCCTCTTATGAGTCAATATTGACTCATTTGACAAAATAAACAATCATTCGCATCTTTAGCAGCTAATGGGCGTGGCCCAGGTGAAAGATGAGTACGTCGCGCAGATGGCAAGTGGTTCCGGTACTCCCTTTATTGGCCGCATTGAGCCTGGCAGGTTGTGAAAAGCCGCCGCAGGGTTGGGGCGGACCCGGGGGGCCGCGTGAAGTCGAAGCGATGACAGTCAGCAGCGAACCACTGACCCTGATCGCACAACTACCGGGGCGTGTAGAGCCGGTGCGCGTGGCTGAAGTGCGCGCACGGGTAGCGGGCATCGTGCTGGCTCGGCATTTCGAGGAAGGCGCGGATGTCAAAGCCGGCGATCTGCTGTTTCAGATCGACCCGGCGCCGTTCAAGGCTGCGCTCTCGCGGGCTCAGGGCGAACTGGCCAAGACCGATGCGGCGCTGTTCCAGGCCCAGGCGACCGTCAAGCGTTACGAACCATTGGTCAAGATCGAGGCCGTAAGTCAGCAGGACTTCGATACCGCCAAAGCGGCCCTGCAAAGCGCTCTGGCAGCCAAGCGCTCGGCCCAGGCCGATATCGAGACAGCCAGGCTGAACCTCGGCTACTCCACGGTCAAAGCCCCTATCGCCGGGCGCATAGGCCGAGCCCTGGTCACCGAGGGTGCATTGGTCGGTCAAGGCGACGCGACCATGATGGCGCGCATCCAGCAACTGGACCCGATCTACGTCGACTTCACCCAGCCCGCGGCCGATGCATTGCGCATGCGCGCCGCCATCGAACAGGGGCGCCTTACCGGCAACGCTGAAAACCCGCTGACCCTGAGTGTCGAAGGCTCAGAGCACCAGAGCCAGGGCGAACTGTTGTTCTCCGATGTCGCCGTGGACCGCGCCACCGGCCAGATCTCGCTGCGCGGGCGCTTCGCCAACCCGGGAACGGCGCTGCTGCCGGGCATGTACGTGCGCGTCAGTGCGCCACAAGGCCTGGACAAGGCCGCCATTCTGATACCGCAACGCGCCGTGCAGCGCTCTGCCGATGGTCAGGCACGAGTGCTGGTCATCGGCCAGGACCAGACAATCGAAGCCAAACCGGTGAACACCGGCGCCATGCAGGGCTCCCGCTGGCAGATCACCAAGGGACTGGTCGTGGGTGACCAGATCGTCACCGGCGCAATGAACGGCATCAATCCTGGCGACAAAGTCATTGCCAAATCGCTGACTACCCAGCAGGCCAAGGTCCAGTAAGGGCGTAGCGCTCAAGGAAACGACATGTCTCAGTTCTTTATCCGACGCCCGAATTTTGCCTGGGTCGTCGCGTTGTTCATCATGCTCGCCGGTCTGCTGGTCATCCCGTTGCTTCCGGTGGCCCAGTACCCGGTCGTCGCGCCACCGCAGATCACCATTACCGCCAACTACCCGGGCGCCTCGGCGAAAGTCTTGGTGGATTCGGTCACCAGCGTCATCGAGGAAGAACTCAATGGCGCCAAGGGTCTGCTTTATTACGAGTCCACCAGCAACTCCAACGGTACCGGCGAGATCGTCGTAACCTTCGAACCCGGGACCAGCCCACCGCTGGCCCAGGTCGATGTCCAGAACCGGATCAAGAAAGCCGAGGCTCGCCTGCCCAAGGCCGTGCTCGATCTGGGCCTGCAGGTCGAGCAAGCCAGCTCCGGCTTCCTGATGATTTACACCCTGAGCTACAAAGGCGACAGCGCCGGCAAAGACACCGTCGCCCTCGCCGACTTTGCCGCGCGCAACGTCAACAATGAAATCAGTCGCGTCAAAGGTGTCGGTCGGCTGCAGTTTTTCGCGGCTGAAGCCGCCATGCGGGTCTGGATCGATCCGCAGAAGTTGATCGGTTATGGGCTGTCCATCGACGATGTGAATGCGGCAATCCGTACGCAGAACGTCCAGGTACCGGCCGGCAGTTTCGGCAGCACCCCCGGCTCGTCGCAACAGGAGCTGACCGCGACCCTGGCGGTCAAGGGTACGCTGGACAATCCGGAGGAATTCGGCCGGATCGTCCTGAGCGCCAAACAGGACGGCTCGACTGTGCGCTTGGCCGATGTGGCACGTATCGCCGTGGGCAGTCAAAGCTACAACTTCGAGTCGCGCCTCAACGGCAAGCCTGCCGTTGCCGCCGCAGTGCAACTTGCCCCCGGCGCCAATGCCATTGCAACGGTGGCGGCGGTCAAGCAACGCCTGAACGAACTGTCGGTCAACCTGCCAAGCGATGCGGAGTTCTCCGTTCCCTACGACACCTCGCGCTTTGTCGACGTAGCCATCGACAAAGTGATCTACACCCTGATCGAAGCCATGGTCCTGGTGTTCCTGGTGATGTTCCTGTTTCTGCAGAACATCCGCTACACGTTGATTCCTGGCATCGTGGTGCCGGTCTGTCTGCTGGGCACGCTGACCTTCATGTACTTGCTGGGTTTCTCGGTGAACATGATGACCATGTTCGGCATGGTGCTGGCCATCGGCATCCTGGTGGACGACGCCATCGTGGTGGTGGAGAACGTCGAGCGCATCATGGCTGAGGAAGGACTCAGCCCCGCCGCTGCGACGGTCAAGGCGATGGGCCAGGTGTCGGGCGCAATCATCGGCATCACCCTGGTCCTGTCGGCGGTGTTCTTGCCGCTGGCCTTCATGTCCGGCTCGGTAGGCGTGATCTACCAGCAGTTCTCCTTGTCCCTGGCGGTGTCCATTTTGTTTTCGGGTTTCCTGGCCCTCACCTTCACCCCGGCGCTCTGTGCCACCCTGCTCAAACCCGTCCCCGCCGGGCATCACGAAAAACGCGGTTTCTTCGGCGCGTTCAACCGGGGTTTCAACCGCCTCACGCAGCGCTATGAGCGCCTCAATACCCAACTGGTCAAACGGACCGGGCGCTACATGTTGATCTATGCGGGCATCGTCGCCCTACTGGGCTTTTTCTACCTGCGCCTGCCCGAGTCTTTCGTCCCGGTGGAGGACCAGGGCTACCTGATTATCGATGTCCAGCTCCCTCCTGGGGCCACCCGTAACCGCACTGACCAGACGGCCCGAGAACTGGAACGCTACATGATGTCCCGGGACACCACAGCCTCGATGACCATGTTGCTGGGTTTCAGTTTTTCCGGCCAAGGCGAAAACGCCGGCCTCGCCTTCCCGACGTTGAAAGATTGGTCGGAGCGCGGCAAGGGACAGTCGGCTGCGGACGAGGCGGCAGCCTTCAACCAACGGTTTGCCAGCCTGAATGACGGCACCGTCATGGCCGTGAGCCCGCCGCCGATTGAGGGCATGGGCACTTCCGGTGGCTTCGCCCTGCGCCTGCAAGACCGCGCCGGACTCGGCCGAGAAGCCCTGTTGGCAGCGCGTGACCAGTTGCTGGGCAAGGCCAACGGCAATCCGAAGATTCTCTACACGCTGATGGAAGGTCTGGCTGAAGCACCGCAGTTGCGCCTGGATATCGATCGGGAGAAGGCCCGAGCGCTAGGGGTGAGTTTCGATTCGATCAACAACGCTCTGTCAACGGCGTTCGGCTCCACGGTGATCAATGACTTCGCGAATGCCGGCCGCCTGCAACGCGTGGTGGTGCAAGCCGAACAGGCCGCCCGCATGACACCCGAAAGCGTGCTCAAGCTGTATGTCCCCAACGACAGCAACGCCTTGGTGCCGCTGAGCGCGTTTGTTTCTACCCGTTGGGAGGAAGGCGCGGTACAGATCGCCCGCTACAACGGCTACCCGGCCATCAAGATCGCCGGGGATGCGGCGCCCGGGGTCAGCACCGGCGAAGCCATGGCCGAACTGGAACGCCTGGCCGCCGAACTTCCACCTGGCATAGGTTACGAATGGACCGGCCTGTCCTATCAGGAGAAGGTCGCCAGCGGCCAGGCCTTGACGGTCTTTGCCCTGGCCTTCCTGGTGGTGTTTCTGTTGCTGGTCGCGCTCTATGAGAGCTGGGCCATCCCGTTGACGGTGATGCTGATCGTACCGGTAGGTGCTTTGGGGGCCGTGTTGGCGGTTACCGCCGCTGGCATGCCCAACGACGTCTACTTCAAGGTCGGCCTGATCACCATCATCGGCCTGGCGGCGAAAAACGCAATCCTGATCGTCGAGTTCGCCAAAGAACTGTGGGAACAAGGCGTGCCCGTACGCGAGGCGGCTATTCAGGCCGCGCGCCTGCGTTTTCGCCCCATCGTGATGACCTCCATGGCCTTTATCCTCGGCGTCGTTCCTCTGACGCTGGCCACCGGAGCCGGCGCTGCCAGCCAGCGGGCCATCGGCACCGGGGTGATTGGCGGCATGCTCAGCGCCACCTTGCTGGGGGTGATTTTTGTCCCGGTGTTCTTCGTCTGGGTGCTGTCTTGGCTCAAGCGTCAACCTCACCCATCGACCCCTGACGAAACCCAGGCCCCAGCCCGGACCACGGAGTAACCCAATGCCGTCGAATAACTTCCGCTGGTCCACCGTAGCGACACTGAGTGTCGTGCTGGGGGGCTGCTCGCTGGCCCCTGATTACCAACGGCCCGAATCACCGGTTGCGGTGCGATGGAGCGACGCCGCGGCGCAAACACCCGGCACCGCCGCCGTCGATGCCGACGCCCTGAACTGGCAAGCCTTTATCGTCGACCCACAGCTGCGCCGGGCCGTGACGGCCGCCCTGGATAACAATCGCAGCCTGCGCCAGGCGCTGCTGGACATCGACGCGGCGCGCGCCCAGTACCGGATCCAGCGCGCCGACCGAGTACCGTCGCTCAACGCGATCGCCAGCGGCAATCGCCAGCGCCTGCCCGGTGACCTTTCCACCACAGGCAACCCGCAGGTCAACAGCACTTATCAGGTCGGCCTTGGGCTGAGCGAGTTCGAGCTCGATCTGTTCGGTCGAGTACGCAACCTGTCCGACGCGGCGCTGGAACAGTACCTGGCGACCGCAGAAGCAACCCGCGGCACACAGATCGCCCTGGTGGCCGAAGTCGCCCAGGCCTACTTGACCCGTGACGGCGCACAACGGCGCCTGGCACTTACCCGACAGACCCTGGAGACGCGCATGGCCTCGCTGGAACTGGTGACCCAGCGACGCAAGGCCGGTACCGCCACTGCACTGGATTATCAAGAGGCCCTGGGGCTGACCGAACAGGCCCGGGCCGAACTGGAGAGCACCGATCGAGAGCTGCGCCAGGCCGGGCATGCCCTGCAACTGTTGATCGGGACCCAGGATGCAGCAAGTTACCTGCCCGCCAGACCGCAGGATGAGCTGTTGGTGGTGCAGGACATTGAACCCGGCACCTCGTCGACGCTGATCGAACGGCGCCCGGATATCCTCGCCAGCGAACACCAACTCAGGGCGCGCAATGCCGATATCGGTGCCGCCAGGGCGGCGTTCTTCCCGCGCCTGTCACTGACCGGCTCGTTTGGTAGTTCCAGCAAGGAGTTGTCCGGCCTGTTCGACGGCGGCTCGAATGCCTGGACCTTTGCCCCGAGCCTGTCACTGCCGATCTTCGCCGGCGGGCGTAACCGCGCCGGTCTGGACCTGGCCAAGGTGCGCAAGGATTCGGCAGTGGCCAACTACGAAGGCACTATCCAGAACGCTTTCCGCGAGGTCGCCGACAGCCTCGCCGCCACCGACACGCTGCGCCGCGAGGAAGTCGCCCGCCAGGCACTGGCCGATTCCAGCCAAGAGGCGCTGAAACTGGCCAAGGCCCGCTATGAAGGAGGAATGGATACCCATCTGCGCTACCTGGATGCCCAGCGCAGTGCCTTCAGCGATCAATCCACGCTGATTCAGGTCAGCACCGAACGGCAGATTGCACTGACCAACTTGTTCAAAAGTCTGGGCGGTGGATGGCGTGCTGATGGTGCCGAAAATCGCAATGATTGAGCCCAGCCACTTATCGCCCCCCAGGAGGGTCAATGCACTCTGAAAGCAATTATCTGAAGATCGGTCCCGGCGAACTTGATGCAGCTTCTCTAGCGGAGTTGATCCAGGGGCAGTCCTCGCCCCTCTGGTTCACCGGCGTCGACTTCAGCGGACAGGATCTGTCGCGGGTCAATCTGCAAGGCGCACACTTCGAGCGCTGCCTCTTCGCAGGCAGCAATCTGACCGCGGCGAAGCTCGATAGCACCGAGTGGCTGAATTGCCGAGCAGCACACGCGATTTTTCGCTCGGCAACATTGGTCGATGCCAAGTTCGTCAGCTCCGACCTGAACAATACCCAGTGGCAGCACAGCAAGCTGGCTCACGCCTCCTTTGACGGCTGCAAGCTGACGGGCGCCAATTTCATTGACACCTCTACCCTGGGTTTGAGTTTTTCCGACTGCGTGCTGCGCAGCGCCTGCCTGTCCGGCCTTTCATTCTACAAATCGCAGTTGCGTGGCCTCGACTTCGCCGACGCCGACCTGAGTTACTGCGACTTTCGTCATGCCGTCTTTCTCGAGGGGGGAAGTTTGTCGCTGGCCCGGGTCAATAATGCTCGTTTCGACCAGGCTGATTTGCGGGAGGCGAGTCTGCATGGACTGCGCCTTGTCGATGCGAAGATGTTCAAGGGTGCGATTATCTCCAAAAGCCAGGCGGCGATGCTGCTATCAGGGTTAGGCCTGACAGTGTTGTAGCGCGAAGCTGGCGTTTACATTACTCATAGACAGTGTGCCGCTGGCAAGCCACAAGTACATCGGCAACACGCAGGAGCTCACGCTGAACATCCTGCGCGATGCCGAAAACTTGCACTCCAAGACGTTCGAAACCCTATCCGGCAGATGGACAATTTTAGTTATTCGTCAACCGTTGGAACTCCGCAACGTTTTCGGGTGTGATGAGGCGATAAGGAATAAACAAACTCTGTTCAACCATTTTCTTATCAATCATTTTTATGGCAGCCTCCAGAGCACCTTCTGATTGACCTCTAGCATCCTGGAATACGGATACCGTCATAAGGCCTCGTTGAATCGCGGCCAACCCGTCGGAAGTACCATCAACCCCTCCAACAAGAACTTCCTTTACCCCTGATTGACGTAGTGCCATAGCCGCGCCAATCGCCATTTCATCGTTATTGGATAGAATCGCGTCAATTTTTTTACCGGCCAACAACCAGTTATTTGTGATGTCCATACCTTTTTCACGGAGCCAAGAACCACTCTGTTCCTCAACTATATTGATATTCGGATACTTGGCCAGAACCTCCTTGAAACCCGTCGTACGACTGTGCGTCGCATTATTGGCCAAGTCCCCCAACAAAATGGCCACTCGACCTTTGCCCTCCAGCTTCTCAGCCAAGAATTGCGCTTGCATTCTCCCGGACTCCTTATCATCAGAAGTCACAGCTGCTACACCGCCAGGCAACTGAGGCTTATCGGGTCTCCGGTTAAGGTAAACCAGCGGAATTCCTGCTTTGACGGCCGATTCAGTAATAGCATCGGTTGCACCGGTATCCACCGGGTTGACGATGATCGCATCGACTTTCTGGCTAATGTAGCTCTGAACCTGGTTTAACTGTTTGACCACGTCATTGCGTGCATCTTCAAACTGAAGATCAACACCTTCTTTTTCTGCCCGATGGCTTAAATAGTTTCGCAAGGCGGTAAGGTAAGTATCATCAAACGTCGGCATACTGACACCGATCCTAAGTTCAGCCAACACAGTGGAACTCACCAACAACAACATCGAAAAAGCCAACACACGAGATTTGATATGCATGTTTAAAACTCCTTTTTATTGTAGGTATGGGTGCATCATCAAAAACATCAGCGGTCAATAAAGAGTCCGGCTTCGAGCAACGCCTCGTCCCAGCGGTGACTGATCTCCAGGCCATCGGCGTCCGTCACGGCATAAGGCGGTGGCCCCAGCTCACAGGTAAAAGAAAAGCTGGCCGAGGTGTCCGACCGGTTAAGCCAACCCTTGACCCCATAGCGCCACCCACCCAGAAAAGGCGCCAGCCAAGGTCAATGCTGGGCAAATTTCCATTGCATGGGCAGCCTCGAGGCCGGTCCGGCGATAGTCACGGGTGCAGGCCGGGAGGCACGGGCAAAGGTCGCGCTTGGTTCGGGCATCTTTTTATTCTCCGCAAGCAGGGTGATTCCAGGCGTTTGCCTGGACGAGGGATCACATCACCGCTAGAAAATATAGGGCGCAGGGAAGTGCTCCTCAATCCCCCGCACTCATTCCCTATCAAGCTATCATCTGGTTCCTCTAGCGCTTGATGGTTTTCTATCAAGGCGCTCCTGAGGCCCGCCAGCGCATCCACGAACGACGTTCCAGCTACCTGACCAGGCTTTCCACGGCAACCGTGCAACCGCAATCGCTGATCATGACCTCAGAAGCTGATTGGCCTTTTTCGAATGGCTGCATCAAATCCGGAACTGCCCCACCAGCAGGCCCAACCGCTGTCCGAGGCTCGCCAGGCTGCGAGAAGTCTGAGCGCCCAGTTGAGTCTCATCGGCCACGCTGTCTACCGCCACCGCGATTTGCTGCACACTGCGGTTGATCTCCTCAGCCACGGCCGTTTGTTCTTCCGCGGCGCTGGCAATCTGTGCGTTCATCGAATTGATGGTGCCAATCAGTTGCGCCATGGTGTCCAAAGAGACACCGGCCTGATTGGCCTGAGCCGACGTACCGTCACCGGCATCGCTGGAGCGGCGCATGGCTTCCACCGCCTTACGCGTCCCCTGCTGCAAGCGGTCAATCATCCCCTGGATTTCCTGGGTGCTCTGCTGGGTTCGACTAGCCAGCGCCCGAACCTCGTCGGCCACCACCGCAAAACCACGTCCAGCCTCACCGGCCCGGGCGGCTTCGATGGCCGCGTTGAGCGCCAGCAGGTTGGTCTGCTCGGCGATTGAGCGGATCACATCCAGTACGCTGACAATTGATGAAACATCCTCCTGCAAACTGTCCAGTGAGGTACCGCTGCTACGGATATCACTGACCAGGGCATGAATCTGCCGGATGCTGCCGTCTACCACCCGCTTGGCGATCTGCCCCTCTTCGTCGGTCTGCTGGGCAGCCAACGCAGCGCTCTGGGCACTGCGAGCCACTTCCTGTGCCGCCGAGGACATCTCATTGATAGCGGTGGCCACTTGATCGGTCTCATGGCGCTGACGCTCCATGGCCTGATCCGAGCGCTGAGCCTGCTCGGACACCTGAGCCACCAGTCCGGTCAGTTGTGTGGTCATTTCGTTGATCTGACGAACCAGGCCATGGATCTTGTCGACAAAGCGATTGAACGAACCAGCCAGCTCGCCCAGTTCATCCTGGCTGGTGATCACCAGACGGCGGGTCAGATCGCCCTCGCCCGCCGCAATGTCATCCAGATTGGCTTTCATCAGGTTCAATGGCCGCAGCATGTTATTGGCCATCAGCATGCCCACAGCTGCAATCACCACCAGCAGCAAGACCGCGAACCCCAGAATGCTCAGCAGCACGTCCTGCATGCGCTCGTGTACCTCGGCGTCAACCACTGCCACCTGAGCATTGATACCGTCGATATTGATCGACGAGCCAATGATCATGTCCCATTTAGGCAGGTACTCGCTGTAGCCCAACTTCGGTACCCTCACATCACTGCCTGGCTGTGCAGCGTCGTACGCCACATAATGACTATCGTCTTTGGCCGCTCTCACCAGTTCGCGGTTGACGTACACACCGTTGGCGTCGTGGTTGTCCTTGAAGCTTTTGCCCACACCGTCCGGGTTGTTGCCTTTGAACAGGCGAATGGTCTCTGAGTCGAAACCGAAGAAGTAACCATCCTTGCCATAAGTGATGTTTGACAGCAGTTTGACCACCTCGGCGCGAGCGGCCTGGTCACCCGAGGGGGCAGCGTCGTACAGCGGTTTGATCGTGGTAAGAGCGACTTCGACGTAACTCTTCAATGCCAACCTGGCGTCTCCAAGAAGGCGTTGCCGAGTCTCTTCGACCTCTTTTTTCGCCTGCTGCTGGAGCATCAGAACTGTCGTCAGACTGATCACCAGTGCAAACAGCAAAACGGGTAACACCGCGATGGAAAGGACTTTAGTCTTCAGACTTAAGCGCATAGATCACTCACTTTTTATTTTCGTTAGGAGGATAGATCGTTAAAGACAGGTCGGATCAAACGCGATAACTTCCCCTGCCATCGTGGAGTAGTCACGCAGGTCAAAAAGCCAGGTTGCTGGGTATTTCGTACAGGCACCGATGTAGAACATACCTGCGGCAAAGCCCACTTAAGCCCAAATCCTGACTCATCGTCAGCGCGGCAAAACCGATGTCGGTGCGATCCAGAGAGTTGACGAAACAGGCGATGGCTAATAGTGGGATCAATCGTATTGCCGCTTTACGGTAAGCACTCGACGCTCTGAGCGTTCGACACGGCCGAGCATATGCCAGCCCTGTTCCCCTTGACCAAGACCTTTAGATCATACGTATCCATGCCGACCTGGCATGGGGACCTATGTTGAGTCAGCACCTCATCCTGGATTTTTTCTCATGCGCCCTCGCGACCAAGCCAAAGAGTAGCCTCCTTCCACGCGCCAACCGTCACAAGTTCCTCCAAGGTTTCCAGCACAATTTTTTCCCAACTCAATGCCAAACGACTATTCCTGCGGTCTTTGAGTGTCGTCAACGAAACCGTAGAGCGAATGCCCGGTCTTTCAATCGCATGGCCCACCAAAATGCCCTTGGCGATGTCTTCCTGGACCGCGGCATGAGCAAGAATCGAATAGCCCATACCTTCGGCCACTAGGCGCTTGGTCAGGCTGACGCTGTCTACATCGAATATGACATTCAAGTGAAAGCCATTTTGTGCCGCCACCTGTTCAATCAGACGCCGATTGCTGTGGGGCAACCCTGGGAGGATCAACGGAAAATCTGCCAGGCCCATGATGCGCACCGATTTCGGCGCCTCCCCCGGTGGCCCGACCAGCACCATTCGTTCACTGAAAATGGGCCTGACATCGAAAGCCTCAAGCAACGGTTGGTTGTACACCACCGCGACCTGGATCCGGCCATCCAGTAGCCACTCCTGCAACGAAGTGCTCAAGCCTTCCAATGCATGCAATGAGGCCTTCGGCCAGCGCTCGTGAAAACGACGAATCAACTGCGGCCCGACGATGGTGCCGATCGCGGGCGGCAACCCAATTGCCAGATGGCCGCGCTCTTCGATCGCACTGTTGCGGACATGGTCGGCGGTTTCCTCCATGTAACGCAGCATGACATCCGCTCGTTCCAGCAGGCGCGCCCCAGCGGCAGTCAGCTCCACTCCCCGGCCATGACGAATGAACAGTGCCACCTGCAACTGCTCTTCCAGCTTGGCGATCTGCCGACTCAGCGCCGGCTGAGCGATGAAAAGCTCTTTCGCTGCGCGACTGAAGGCGCCGCACTGGGCCACTTTTACAAAGGAGCGAAGTTCTCGAATGTCCATCTTAGCCACCATGCCGTAATGGCATAGCTTTGTATCAAAATAAGGTTTTTGTGCCTAGGGTTAGTTTTTTCTATGCTCAACACAGATAGCTGAAGGCCCAGCTTGCACAGCAAGCGGCGCGTTACCACAAGAACAATGATGCCCACTATCGGGTCAGGAAATGCCATGAATCAGTTAAAGAAGCTCCACGTGCAGGTGCTGATAGCGCTTGTTGCTGCCGTCATACTCGGTTTCGCCGCCCCCCAATGGGCGGTGGCCATGAAACCCCTCGGACAAGCGTTCATTGCCCTGCTGAAAATGATGCTTGCGCCCATCGTCTTCGTGACCCTGGTCCATGGTCTTACCCACGTTCAGGACATGCGCAAACTCGGCCGGCTCGGTGTCAAATCGCTGATCTACTTTGAAGTGGTCAGCACGGTCGCGATGCTGATCGGTTTCATCCTGGTCAACGTGGTGGAGCCGGGCGTAGGCCTGCATGCCACCGGCCTGACCGAATCCAGTGAAGCGATCAAGGCAACCTCTGCGGCCGGTAGTGTGTCCATGATCAACTACCTGCTGGGTCTGATCCCCCACACATTGGTCGATGCATTCGCCAAGGGCGACATCATTCAAGTGTTGATTATCTCGGTACTGGCGGGTATCGCGATCAACCGCGTTTGCGGCCCGGATTCGGTCGCCGTAAAAGCCATTGGTGAAGCGCAAAGCATCCTCTTCAAAATGCTCAGCTTCATCATGAAACTGGCCCCCCTAGGTGCGTTCGGCGCCATGGCCGCGGCCATCGGCAGCTACGGTGGCGACACCCTCCTCTACCTCCTGAAGTTGATCGCGGGTTACTACGCAGCGTCGTTGATCTTCGTGTTCGGCATTCTGGGCTCGATCAGTTGGTCCATCGGCTTGCCGTTCGGCAGTGTGCTGCGCCTGATTCGCGATGAAATCCTGCTGGTGTTCGGCACGGCGTCCGGTGAAGTGGTGTTTCCACGCCTGATCGAAAAACTGCAGCGCAGCGGTTGCGATGAAGTGGTGGTCGGCTTCGTCCTTCCAGCCGGCTACAGCTTCAATCTCGACGGCACCGCGATCTACATGGCCATTGCCATCGGGTTCATCGCCCAAGCCACCGACACGCCGTTCTCCCTGGTGCAGCAACTTGGGTTGCTGGCAATCCTGAGTATCACCTCCAAGGGCGGCACCACCGTTGCGGGGGGGGCCTTCATCAAGCTGGCCGCCACCTTACAGTCGGTACAAACGCTGCCCCTGAGTGGCCTGGGGCTTCTGTTTGGCATCGACCGCATCATGGCCACCGCCACCGCCCTGACCAATATCGTCGGCAACACCATCGCGGTGTTCGCCATTGCACGCTGGGAGGGTGCCTTCAACCCTGAAGATTTCGAGCGCGAAACCGGCCGTAAACCGAGCCGCAGCCTACTGCGCCCGCCGGTGGAAACCCAGTCGGCCGAGTTGCCCATCGAGCCTGCGCACAAACCCCACATTCAGTCACCGCGTCCCTGACAGGAAAGCTCCATGAATCGTCTGCCCCCTATTGACCCGAACAACCTCAGCGATGCGCAGCGCCCAGTTTACGAGCGCATCGCCAACGGCCCGCGCAAAGGTGTGCGAGGCCCTCTGGCCATCTGGCTGCATCGGCCGGAACTGGCGGAGTGTGCCCAAGCGCTGGGCCGTTACTGCCGCTATGACACCTGCCTAGACCCGCGCCTGTCGGAGCTGGCCATCCTGATGATGGGGCGCCACTGGCTCGCCGAATACGAATGGGCCGCACACAAGCCGTTCGCACTGGAGGCTGGCTTGGCTCCGCACATCATCGATGCCATTCGGGATGACCTGGCGCCGGCGTTCGAAAACGCCGATGAAGCGCTGGTCTACCGCTTCATTCGCGAACTGCATGCCCAGCGTGCAATCAGCGACGGCCTGTACGCCGAATTCACCGAGCTGTTGGGCACAGATGCGGCCGTCGACCTGGTCGGCATCGCGGGTTACTACAGCCTGATTTCCATGACCATCAAAGTGTTCGAAGTGCCTGCCCCTGCGGGCTGCACTGCCGAACTGCCGACTACATTGAACTGAGGATATGTGCATGACCGATACTCTTCCAAAAAGCGATCGTCTCCAAGGCAAGGTCGCTATCGTCACCGGTGCGGGTTGCGTCGGCAGCGGCTGGGGCAACGGACGCGCGGTCGCGGTGATATTCGCCATGGCCGGTGCCAAAGTGTTCGCGGTCGATCGTGATCTGGGGGCCATGGAGGAAACTCTGGAGCGCATCCGCGATGCGGGTGGTGAAGTCACGCCTTATGCCTGCGACGTCACCAATACCCAGGCCGTCGCGGCCATGGTTGCCGCCTGCAAAGAGACCTATGGCACCGTCGATATTCTGGTGAACAACGTCGGCGGTTCGGCGGCGGGTGGCGCCGTTGCCTTGGCTGAAGAAAAGTTCGACGCCCAGATTGCCCTGAACCTCAGCAGCGTCTACCTGACCTGCAAGCACGTACTGCCGCTGATGGAAGCCCAAGGCAGCGGCTCGATCATCAACACCGCCTCGACCTCCGGTATTCGATGGACAGGTTCGGCCCAAGTGGCGTACGCCGCGAGCAAAGCCGGGGTGATCCAGCTCTCGCGCGTAACCGCCGTGGAGTACGCGCCCAAAGGCATCCGCGTGAACACCGTGGTACCCGGGCAGTTGCACACGCCGATGGTAGAGGTACGCCTCGCCGGCCAACGCACCGGTGGTGATGTGAGCAAATTGCTCGATACACGCCTGGCACGCATTCCCCTCGGGTTCATGGGCGACGGCCGCGACACGGCTTACGCGGCGCTGTACCTGGCCAGCGATGAGTCGCGCTTCGTCACCGGCACTGAAATTATCGTCGATGGCGGCATGACGGCGCGCTGCGACTGAGCCAGCCGCGAGGAGCAAGCATGTCGACTTCATTCAGCCCTACAGGTGTGTGGGATTGCCACACGCATATTTACGGCCCTTGGGCCCAATTTCCGCTGCCCGCCAATGCTACCTATACACCCGAGCCCGCGCCCTTCACCGAGTTGCTGGGCATGCATCGGCGTCTGAATATCAGTCATGGTGTGCTGGTGCAGGCCGCGCCCTACGGTACTGACCACGCAGCCATACTGCAGGCGATTGCCATCAGCGAAGGACGTTACCGCGGAGTCGGCATCATCGACGAAACCACCACCGACGCGCAGTTACAGGCGCTGCACGACGGAGGCCTGCGCGGTATCCGCTTCAACTTGATGGGCCACCTGCCAGGTGCACGCGACCCGCAAAAACTGCGCGCACTGGCTGAACGCGTCATGCCCTTCGGCTGGCATGTGCTGGTGCATGGGGAGTTGCCGGTCGTGCTGCCATTTCTGCAGGCCTGGCGCGATCTGAAGACCCCTTTGGTCATTGACCATATGGCACGCCCCGACCTGACCGGGCCGGTTGATCCGATGCTGATCGGCGAATTGCGCGCGGAGCTCAGCCATGCAAATCGCTGGATAAAACTGTCCGGTATCGATCGCGCCATGCAAGGCAGGCCCGGCCCATGGCCGCAAGTGCTGGATCAAGTGCGCACGCTGCTCGAATGTGCGCCGCAACGCGCTATCTGGGGCTCGGACTGGCCGCATCCGAACATCAAGGGACCGATCCCGGAGGATGCGCAACTGCTCGACTTCATCGTCCAGGTCTGCGACAGCGCAGCCTTGCGGCAAGCGGTTCTGATCGAAAACCCGGCTCGGCTTTACACCTGACACCTCGCCTATTCAGGAACTCAAACGATGGACGAAATCACATGGTCGCCCAGTTTGCGCGTGCCCGATACCCGGGTGCGCGAGCTGGACCCGCGCTTTGCCCACTACCGCCTGGCGCATGCCAAGGTCGAACGGCTCGGTGGCGGCTTGCGCTGGGCGGAAGGCCCGGCGTGGTTTGCCGACGGGCGCTTTCTGCTGTTCACCGATTTGCCCAACGACCGGATCATGCGTTGGGACGAGGCCACAGGGGTACTGGGTGTATTTCGCCAACCCGCTAATCAGGCAAACGGCATGACCCGTGACCGTCAGGGCCGCTTGCTGGTGTGCGAGCACGGTGGCCGGCGTGTCACCCGTACCGAGTATGACGGCAGCCTCACCGTGCTGGCCGACAGCTTCGCGGGAAAGCCGCTGAATTCGCCGAATGACATTGTGGTGAGATCGGACGACAGCATCTGGTTCACCGACCCGCCTTTCGGCCTGATCAGTGACTATATGGGCCGTCAAGGCACTCCAGAACTGCCGGCCAACCTGTATCGCCTCGATGCGGATGGCACGCTGCACCGTGTGGCAGAAGACCTCGAAGGCCCGAACGGCCTCGCCTTTTCCCCGGATGAAAAAACCCTTTACCTGGTCGAGTCCAGAGCGCGTCCGCGACGAATCGTGGCCTACAGCGTCGACATTCAGGGTCACCTCAGCCAGCGGCGCGAGCTGATCGATGCCGGCAGCGGGTTGCCCGATGGTTTACGCGTGGACGTGGACGGCAATCTCTGGTGCGGCTGGGGCGCACCAGAGCCAGGCATGGATGGCGTCCGCATCTTCGCCCCCGATGGCACCGCCATCGGGCATATCGATTTGCCAGAGCGCTGCGCCAATTTGTGCTTCGGCGGGCCACGCGGCAATCGCTTGCTGATGGCCTCGACCACCGCGCTGTATTCGTTGTTCGTCAACACCCGCGGCGCTTGAAACGAGCGTCTAATCGAGAAGGTAGCACCATGAAAAAAACAAGATCTGCCCCGATGTTAGTGACCACTGGTTTGGTCAGCCTGCTCGGGTTCTCTCAGTTGGGCGAAGCGGCTGAACTGAAGGTGATTGCCAGTGGCGCACTCCGGGGTGCCATGGAACACCTTCAACCGGCGTATGAAAAAGCCAGCGGCAATACCCTGAGTTTCAGTTGGGGACCTTCGATGGGAACCTCGCCTGAATCCATTCCAGAGCGCATCCGGCATAAGGAGCCGATGGACCTCGCGATCATGGCCGACGAAACCCTGGAGCTGCTCTCAGCCACCGGCGCCTTCGACATGACGACGCGCCGCGAAATCGCCGATTCACGCATCGGTGTGGGGGTGCCTCACGGCAAACCGAAGCCGGATGTCTCAAGCGTCGCGGCGTTGAAAGCAGCCCTGCTCAACGCTGACAAAATTGCTTATTCCCAGGGTGCAAGCGGCGTGTACATCCGCACCGAGCTGTTCCAGCGCTTGGGTATCAGCGATCAAGTGAAAAACAAGACCGTCGAAATCGCCGGCAAGGAACTGGTAGGCACAGCCCTGGCCAGGGGCGATGCGGATATCGGCATGCAGCAAATCAGCGAGTTGAAGGTAACCCCCGGTGTCGACTACCTGGGCCCACTGCCCGAAGCCGTGCAGAAAGTCAGCCGGTTCTGCGCCACCGTTGCACACCAAACCCCCAATGCGGTGCCTGCGCGCGAATTCATTGCCTTTCTCAACAGCCCAGCGGCACGCCGTCTGCTTGAAGAGAGCGGCCTTGAGCCGGCGAAAAACGCGATTGCCCAGGAGTACAAATAATGAAAACAGTCTCGCGTTTTCTGCTCGGAGCCACCTTTGGCCTGGCGTCTGCCATCGCCATGGCCGCCGGTGCCCCGCTCAAGCAAGAACTGGTTCGTTATGACAATGTGCAAATCGAGGTCAATGCCCAAGGTACCGGACCGGTGATTGTGATGTTGCCCTCGCTGGGTCGCTCGGGTCGCGATTATGACCAGGTCGCCGATTATCTTCAGGCCGATGGCTTTCGCGTGGTCAGGCCGGAGCCCCGTGGCATAGGGCAAAGCACCGGGCCGATGGAAAACCTGACCGTGCACGATTTTGCCCGCGACGTTGCGGCGGTGGTCGAGCATGAAAACAAAGGCTCTGTCGTGGTTGTCGGTCACGCCTGGGGCAACTTCGCGGCGCGCATGCTCGCGGCGGATCGTCCCGACCTGGTCCGTGGCGTCGTCATGGCCGCTGCGTCTGCTGGCAAGGTTCCGCCAGGGTCCACTGAAAAACCCATCAACGCAGAGATGCGCCAGGCTATCGACGGCGCCGGCGATATGTCGCTGTCCGAAGAACAACGCCTTGTCTATCTGCGCAAGGCATTCTTTGCCCCCGGCAACGACCCCAAGGTCTGGCTGGGCGGCTGGCACCAGGCGACCCACGATGCCGAAGGCCATGCGCGCAATATCACGCCGGTGGACGACTACTTCGCCGCCGGCACTGCGCCGATTCTCGACCTGCAAGGTGATGCGGACACCGTCGCCCCCAAACGCTTCTCAGGTGTGCTGAAAAGCATGCTCGGTGACCGGGTCCAGGTGGTGGTACTGAAAAATGCCGGACACGCCATGGCTCCAGAACAACCCAAAGCAATGGCAGATGCCATCGCCACGTTCGCCAAGGCGCAGTACGCGAAATAGAAGTAACCGCTAAGCGCTTCACAGCTGGGAGGGGGCACTCCCCCCTCTCAGATTAACCTTCAGTGCTTGCTCTCATCACTCGGTCATTTGGCCTCATAGACGCGCTGCGCAAATTCGGCGATGGCATCCGCCATTTCACGCGGCTGTTCGGGCGCCATGGCATGCCCGGCGTTGGCGATGGTCTTGTGTTCGACCCGATCGCCAAGCATCGATTCGAGAATATTCGGGATCACCACGGCGTCATGCTGCCCTTGCAGGTCAAGAATCGGTACGGTGTTGCCGGCTGACCAATACAGCTCCACGGGCGTGCTGTCTCGCGCATGGTCCTGGGCCTGGTGGGTCTTGTCATACCAGCCGGTCAACCAGGCACGCGGGTCATTTCCGGGTGCGAAAAACGCCTCTTTGAGATAGTCGATACGCTTGGCTTCAGGCAGCGAATAATTGCCCGCGCCTTTGATCGCCTCGACCATGCGGCCATAGGGTTTTTCGGATGAGCCTGCGGGCAACTTTCCAATCGATGCGGCCGCCAGCACGATGCCGTTGACCAAGTCCGGGCGGTCCACCGCCAGCACGCGCGCGGGCTGGCTGCCCCAGGCATGCCCGACCACTACCGACGGCCCGGTTTTCGCCTTGTCCATCACCAGTGCCACGTCGGCGGCGAAGTCGTGCAGCGTCGGGGTATCCATCGGCGCCTGGCTGCCCTTGACTCCGCGCGGCTCAGGGCGGATCACGCGGTAGCCGTCAGCGGCCAGGTAGCGTGCAACCTCGTCGTAGTCATTTGCGCCGCGCCCCTTGGAGGGCAGGATCACGATCACATGGCCCTTGCCCTGATCCAGCGCCTCGATATGTACGTTGCCCTTCTCGGCAACCAGTGTGCGTACCGAATCATCGGCATTTCCCGGCAGGCTATAGGCAACGAGGCCAGCGACGATTAAGGATTGCATGACGCGAGTGTAGTGCATTGGATGAGCCTTTTATTATTGTTTGGCACGCCAAACTGATGGGGGTGAACCCTCAGGTTTATGCACTTGGAAGAAAATAACCAATACTGATATCTCATGGTTTTCGATGCTCGTCGGGCATGGCCGGGAACTTGTATTACACGCACTCGAAGTCCCATGCCCTGCGGTTATGGACTCCTATGGTTTAAAGGTGTTGGCGCGCGCAAGAACGCCGCCCATATGCTTCCAGGCTCCTGATTACAACAATAATGGAGCCCCATGAATACACTTACAGCCTCTCAAGTTACGCCCCAAGAGGCGCTGGAATCCAGCGCCTGTCGCAAAGCCGCGATCCGGTTGATTCCCTTGCTCGCCATTGCGTATTTCTTCAATTACCTGGACAGAACCAACGTCGGATTCGCCTCACTGACCATGAACGACGACCTGGGTCTTACGGCCTCGCAGTTCGGGCTTGCGGCGGGCATTTTCTATGTCGGATATTGCCTGTTCGAGGTGCCCAGCAACCTCGCGCTCTACCGCTTCGGCGCGCGCCGATGGCTGGCGAGGATCATGATCACGTGGGGGCTGTTCTCCGCCTCCACAGCGTTGGCTCAAGGGCCTGTCAGTTATTCGGTCATCCGCCTGCTGGCCGGCATTGCAGAAGCGGGTTTTTTCCCGGGGGTCATTTTCTTCCTGTCGCTGTGGTTTCCCATCCAATACCGGACGCGGGTCATGGCCTGGTTTCTGTTCGCCATACCGGTGTCGTCCGTTCTGGGAGGGCCGCTTTCTGCCGCCATGCTGGCGATGGATGGCATCTGGGGCTACCGCGGCTGGCAGTGGTTGCTGGTGCTGCAAGGCTTACCAGCCTGCGTTCTGGGCGTGATGTGCCTGAAACTGCTGTCCGACAAACCCGCCGACGCGAAATGGCTGACCATGGACGAGCGCCAGGCACTGCAATCGGCCCTGGACGCCGAGCATGAATCAAAGGGCTCCCACAGCTTTCGCGAGTCGATCAAGGACGTCCGGGTGTGGCTGCTCGCCGCCATTCTGTTCAGCTATATCATCGGCATTCTCGGCATCGGTGTCTGGCTGCCACAGATCCTCAAAACCCATGCACTGACCACCACCCAAATTGGCTGGGTATCGGCGATCCCCTATCTGATTGCCAGTCTCGCCATGCTGCTGTGGGCGAAGGTGCTCGCACGCAAGCGACGTTATGTCCTGCACTTGGCGATTACCTGCGCCACGGGGGCGGCCGGTTTTATCTTTTCGGTGGTCTACAGTGAGCTCATTCCAGCGCTGATTGGCCTCACGGTTGCCTTGATCGGCTTGAGTTCGGTGCGCACCTGCTTCTACAGCATTCCGGCGACGTTCCTGAGTAAACAGGCTGCGGCCGGCGGCATTGCGTTCATCAATGCCGTGGGCAGTCTTGGCGGGTTGGTGGGGCCGTATGCTGTCGGCTGGCTCAAGGACGTCACACACTCATTCAACGCCGGGCTCATTGCGATGGCGGCGATGCTGTGTCTTGCCACGGTGTTGACCTTGATCCTGCGGTATGTGGTGAAAGAAGCCTGACCTGACAAGGCCCCGGCGCGCGCGGTCAGCCGCCGGGGCTTTCTGTCAGTACGTGTGGAAGGTTTTCTGGCGAGCCATGAACGTCGAGAGTTCCTTACCCTCGCGGTTGTAGCGCTTGAGGGCCTTTGCCACAGTGCCTAGCCCTACCTGGTCGGCATAGTAGGTCAACCCGCCTTTGTAACGCGGGAAGCCATAGCCATGAATCCACACCAGATCGATATCAGCAGGGTGCGCCACGATATCGTGCTCGATCAACCAGGCGGCCTCGTTGATCATCGCAAACAAACAGCGCTCTTCGATTTCCTGATCGGTGATGCTGCGAGGTGTGATGCTCCAGTGTTGTCGATGATCCGCCAACAACTCGGCCAGCCAAGGGTCCGGCAAGGCCTGGCGGCTGCCCGGCGCGTAGCGATAGAACCCGAGGCCAGCCTTTTGCCCGAGCCGACCTGCGGCATACAACTTATCGACCCAATCGCAGCGTTTCTCACGCTCGCTCAACTGCGACAAACGCCCCTGACGGTTACGCCAGGCGACGTCCACGCCAGCCATGTCGCGCAATTCAAAAGGGCCAATGGGAAAGCCAAATGCACGCATCACCCGGTCGACGGCCTCGGGAGACGCGCCCTCCTCCAGCAGGAACATGGCTTCGCGCTCCCGCGCCGCCAAGAGCCGATTACCTACAAAGCCGTCGCACACCCCCACGGTGACCGCCACTTTGCCCAGTTGCTGGGCCAAGGCAAGTACCGCAGCCAGCACCGATCGGTCGGTCTGGGTGGTGCGTACCACCTCCAGGAGTTTCATGACCGGCGCAGGGCTGAAGAAATGCAGGCCCACCACCTGCTGTGGGCGACGTGTGCAATCGGCGATGGCCTCGACATCCAGATACGAGGTGTTGGTCGCCAGAATGGCGTCCGGCTTACACAGCGTATCCAGCTGGCGAAACACCTCGCGCTTGACCTCCATGTCTTCGAAAACGGCTTCGATGACCAGGTCGGCGTCCGCCACAGCGTCCATTGACGTCGATGGCAAGATCAATGCCCGGCGTTCCTGACAGGTGTGCTCATCCATACGGCCCTTGAGCAACGCGTCGTGGTAATAGTCATCAATGTGTTTTACGCCGCGTTGCAGCGCGGCGTCCTGTACATCGATCAGGCTCACAGCAACACCGGCATTGGCCACACAGATAGCAATCCCACTGCCCATCGTGCCTGAACCGATCACCGCGACCTTTTGAATCGCACGTGCATGGCCGTTGGCGGCCAGCTTGCGCGTGCGACTCGCCAGCGCGCGCTCGGCGAAAAACAGGTGCCGCAAGGCCTTGGCCTGGGCCGATTGCCGCCGTTCGACAAACAGCGCGCGCTCCAACGCCATGCCGGCGTCAAACGACTCGGTCAGCGCCGCGTTGATGGCCTTGAGGGCGGCCCGGGGTGCTTGTTGTCCCGCCAGTTTCTTCATCACCGCAGTCACTTTCGCCTCAAATTCAGCGGCGTTATGGGTGGGCATCAACCGATCCCGCGTGCGTCCCCAAAATGGATGGGTATGGATAAAACGCCTGGCGTGTTCGATGGCTGCGCCCTGCAGGTCGTCGGCCATACAGTGGTCGACCATCCCGACGGCCTGAGCCTGCATCGCCGTCAGGCGCTGCCCGCCAATCACGACATCCACGGCAACCAGCGGCCCGCACAGGCGAACCAGCCGCTGCGTGCCTCCCGCGCCAGGTATCAAACCCAGGCTGACCTCCGGCAAGCCCAACACCGTATGCTCATCAGCAATACGCAAATGACACGCCAGCGCCAACTCAAGGCCGCCACCGAGCACCGAACCATGCAAGGCCGCGATCACCGGTTTCTGGCTGTTTTCGATGGCACTCAGAACGTCCGGCAGATGGGGCTCCATCAGGGGCTGGTCGAATTCCTTGAGATCGGCGCCGGCCACAAACGTCTTGCCCTGGCAGGTGATGACAATGGCCTGCACCGTAGGGTCGGACCCGGCCAGCGCGAGACACGCCGAGAGCTGTTGCCGGACACCCTGGGACAAGGCGTTCACAGGCGGGTTGTTGATGGCGATGACAGCAAGGCCGTCATCTGTTTTCAGGCTTACCAAAGCATCCATGAGGGTTACCAGTCAGAGGAAGGAAATGGGATAGCTGAGGATCACCCGCGTGTCGTTGGCATTGCGGGAGAAGTCCGAGTGATACGCGGCGTTGCGCAGCCGTATGTCCAGGGCCTTGAGCGGTCCGCTCTGTACCCGATACTGCAATTCGATATCCAGCTCGCACTCGCGGCCTGAATCGGTAGTCAACACCTGTGCATCAGTGCCTTTGATATAGCGGGTCATGAAGGTCAGCCCAGGCAGCCCCCATGACGCCAAGTCACGGGCATAACGCAGTTGCCAGGAGCGCTCACCCTTCTCGGCAAAATCGCCCACCTGCACGAAGTTGACCAGATACGGGTCGGTGCCCTCGACGTAGGGAAACGCCGAATCCCCGCTCATCGCCTGGTAACCCAGGCTGAATGCGTTGCCACGCCATTCGTAGGTCGCCATCCCACTGAATGCGCGATTGTCGATCTGCCCGGCGCGTGCCTGTCCTTGATCATCACTGATGAACAGCCGCAGGTCTGACTTGAACTTGCCCTCGCCGACGTCGTTGGCGCTGCTGAACCCCAGGTAATGCTGTTGGTAGACATCCTCCAGACGACCGACCTGGTAAGTCAGCTGCACCGTCTTCCAACGATAGGCAGCGCCTGCCAACTCAAAGGCACCTCCATCCAACTGGCCGCTGAATCGCCGGTTCTTATTATTGATGGCCAACCCTTGCGCGCCGGTGACATCGCGATCAGTGACTTGGTCAAGGTGCCCGCCTATCAGCTCCAAGCCACCCCACTCTCGGGACTCAAGCATGCCGCCGCGGAAGGTCTGCGGCAGTAAGCGGCCGAAGTTCGATTGCAAGGTGGGCAGCTTGGGTATCAGGGTGCCCACCTTCAGCTCGGTTTTGGACACGCGCATTTTTGCGGTCAGCCCGGCTTTGGAATACTCATCGGGTGCCCTGCCGTCATCGTGAACCGGCATCAAGCCAGTGCCGGTACGGTCCGGGCTGGAGTCGAGTTTCAGGCCGACCATGGCGATAGCGTCCAAGCCAAAGCCAACGAGTCCGGGGGTGTAGCCCGACTGTGCGCGAAGAATGAAGCCCTGGGCCCATTCATCGCGCTTTGATTGGCCGCGGCCATCGCGAAAATCGCGGTTCATGTAGAAGTTGCGCAGCTCCAGGTCGACGTTGGCATCACCCAGGAAATCCGCGGCCTGTGCACTGGCAAACCATGGCCCGGCGGCGACGATCACGCCCCAGGATGCAGCTGTTTTCTTATTATTCATGAGCAGTTCCGGGCCGTACTCAGCCACACCGAACTCGGTTGAGCTCGGTGGGATCGGTACGTGCATCAGTGTTGAGAGGGGTATCAGCGTACTGAGGTCATGTAGTCGCTGGCCTTGCCAGGAATCGATTGGCCCTGGATCTTGCCGAGAAACGCGATGGCGCGGGCTACGTCTTCTTCGCTCAGATAAGGCGTTTGCGGGAACGAGTGCTGGTTGGACTTCCACGCTGCGGCGTAGACATTGTCCGGCGTGCCTTCAAAACGGGCACGCACGAATTTCATCGCTTGCTCAGGGTCTTCGTTGATCAGTTTGGTCGCTTGCGCGAGGCCGTCGAGGAACTGCTTGACGGTGTGCGGGTTTTCATCAGCCCACTGTTTGCGCGCGCTCAAGGCAATCGAAGGGTAGCCATCAAGTTCCTTGACCTGCCCGTAGGCCATGTCCAACAGCGTGAACCCTTTGTGCTCGATAATCGCGCTGTCCGAGGTGGGCGAGGACAGGGCAAAGCCATCGATCCGTCCTTGGGAAAACGCGGTCAGGATGGCACTGGCGCTGTTGAGGTAAAGCAGGGTGAAATCTTTCTCTGCCGAAAGGCCACCCTTTTCACCGAGGAAACGCACCAGGAAATCGGCGCTGCCACCCGCACCGCTGACGGCAATCTTCAAGCCCTTCATCGCCTTCAAACGCTCTTCGATGGGCGTTTGTGCGGTCAGGCCGAGCTGGTCGGCTTTCTTCTGGCTGATGACCACGTTGCTCGCGTACTGCCCTACCAGTCGCCCCAGCAAGGTCAGGTCGGCGCCCTTCAATTTCGCATTGATCGAATTCTGGATCGCGCACGAACAGAACTCCACGGTTCGACTGGCCAGGCCCGATGTCGCGGCGCCGCCGCCCTTGAACTTGATCAATTCAACATTCATACCCTGCTTCTTGAAATAGCCGCCATCCACCGCGACGAACAGCGGCATGTGCACGAAGCCGTCGGTGCCCAGGGCCACCTTGATGTCCTGCGCATGTGCGCCGGCGCCTGCGGCCAGCAGCGAAGCGACCAGGCCCATCTTTGCAATCAGCGTTTTAATAGACATATCTACACCTGTATTTTCTTGTGCGTTATGAACAGGTCAAACCGAAGCTTCACGATCACCCAGGTCTTTTTTCCACGGCATGAGACGGGTTTCCACCATCCTTACAACCGCTTGCAGCAGCAGTGCCAGGGCGATAATCGCGACCAGTGCGGCGAATACGCCGGCGGTGTCCAGCTGCCCGGCTGCATCTTGCAGCAGGTAACCGAGCCCGCGATTGGAGGCCATGATTTCACCGACGATGGCGCCGATCAGGGCATAGGGCACCGAGAGCTTAAGGCCGGTGAACACCCATTGGATCGCCGAGGGGAACACCACTTTGGTGATCAGGTGGTGTTCGCGGGCGCCCATCAGGCGCAGGATCTCCAACTGCTCGCGGTCAACCGCACGCACGCCGCTGTAGGTGTTGAGGAACACCAGGAAGAACACGATGGTGGCGGTCAGGATGATCTTCATCTCGATGCCGATGCCGAACCACATGATGAACAACGGCGCCAGGGCCACTTTCGGCAGGCTGTAGATCGAGATCAGGATCGGGTCGAGCAGCTTGGCCAGCAGCTCGTTACGGCCCAACAGCAACCCCACCGCAATCCCGACGGTCGCCCCCAGTACGAAGCCGGCGAGGGTTTCCACCACCGTGATCCCGCCATGGGAAAACAGCCTGCCACTGATGACCAACTCGTAGAACTTGCCGGCGATCTCGCTGGGTGAACTGACGAAGAAGGGGTCGATCAATGGCCCCGATGACAGTTGCCAGGTGCCGAAAAGCACGATGAAAATCGCCAGGCGTCCAAGGAAAATGTTCATGCGTGGTTATCCTTTGCTGCATCGTTCAAAGACGGGGTCATGAAGTCCCACAAGTCGCCGCAGAGCTGGTGATAGCGAGGGTCCTTGCGCAACTGCAGAATGTTGCGTTCCTCGCCCAGGGGAATCTGCACGTCCTTGACGATGGTGCCGGGACGGCCGGCGAAGATCAGGCAGCGATCGCCGAGCGCCACGGCCTCATCCAAATCGTGGGTGACAAAGATGACGGTCTTGTTCAACCGGCGACTGAGCCGGATCAGCTCGGTCTGCATGCGCATGCGCAGTTGCGCATCGAGTGCCGCGAACGGCTCGTCCATCAGTAGGGTTTCAGGGTCATAGGCCAGCAGGCGGGCCAGCGCCGCACGTTTACGCATGCCGCCGGAGAGCTGGCTGGGGTAGGACTTCTCGAAACCTTCAAGGCCCACCAGTTGAACCAGCTCCTGGATGCGCACGCGGCGTTCGGCCTTGGCCATGCCCTGGATTTCCAACGGCACGGCAATGTTGCCGACCACGTCACGCCAAGGCAGCAAGTGGTCACTCTGGGTCATGTAGCCGGTACGGCCATTGACCCCGCAAACGGCCTTGCCGTTGTAGACCACCTGCCCTTCGGTGGGTGCGAACAGCCCCGCGACCATGTTCAGCAGGGTGGACTTGCCGCAGCCCGACGGCCCGACCACGGTGACCACTTCGCCCTTCTTGATCGACAGGTTGATGCTATGGGAGGCCTGTTTGGCAACGCCCTTGACGGTGAAGGATTTGGACACGCCGACGAACTGAATGAGCGATGAAGCCTGCTCGTCGCGTTCGGCGCCTTTGGGCTGGGTGATGGCTTTCAATGCGACAGGCATGATGGGCCCCCGCTGTGAAAATGGACGTTACCCAGAGGGAGCGGTTGATTCGATGTGCAATTAAGTACGTTCATAGCGACCTACTTGTTTTTATGAGTCGTTGATGAAGCTGTCTTGATTATGAAACCGGGGGTTGGGGGGTCAATCCACCTATTCCACACAGTGGAACAGGTGGTGCTTCAGGCCAGCAGTGTGAGGCCATCCACCGCCCTCACGCCCTGCCCTTCGGCCAGCACGCGCAAGGGGTTGATCTCGGCCTCTTGCAGCTTTGTTCCGAGGGTGGTGACCATGTCGGCGAAGGCGAGGATGCAGTCGACCAACGCATTGACATCGGCCTTGGGCGCGCCGCGATACCCGTCGAGCAGCGCAAAGGTCTTCAGCTCCCGGAGCATGGTGTCCGCGTCGTTGCGCGTGATCGGCAGCAATCGCATGCTGGTATCGCGCAGCAGTTCGGCGCTGACACCGCCCATACCCAGCAGCAACGCGGGTCCCAGTTGCGGGTCGCGGTGGAAGCCCAGGATCAGTTCGTGACCGCCGCTGACCATCTCCTGGACAAGGAAACGCTCGGGCGCGAACCCCGCCTTCTGCGTGACAACGCGGCGCATGTCGTCCAATGCCTGACCAATACTGTGTTCGGTCAGGCTGAGCGCGACACCACCGACTTCGGTCTTGTGAGGGATGCGCTCGGAGAGCACCTTGAGCACCACGTTCGGGCCGAGCGCCCGGGCGGCCTCGATGGCCTCGCCGGCATCCGCGACCGCCTGCTCGCGGGTGACGGGCACGCCGAAACAAGTAAACAGGGCTTTGCTCTGCTGTTCATCAAGGGTGCCGCCGGGCAACTGCTCAACGTCCTCGGCGCTCAGGTACTGGCGGCTTGATTGCGCTTGCGGTGTGTCCTGAACAACGCAGGCTTTGGCCTTGAGCGCCAGCAATGCACTCGCGCAGGCCTCCGGCGCAGTAAAGGCGACGCCCTGGTTGCTGTTGATACGCAGCAAGGCTTGCGGTGCGTACGGGCTGACATAAGCGAGTACAGGCTTGTTGCTCTCGCGCTGGCTGTCACGGATGGCGTCGGCCATCAGCGTCGGGCGCGCGACACCGGATGAGCCCACCACACTGATGACCGCGTCGTAGTCCGCGCTTTCCAGCAGGATGCGCATGGCCTCTTGCATGATCTGCGGCTGCAGGCCTGCCAGCGTCAGATCGATAGGGTTGCGGTCGAGCACCGCCTGGTCGCCAAGGTCCAGATCACGTAAACGCGCAGCGGTGGACTCCCCTGGCGGTGGCGTGTCGAAACCATTGGCGCCCAGGGCATCGGCGATCAGCGTGCCCGCGCCGCCAGTCGAGGTCAGAATCGCCACGCGGTTACCCACCATCGTGCGCCGGCTGGCCAACGCGAACGGCAGGTCGAGCAGATCGGCAAACGTCTGCGCCCGCACGATGCCCAGTTGTTTGAAGTACACGTCGTAGAGTGCGTCAGCTCCGGCCAGAGCACCGGTATGGGACGCCGCCGAACGGGCTCCGGCTTCGGAGCGCCCGACCTTGAACACCACGATGGGCTTGCCGGCCGCGCGCGCCTTGAGTGCAGCGCGGCTGAATTTCTCGGTATCGCGCAGCCCTTCGAGGTAAAGGGCAATGACTTCGGTGGCGTCGTCATCCACCAGGTAATCGACGAAATCGGCGACGTCCAGATCGACCTCGTTGCTGGTCGCCACCAGCTTGGAAAAGCCGATGCCGGCGGCGGCACCGCGGGACAGGAGCGAGCCCAGGATCCCGCCACTCTGGGAAATGACCGCGATGTTACCCGCTCTCAATGCGTCCTGATCCAGCGCACCGCTGGCCGACAAGGTGATGCCCTGGGTAAGGTTGATCAGACCGATGGTGTTCGGGCCCAAGATGCGCATGTTGCCTCGCGCCTTTTGCAAGGCCTGCTGGCGCGCGATACCCGCTTCGCCAGCCTCGCCATAGCCACCGGCAAGCACGATAGCCGCCGGCGTGCCCATGGCCGCCAGTTCGGCAACGGCCTGGTTGGCACGCTCAGGCCCCAGCAGGATGATCGCGGCGTCTGGCACCTCTGGTAGCGCAGCGATAGAGGGATAGCAGGTCAACCCATCGATCTCGGTGTAACGCGGGTTGACCGGATACAAGCGGCCTTCGAAGCCATGTTTGCGCAGAAACGCGATGGGCCGCCCGGACGTTTTTTGTGCATCGCCGGAGGCGCCGATCACCGCAACACTGCGCGGGTTCATCAGGCGGGAAATGTTATCCATGCTCATCCCCTCTTCGCCTTGGTAGCCAGAAAAGCTGCGACCGATGCCTGATGCTCAGCCGAGGTGTAGCAGATGCCTTGCGCCTGACTGCCCATGGCCAATACCTGGGCCTGGGTCAGTTCGAAGCTGTTGTTGAGGATGGATTTGCTCAATGCCAGTGCGGTCGCCGAGCCGGCAGAGAGTTCCAAAGCCCAGCGCCGGGTTTCGTCCAGCAGATCGTCATGTTCGACCACTCGGTCCACCAGGCCGATCTCCAGCCCTTCGTCGGGCTCTACGCGGCGACCGGTGTAGATCAGTTCCTTGGCTTTAGGCAATCCGACCCGACGCGGCAACAGGTACAAGCCGCCGCCGTCGGGGATCAGGCCCCGTGCGATGTAACTCATGGCGTAGCTGGCTTGTCGGGAGGACACCACGAAATCGCAGCTCAAGGCCAGGTCGCAGCCCAGTCCTGTGGCGGCGCCATTGACGGCGGCCAGGGTCGGCTTGGGCAGGTTGAGCAACAACGACACTGCATGATGCACACGCTGTTGGCGCTTCCAGCCGTTATAGGCCACCTCGCCTGCCGGCGCGCTCATGCGCTTTTCCATGCCTTTGATGTCGCCGCCCGCGCAGAATCCTTTGCCGGTACCGGTAATGATGAGCGCGCGAATCTGACTGTTTGCGGCCACTTCTTCCAGCAACTCGATCATGTGACTGCGCATCTCGTCGCTGATGGCGTTGCGCGCTTCGGGTCGATTAAGGGTTAGCACCGCGATACCATCGTCATCGACGGCCATGTGGATGGGCGAGGTAACACTTTGCAACATCGTCATGGGAAATCTCTCTCTTGTTGTTGGCATGGCAGCAGCCCAGACTGAAGGGCATTGCGCTGACCCCGAGTCTATGGAGCTCTCCATGATTAACAATCCGACAATTCCACTGGTTGGAACACAATGAAAGAGTGTGGCGGGTTTGATACGCCGGGCGCAGGCAAGGCGCCGATAAACCGTTCGCTCGAACGCGGCCTTGAAATCTTGCGGGCATTTCGCGCGGGCACCGAGTACCTGGGCAATGGCGAAATCAGCGAACGCACTGGTCTGTCCAAATCCACCACCAGTCGTTTGACCCAGACGCTGATCCATAGCGGCATGCTGGTGTATGACGGCCAGCACAGCGCCTATCGTCTCGCACCCGCCACCCTGTGTTTCGCCAATGCCATGTACAGCAGCAATTCGCTGGTGCAGCTCGCCGCGCCGCTCATGCGCGAAGCGGCTCATGAGCTGAAAGTGAATGTCGGTCTGGCCGCTGCCGACCGCGACGAAATGATTTACTTGGAGTCGATCCGACTGAGTCGCAAAAACACGCCGCGCACCGTACAAACCGGCCAGCGAGTGCCCATGGAATTCACCTCCCTGGGCCGCGCTTACCTGGCAACGATCGGCGCGCAGGAGCGACAGGTGCTGATGGAGCACTTCAAGTCCAGGCGCTGCGATACCAGGTGGAAGGTATTGGAAGCGGAGATTGTCGAGGCCTGCGAAAGCATGCGCCTTAGAGGGTATTGCGCAGCGTCCTGGCAGGCCGAAGTGGTCGCCATTTCAACCCCACTCGGTATCCGTAATTACCAGGACCACATTTTGAATATCAGCTTATCCACCCCTCAGCCGATAGAGGCAATTGTCGCGCAATACGCCGGGCCGCTGTTGGCGCTGGCCGACAAGATCCGCGCCACGCAGCTACAACAGCCACTCTGATGAGAAGCCAGCGTGTCATGACATCGAGATTGTGCAGTGGTTGGGGCGCTACCTCGACCAGAGCGCTACTCGCCAGAGAGTCCTGGGCAAGCAGCGTGCTTTCCAAGGACGATCCAAGGCCGAGGCCGGATGGCGCGTTTTCGATCAGCTTCGGGGGGGCAAGGAGGCCATGGAGCCTCCTTGTTTACGCGAGCACAGGTTCATTCAGGCAGATCTATCTCAAGAAAGACCGCAGGTTCAGAACCTTTATTGAGCAAGGCATGACCGTTTACACCAGACGTAGCATAAGCCTCGCCAACAGTGAAAACCCGCATTCCGGCCTTGCCCTCCACATACTCGGTCAACGCCCCCTTGAGCACGTAAGATACGGAAGGCCGGTTGGCATGGCTGTGCATAGGCAGAACGCCTCCGGGAGCAATCGTTACTTGCCTCATTCTCAAAAAGCGACCTTTGGAGATATCGAAATCCGGTGAGATATTGATCGAGGACAGCTCTTTGCCAACGACACCCACGCGCTCAGTTGAGATGTTTTGCGCAGAGGCAGAGTTAATACTGCCCCACATCAGAGCTGCGCCAACCGTTTTCATGCAACCACGACGCAGGGACTGTGCATTGAAGCGGTTTGTCTTTGACGTCTTCATTTGATTTTCTCGCTGATCCACGTGTTAAGTTTGGCGGCAATCATCAGGTTGTTTTTCTCTTGCATCATTAAGTGCCCATTCCCCTCGATACCGAGGTCTTCAAGCCTCCAGTACGTTGTTGGCACACCAGCCTGACTCAAAAAGCTGGCAGTACAATGGTCATAAGGCGCGTGGTAAGACGCCTCGGCGCTTATGACCAATACCGGTGTGCGCGCAAGGTTGACCATTTTTCGAGCCGGCGCCTTTTGGCGCCAGCATTTGACCAGCCCCGCCCCGTCGGCCTGCTGCTGTTGCTCGATCTGAATATCATTGGGATCAACCACGGGAGGCTCATAAGTAACCGGAATATTGGTTAACCCCCATGGCAACTCGCGCTTGGCTTGAGTCGCGTTCTGGAAAGGTGGGCCAGAGGGCTCAATGGCAAGAATGCCCTTGACGAGGTTGGGCCTTGAGTCGGCGATGGACCATCCGAATAGACCGGCCTGGGAATGCGTGAGCAAAATAACTGGGCCAATCTTGTCCAGAAGCACCACAGTCGCATCACGCACCAACACCTCGGTAGTTTTGTTGTCAGCCAATGAGGGCACCACGCCCGCGTAAAAAGCGTCAAACACCGGGTCGCCACGCTGCCCTGGCGTTTTTGAACTAGCAGGCCATTGAGTATGCTTGTCGGCCTGCGGCCAGACCTTGTACAACTCTGAAGCGGTAAAAAGGCGCTGCACCAGTGGCAAGCCGCTTACCCGGAAACTTTCGCCACCCTCAGGACGCCAGCTTGAGCGTCCGCGACTTGGCTGATCGACCATATACACGGCATAGCCCTGCTCAACAAAGTAGTCAGCCCAGCCTTTGCGGCCATCAGGTGTACTCATCCAGTTGGTTGCGGTCTGACCCAGCCCATGAAAAAAAACGAGCGGGTATTTTTTTGTTACTTTGGCCGGTGCCCATCCCTCGACGTACATCTGCCCGGCCATAACTTCCTTGTCACCCTCCCCTACATAATGGCCGCCAACGTAGAACGAAATATGCCGAGTGACCTTGGTCGGGATGAACTGATCAGGACCGAACGTCGCTGCCGTCGCATGCACCACCGACCCGACCAGTGAAAGAAAGACTACTGAGCGAAGTGTCGTAAATTTTAAATTCATAATCTCTACTTTCCTTATTATCAATTTGATATCAGTAGCTCAATCCTTGTCCACGAAGATATGCGAAATTCTTGGGTGCACTCCCTTTGCTCCAAGGCAAATCGTATGGCAGCCTGGCAGCCGGGAAGAGTGCTCCTGTCAACACGTCGAAAAAGGCGTCATTACTGATACCAAAGTTCGCAATAATCGCCACCGCCTGTTCAGCGATACGACTCAAGTCAGCCGGACGTTCCATATAGATAGAAACAATAGTGGGGGTTTTGACGCTGATTCGCTTGAATACCTCATACGCAGCGTCGCCTTCTTTGAAGGTTACATCGCCTTCACGATATCGAGCACCAAAAAAATAAGTAGGGTGTAGCAACTCGAAGGGCGTAGCGATCGACATAATCGCTACATCCGCGTCCTCAGGGCGCTCGACTACAGTGAACCCCCGCGACCGAGCAACATTCGCGCTGACGTTATACAGGTATACCTTTTTAGCCTTGGTCGGTAACAAAGGCAGGGTATTGTAACTATTCTTCAGTAATACCGCAGAACGTCGCTGAGCTTCAAAGGCCATTTTCTTAAACTCGGCATTGCCGACTGTGCGCAACGCTTGAGCTTCGTCGACGTAGGGGTTTTCAAAAAGCCCCTGCTTTATTTTTTGCTCTAAAATCTTCTCGACGGAATGATCAATGATATCAATACCCACCCGCCCATTATTGACGACATCGACAACGAACTCCGGTTGTTTCGCACCGCCGAACTGATTGATACCGGCATTGAGCGCCTTGGCATAACGCTCAGTTCTACTTAGATTCTCAACGCCCCAAGGCATCGCGATATCAGCCCCCACAGGTGATTTACCTGCCGCAGCACCATTGAGGCATACCGAATTGCAATCATCCATGATTTGCCAATCAGAGATAATTAACCCATCAAACCCGAAGCGTCCTCGCAATACATCGTTGAGTAGCTGTTTGTTAAAGCCAACGCCCACTCTTTCAATTTCACCTTCTGCCCCCTTGACCCGAAGGTTTGCAGGAGGTTTTCCGTAGGAAGGCATGATCGCCGCTGCTTTAGCCGCGAATGCACCGGTGAACGGTAGAATATGCGACTCAACATCGTCACTCTTCAGGGTCAGATCTTTACCATAGGAATTATGTGCATCAAATCCATCCGCACCAACGGCACCATACCCGACCCAGTGCTTGACGACAGAAACCACACTGTCCTGACCAATACCATTTTCGCCATGTTGCATCCCATTGACATAGGACTCCACTAGCTTGGTTGCGATAACTGGATCGCTGCCGAAGGTGGCATTACTGCGATGCCAACGTGGGTTTTGAGTCAAGTCCGCCATCGGCGACAATGCGATTTTTATACCCACCGCCAAGTACTCTTGACGAATACTGTCGGCAAACTTTCTTACCAGTTCAGCATCGCCAATTGCTGCCATCCCGACAGGATCAGGCCACTTTGTAAAATCACCGGCATCAACACTGACCCCCTGCGCGTATTTAAACTGACTGCGAGGGTCAGTACTTAGCGAAACCGGAATTCCGAGCCGCCCGGTTTCGGCAATTGCCTGAAGATTATTGTACTGGTGCGCCAGGCTGCCGACGTCAGTACTCAGGCGATTCAGAAACGTCGTTATGTGCTGCTCCAGCACCAGACCAGTGATTCCCGGTACATCCCAGGCCGTACCTGCCCCCGGCACCGCCGACGATCCGAGCGACGGCGGATTGGCGTGCATCATCGCCCCAGCCTTCTCGGCCAGCGTCATCCGCCCGACAAGGTCCTTGGCTCGTTCAGCCGGGCTTAATCGCCAGTCTTCGTAAGGATCGACGGCCCCATTTTTGTTCATGTCCTTGAAGGTGAGCCCTTCCATTTTTAACGTCGGTACCGTGCGGCTGAGCAGCACGGGCGGCGCGTTGACCTGACCCCTTTGGACGGCGGTCATCGCGCAGCCGTTAAGGGCAAGTGCGATGACAGCAACAATGCCATTGCTCATCGAACACCGACTTTTAAATTTATATAGTTTCACACGCACGCACCTTAAGTTTCTAGCGATCTATGCAACACTGAAAATATTAAAGCCGCCGATCTAAAATCGGTAACTGACCCCTAATTCCGTACCTATAGACTTCTGCCCCGTCATTGCACTGCTGCTCGGAGGGGTACCTATCACGAACGCCGCGTTGCCTTCATTACTAATCATCGCAAAAGTGGCATACGCGCTCGCTTGCTTGCTAAGCTCATAAGTTCCGCCAACGGCAATCTGAACAGCATCATCTTTATCCAGATAGAGGCTTTTTTGAGTCCCTGAACTATTAACATATGTATAGTTTGCCCGAATTTTTGTCTTGGGCAGAACCGGTGCGATGAACCCTATCTGAGTCACCGTCCGATCAGAATCCAGATAGCTATTGCGGGCTATACTGGCCATGATCTTTACCCATTCCAGGTCATAATAACCGGATAACGAAGTCTGTTTGTATGGACCGAGCAACGCATTAGTACGGCCATAAGCGGCACTGACATTATAGGTGTTGTTTTTATAGCCGAACCGGCCACCGGTGTATTCTTTAGCCGAGACATCCTCACCCTCTGCCTTGGCCACTACAGCATACAAACCGCCAAACCGATCAGGTGTAAAATAAGTAACCATATTGTCCGCCCGCGCCCAGAGCCCCGTGCTTTCTATTCCACTTCCAAAGGCAGTTGAATAGAACTTCCCCTGATCAGCCAAACCACTGGTACCGAATACATCAAACTCACCAAAGGCCGTATAACTTGGCGTCAAGTCCCGCCCGAGCCGTACCTCCCCAAAATCGCCAATCACGCTAACGGTACTCCTTCGATTCCATGTACGCTGGGAGTTACTGGTGCCCTCATCAAAGTTTACGGTACCTTCAATCCACAGCAAACCCTTTAAACCGTCGGCAAACTCATCTTCGGCCCTCACACCCAAGCGGCTCGCAGCCAAGCCACCACTGGCCAGACTAAACTCACTTTTACCGCCATTATCAATACTGCGCGCCGCCAGATCTGCAACTCCGAATATCGTCGGAGTGAATTGCGCAAAAGACACACTTGGAAACACCAACGACAACACGCAAAGTGCTTTTCTCATGATTATAGTTTCCCGCCGCAAGCCCTAGAGCCCACGAATTAAAAACAGAGCACATTGGATGACTCCCGTCTTAGGCTCGTCATCCTTTCAAGACAGTTTAATGATGGCTTATGCCAACTTATCTGCCAACCAAGTACATCACGCAGAGACCAATCAATTTAATCTCTACTGGGCACCCTCAACACAGACTGCAGCCTTCGTGCCAAATAAACGTCTCGGAGGGACCTTGTCGAGTATTGAGCGTCACGTACAAATGTCACTTTTTTCTTTACACTCCGATATAATTGAAGTGCAATCTTAATACGTGAAATTAAGTCTCAACGTGTAGGGGCTGACAGAATCGTTTTTTTGAGGAGGTTATATGGTCCAGGTTCTTCATACTCGCGCGACAACCACTCACGCAATCAGAAAAGAAATACAGAAATCGGACGCGTCGATTGCCGAACTCTGCCGACGCTACGGCCTTAATCCAAAAACGGTTCGCAAATGGCGCTCCCGTCATTCTGTGAATGATGCACCTATGGGACCGAAACAGCCTGTTTCTACTTTATTGACCGCTCTCGAAGAAAGCGCCGCTTTGCGTTTTCGACGACGCACCTCTCTACCACTGGACCATTGCCTGATCGGGTTGAAGCTCATCATTCCCCATCTGACCCGTGCCAGCCTGCACCGACTTTTCCAGCGTCACGGCATTAGCCGCCTGACCAAAAAAATCGGCAAAGAACCCATCCAGAAACGCTTCAAATTTCAGCCACTCGGATGTCTGCAGATCGACCTCAGTGAAATTCATTCCAAAGACGGTATTGCCTACCTGCTTGTAGCGGTAGATCACGCATCAAAGGTCGTAAACGCCCAAATATGTGGCGAGGCCAGCCAGGCAAACGCAGAAAACTTTATGAGACAAACCCTTGAGCAACTGCCCTATCCAGTTCACACAATGCTGATCGAGAGCTGCGTGGGTTGATACGGGCAGCCCTTTGATCTTGCGCCATGACCTCTTGAGACAACGAGAAGAACACAGACACATTTGAGCAACAACTCAAGAGATCACCAGGGCAAAAAAATTAAACTCCATCCTCATGCCACCTGGCTCGACCCTCCTGCCGAGATGAGACCAGGAGCATTTACCGTGCTTTCTTGTGGGTCGTTTTCGAGCCAGGACGGAGAAAAAAGCCCCTTGACGGTGCGCCAATCGCCACACTTGGATATTTTATCCAACGGTTCAGTTACCTCTATCCGTCACTTCAACCTACGAAACTTCGTATTATTAGCTACGAAAAAACTCCAGAATAACGACATGTCGTAGCGACTATTTTTTACGGACAAGAAATAAAAACCCACCCGCACAATAATATAATCATATATTTCAATAGCTTGATGTCATTTTACGACTCAATAGTCAGCTTGGCACGGCCTTCGCTCTAACCGTTTAAGGGAATCCTGATTAATCAGCCTCAATGATCAGAAAAACCAACAGCGAGTTCTTTATGCCGGACGCGAGCTTTCCCAGAGCAAAATCGTCATTCCTGGCCAGAAAGGACCGCAGCGTTTTTTGAATATAAACGCAGCACCACCCAGGACGTCCTCCATGACCATAATCCCAACAACTATCCAGAATTATTGTGATCGCCGAGCGCTCCCGAATCAGAGCGATGAAACTCAAGCCTTAGCTCCCCCAAGGCGAGTGGACATGACTAGCCCAGAGAGCACCCACCCTGCGCAATCGCGGCTTATGCGCAAGGTATGCGAAATAGCAGAATTACGAGCCCGGCAGATAAAGACGCCCTCAGCCTCCAGCGGCGATCAGCCACTGCGCGATGATGCACAGTGCCTGGAAATGAACAATGGCTCTTGCCTGATCGAAGGCCTGCTCGCAGCCTTCAGCGCACAGCGCAAGACACCTAGCAAAACATATCTGGCAGTGGCGGCCAGCGAACCTCACCGACTGCACAACCGCATACCACCTTTGGAAGAATCCGAAGGGCCAGCCGCCACCATGAACCTCCGGCAAAAGCCATACCCCCCTCCGGCAATTATCGCCACGGCCACCAATCGAGGCGGACACCTCGAGGAAGACTGCAACACCATTGCAGTTGCGGTAAGCACTAAAGGCCGCATCTCTCATACCGCCCGGGGCCAAGTGATTGCCATGGTTGTCGACCTTCAAGGCCATTGGCGGGGCGACTCGCTACACTGGGACGCTTGTAGAAATGTCCCCGCGACTCGATTGCGAGAGAAGATTGACGCCATCCCACGCTTAGTCTCGGAGGGTGCGGTGCAAAGTGCAATTGGCATCGCCGACGGTGGCGTTTTCGAAGCATTATTTACCATGCTTGACGCCTGCGGGGTGGGAGCCGCAATCGACCTGTGCTCCCTTCCCAGACCTTCAAATGTAAAGTTTGAGCGTTGGCTCGAGGCGGTGCCTGACTACGGTTTTTTGTTAGCCTTGAAGAGTGGCGAACTGGAAAACGTCAAAGGGGTTTTCTCAGACCTGAACATTCATTGCGAGCAGGTTGGGACCATCGAAAGCGAGGGTCGAGTGATGGCAAAACTCAGAACTGAAAGCTCAGTGCTCTGGCAAATAAGAAAACGCCCGGGGCCTCACCTCAATGTCCTGAAAAATCCAGCCCCATGCCTGACCCCACTCAACATCTTGTGCGGCCCAAGCACCTACAAATGCAACTTAGGTACGTCCATGAGAGCAAACAAAATGGATCACTCCGCGCCGGCTTGATGAAACCCTATGCCCTCTGATAAAAAACCTGAAACACCAAACCTGGCCTGTCGAGGTTTAGCCATGCACGGTTATCGCTGCCCTGCCCGGCAGCGACAGACAGTGCAAGGCTAGCCCTTTGCTTGGGCCTCGAATCGTTTCAGCCTGGATGCCAGCGTGGTCGGCTTGAGCCCCAGCAATTGGGCTGCGCCTCCCTCACCAAACAACTTGCCGTGACAGGCGGCTATGGCCGCGAGGGTATTGGCTTTTTCAAATTGACGAACCTGATCGTCATTGAGAATTACCGCAGCCCCCGGCTTGACAGCCACTTCGCGCCCGCCACCGACCCGATCCTCAGGCAAATCGATATTCAGCTCGTTGCCCTGAGAGGTTATCAGCGCCCTTTCGATAACGTTCTGTAACTCACGAATATTACCCGGCCAGGAGTAACGCTGGAGACGCTCTACATCACTGGCCCGCAGGCGCTTTTCACCAAGATTCAAACGAAAGCTGATCTGTTTCAGAAAGTGAACAACTAACGGTGCAATGTCCATTGGACGCTCACGCAAAGTCGGCGACTGCACGGGAAAGACATTCAGGCGAAAATACAAATCCTCGCGGAACCGTTTGGCAGCTACTTCTTCCCGAAGATCACGATTGGTTGCAGCGACGATTCGAACATTGACCTTTCTCGTGCGCTCTTCCCCGACTCTCTCGAATTGCCCCTCCTGCAACACGCGAAGTAACTTGCTTTGCAGGTCGAGGGGGATTTCGCCGATTTCATCCAGAAACAATGTCCCGCCATCAGCCAGCTCGAACCGTCCGACCCGATCGCGAACAGCCCCGGTGAACGCACCGCGCATATGCCCAAAAAACTCACTCTCAAATAACTCCCCGGGAATCGCTGCACAATTGACCCTGATGAGCGGACTGGCACTACGCCGACTTGCCTGGTGAATAGCGCGAGCAATCAGCTCCTTGCCCGTGCCCGACTCACCATGAATGAGGACGCTGGCGTCCGTCGGCGCAACGACATCAATCTGCTTGATGATTTTAAGGATTGCTTCGCTTTGACCGACGATTTCCCGATAGCTATGCTCGATATGAATCTCCTCCTGGAGGTAAGCGTTCTGCTCCTCAAGCCGTTCCTTGAGCTGCTTGAGCTCTTGCAGCGCGTTCTGCAGCTGCATTTCGGTACTTCGCCGCTCGGTGATATCGCGAAAAACCACCACCGCCCCCACTAACCTTCCCTCAGAGATGATCGGGGTGCTCGTGAACTCGACCGGGAAACAGGTCCCGTCACGCCGCCAGAACACCTCTTGCCGCCCTTCATGGACTACCCCATCGTTTACAGCTTTATAGATCGGGCATTCTTCGACGGGATAGTGCCGACCATCAGCATGGGTGTGGTGGTGGATGCTATGGATATTCTTGCCAATCATATCTTGAGGCTCCCACCCCAACATCCGCGCGCCGACCGGATTGACAAATGTGGCAAGCCCGTCGGGATCAATACTATAGATACCGTCCCCTACCGAGCTGAGCAACAATTGGTTATCGCGCTCCGACTCTTTGAACAGATTCAAGATATTGCGCCACTCAAGCAGCCCGCCGCGCATGGTTCGCTCTGTGGCAGCCTCATTGGCTTGGTATCGCTGCTGACTTAACTCGCGCAGCACCAGGATGATCTGTGTCTGCCCTTTAACGCTCAGCGTAGAAGCTGTGATTTCCAACCCTATTCGCTCACCGCTCTTGCAATTGCAGCTCAGCTCATCGGTCCAGGCCTTGCCTTTCTCCATCACCTCCTGACTGAAAACGATCAAGTCCGCCAACTGACGACCAAATAACTTACTTACCGGCAACGCGAGCAGGTCCTGTCGTGGGTAACCGAACAGCTTGCAGGTCGCGATGTTCAGATCACGGAAGCGGTCCCCATAGGGATCGAGCAGGAGCACGGCATCCGGGGAATGTTCAAACACCATATGCCTTGAGGAATAGGCAAGATCAGCCCAGTTACTAATGAAGTCATCATCTGGCATAAGTACGAAATCTCGAAATCAGCACTACGAACTATCGTAGTTATACGGTATCTCGTAAACAAAACAAACTGTCAGTTGATATATAAAAAACCATATCAGAACAATTAATCCTATTAAAACATCAACTTATAAAATACATACGTGTGGTTTTTTTCTGGCGCGTCCTTCGCTCTGTATCCCCATACCGATAGCCAATCCCGGCCATCGCTAACAACAAGCACTCTGCGGAGACGACGATATGTCAAGCGTGGACATTACCCATTACCAAGACGGCGACTTTCTGGTCGATTACGAGGAAAAGGTTTTCGAGGACGTCAAGGCCGGGCCAGGCGAGAAGGTCTTGCTGACGTTCCACACCATTACCTTTGAAGGCTCCATTGGCCTCGTCAATATGTTGCAAGCCAAGCGCCTGCTGCGCAAAGGCTTTGAAACCAAGATCTTGCTTTACGGGCCAGGCGTCCAGCTGGGTGTTCAACGTGGCTTTCCAACCTTGGGTCCCGAGGCCTTCCCGGGGCACCTGGCCGTAAACAATCAGCTCAAGGCGTTCATGTGTTTATGCCTGCCGTTTCGCCTTGCAGGCGCTGTACGGCCAGACAGAAAAAGCCCTGATCGAAGGTATTCGCCCGATCAACCCACTGGACGTGATGGATCTGCGTCTGCTGATGCGTCGCGACGGAGCAATGATCATCGATACCTGGACTGCCTGATCACAGCCAGCCAGCGCCTCTTCGCGGGCTAACTGCGAAGAGGCAGCCAACCAAGACAAAACCCAAGACCTCTACCATGCCCATCATCCGCGCCGCCGCAGTGCAATTCAGTCCAGTGCTCTACTCTCGGCAAGCCACGGTAGACAAACTCTGTAAAACTCTGCTGGATTTGGGCCGCGAAGGTGTGCAGTTTGCGGTTTTCCCTGAAACAGTTGTGCCGTACTACCCCTATTTCTCCTTCGTCCAGCCGTCATTCGCGATGGGCAGGGAACACTTGCGCCTACTTGAAGAGTCGGTCACGGTGCCTTCGGACGTGACTCGCCAGCTTGGCGACGCTTGCCGTGAAGCCGGGATCGTCGCGTGTATCGGTGTCAACGAACGAGACAGCAGCACCCTTTACAACACTCAGTTACTTTTCGATGTCGACGGCACGTTGATTCAGAAACGCCGTAAAATCACACCGCCGTACCATGAGCGGATGGTATGGGGCCAGGGCGATGGTTCAGGCCTGCGGGCGACTGACAGCGCGGTTGGCCGAATTGGTGCTCTCGCATGCTGGGAACACTACAACCCGCTGGCGCACTACGCATTGATGGCTGACGGCGAACAAATCCACGCCGCCATGTTCCCCGGATCGCTCGTCGGGCAGATTTTTGTCGAGCAAATAGAAGTCACCATTCGCCACCGCGTGGCTGGATGCCGGACAACAAGCGCAAATAATGGCCGAAACCGGCTGTGCCATGGAGCCTATATCCGGCGGCTGTTTTACCGCGATTATTTCCCCGGAAGGCAAGGTGCTCGGCAAACGCACTGAAGGAGAAGGTGCAGTGATCGTCGACCTCGACTTTGCCCTTATCAACAAACGCAAACGCATGATGGACTCAGTCGGTCACTACAGTCGGCCGGAGCTGTTGAGTCTGTTGATCGATCGCCGTACCACCGCCCATGTGCATGAACGTCGCGAGACCTTCGAGGGGACCGCCCATGAGTAACGTCACTCTGGGCAAGCACGAAGACATTCGCGCCAGCGGCCCGACGCTGATTGTCGTGCAGGACATTAGCCAGGACCTACATGCCGAACTGCAATGTCACGGTGTGCGCTGGCAAGGCGACGATGGCCTGTCTCGCAAGGGCGGCGCAGGGCCGTCGGATCACAAGGCGCTGAGCCTGGGCGACCGCACCGCCATGGTGCCAATGCTCAATCGTGCATCGCTGGATTCGCCCTACTCGGCGGTGCAGCCAGGCGTTGATTTTTCGCGAAGGCCTGCAGGTAGGCCAGATCCAGCTCCCCGGCGTGCCGAAATTTTATGGCCTGAACACCGAAGACGGCACCCCCTACTGGAAGATTGCCACCTTGCACAGCAAGGACGTGTTAGCGACCACCATTCTGCAGCACTGTATTCGCATGAATGAGGTCGCCACATCCTGCCAGTTCTGCGCCATCAGCCAATCTTTGGCCAATGGCAAGACCATCGCTCGCAAGCGACCTGCGCAACTGACACAAGTGGCCAAGGCAGCGGTCGAGCTCGATGGCGTCAAACACATGGTCATGACCACCGGCACACCACAGACCAGTGACCGTGGCGCCGCGATTTTGTGCGAGTCGGCGGCTGCAGTAACGGCTGCCGTTGACCTGCCGATTCAGGCGCAATGTGAATCACCGGATGACGACGCCTGGTTCCAGCGTCTCAAGGACAGCGGCGTAGCCTCACTGGGCATGCACCTTGAGGCCGTCACCGATACCGTGCGCCAACGCATCATGCCAGGCAAGGCCGCGGTGTCCCTAGAGAGCTATTTCAGCGCTTTTGAGGCAGCGGTGCAGGTGTTCGGTCGCGGCCAGGTCAGCACTTATATCCTCGCCGGGCTGGGGGACACTGAAGACGCCATTGCAGATGTGAGTGAGCGCCTTGCCAGTGCCGGCGTGTATCCCTTCGTGGTGCCCTTCGTACCCATCGATGGGACGCCACTGGCCCATCACCCGAAACCTGACAGTAGTTTCATGCAGCGTCTGTATCCGAGCATCGGTGCCAGCCTACGCAGACACGGATTGCACTCGGACAATATCAACGCGGGTTGCGCCAAATGTGGCGCCTGCTCGGTACTTAAACACCACGAGTAACGGGAGCACACGCCATGTGCCGAACATACTTTTGCCTTGATCGATGGATCCTTCGCTGAATTTCTCGCGGGCGACCTGCTCGTCAAGCCCGCCGACGAAAGCTGGGAGCGGCAGCACTACTACGCGCTGCGCTGCGCCGTGCCGTGTTCTGCGACGAGCAGCAGTTGCTCGCTCAAGACAAAGACGAAAAAGACTTTCACGCCCTTCCGATCGTTGCCGTCGCACACCATTGCGGCATGCCCGATCGCGTCATCGGCGCGGTACGCATTTATGAAACCGAAGCCGGTCTCTAGTACGGCGGGCGGCTGTGCGTTGAGGAGCAGTACCGGCGGTATGGCTTGATCGGGAAAGCACTGGTCAATGAAGCGGTATCACGAGCCATTGACCTTGGCTGCCACACATTTCTGGCCACGGTGCAGCAACCCAACGAAAACTACTTTCACAGTTTGCACTGGGACACGCTCAACACCATGGACCTGCTTGGCCATCCCCACTGCATGATGCAGGCAAGGCTGGATTGCTATCCATTCATGGCGCGCCGAACCCCACTGTTACGCACCAAGGTACGCCGTCATGGCTGAGCCGCTCGTGACAAAATCTGCCTTGACGTTGATGCTCGCCAGGCTGCGCGATACCAACGCGATGCGTTCGAAGCTAGCCATTCAAATGGCTGCCGACGCCATCTCCACGCATGCCAACTCGCAATATGATCGGTATGCGCTTCCCGGTGACGACACTGCCGCCATCCGTTGCGGTGATCAGTATCAGTTACTGGCTATCGAGGGGATGATTCCGGCCTTTGTGGAGCAGGCGCCCTGGTTTGCCGGCTGGTCGGCCGTCATGACTAACGTTAACGATATCACCGCCATGGGCGGCCGCGCGACTGCCGTGGTCAACGCATATTGGCATCACGACGCAGAGGCCGCCAATCAAGTGCTGGCCGGGGTTCATGCAGCGTGCGACGCCTACGGCCTGATCATGGCTGGCGGGCACACTAGCCAAGCGGCCGGCAACCCGGCCGCGCTCGCGGTCGCCGTCACCGGCTGGGCGCGAAGCCTGCTTTCCACCCTGCATGTTGCGCCGGGGCAGATCATTGCGATGGCGGTGGACCTGGACGGTCACTGGCATGGCGATGCCCTTTACTGGAAAACGTTCGAGAACGTCCCTGGCCAACGGTTGCGGGACAAGCTTGAAGTAATTCCTCGACTGGCCGAAGCAAACCTGTTGCTCGCGGCCAAGGACATCAGCAATGCAGGCATTCTCGGCACCTTGCTGATGTTGCTGGAGAGCACTGGCTGCGGAGCCATGATCGATATCCAGGCGTTACCACGACCTGCCGGGACGTCACTTGAACGCTGGCTACAGGTATTCCCCAGCTACGGCTTCCTGATGACCCTGGACCGCAAGGACCTGACGACACTCGAAGCCGCCTTCGCCTTCGAAGGTTTGCATTGCGCCTGCATCGGCGAGGTGGATGACAGCGCCTGCCTGCGTGTCCGGCAAGACGGCGAGCTGGCTGAGTTCTGGACCTGTCCCGACACCCCTTCACGGGCTTCAGTTACCCCCAACTGCGCCCCTTCACTGAATCCAAGGAGCACTGACATGCCAGCTGTCAACATTCGCCTGCGCTGGCCCAACGGCCAGATAACCAACGTCTACTCGCCGTCCACCACTATCTTCCAGCACCTCGATGAGGGTCAGTCATACCCTCTTGCAGAGTTTCTACGTCGCGCCGAAACCGGTCTTAACTTGGCCTCCGAGCGGGTCAAACAAGTCAAGGGGTTCTACTGCAGCTCAGCCATGGACAGTCTGGGGGGGATCCGACTCATGGCGTGCAGATTCGATGATCCGCATGCCCAGATCGAGGTCCTGGAAATCAAGGAACACGGCACTGGAAAGGTTCACTACTCAGGCTTTGGCGAAATCTGAGTCCCCCACTACTTCGAGAGGAAACATCTCATGAGTCACTACAGCGCTATCGTCGTCGGCGGCGGCCAGGCGGGCCTGTCTGCAAGCTATTATCTGCAGCAACAAGACATTGATCATCTGGTACTGGAGAAGCACAGCCTCACCCACACGTGGCGCAACCAGCGCTGGGACGCTTTCTGCCTGGTGACACCGAACTGGCAGTGCGCCCTTCCCGGTTATCCGTATGCTGGCGACGATCCGCACGGGTTCATGAAGAAAGACGAGATCATCTCCTATCTCGACGGCTTTATCGCCAAGGTTGATGTGCCAGTGCGCGAAGGCTGCGCCGTTCAACGCATGGTCGCCCGCCCCGAGGGCGGCTACCTGCTCATTACCTCCGCGGGTGACTTCACCGCCGATCAAGTGATCGTCGCCAGCGGCGGCTACCACACGCCGATCATCCCGCGTCTGGCCGAACGCTTGCCGGTCGGGATCGCCCAGATTCACTCCGAGCAGTACCATAACCCGCAGGACCTGCCTGAAGGCGCGGTACTGGTCGTAGGCTCAGGGCAATCCGGCGCGCAGATCGCTGAAGACCTGCACCTGGCTGGACGCAAGGTCTTCCTCGCGGTGGGCGATGCACCTCGCTGCGCCGATTCCATCGCGGTCGCGATGTGGTCGTGTACGGCACCACGCTACAGTTCGCGGCGGACCTGCACTGCAACCTTAATGCAGCGGACGCAGTATACGATCGCATCAATGCCAGCATCGACAAATACATCGCCGAGCAGGGTATCGACGCCCCAGAAGGCACCCCGTACATTCCACTGTGGGTGCCAGAAAGCGAAAACACCACCCTGGATCTGAGCAACAGTGGCATCACCAACATCATCTGGTGCATCGGCTTCCAGCCGGATTTCAGCTGGGTCGATGTGCCAGTCTTCAATGGCCGCAGCTACCCAGGGCATAGACGCGGTAATACCACGCAGCAAGGTTTGTATTTCCTCGGGCTGCCATGGCTGCACTCCTGGGGATCCGGACGCTTCTCCGGTATTGCCCGTGATGCCGAGTATCTGGTAAACCACTTGTCGGCGGCGCGCCACAAAGACTGATTGGCCGACTGCAAAAATTACCGGCCCGTGCGGGTCGGTATCAAAGGACATTTGCCAGGCTCGCACGCCATGCTCAGAAAATCCTGCAACAAGAAACCGGCCTGTGCGATGTGGCGGCGGCGGTCAGGCGCGAAGAGACGCATTTGAAGGGCCATCGCTTTACCGTTCAAGTTGTTATCTCAAGCGCCTGCTTCAAGGTCACGGCCATATCCCGCCGCTCTGTATGAAGGCGTCGCAGGATGTAGAGAGCGGGCAGCAAACTTATGCTCACGATGATTGCGCACACCAGAAACGCGGAGCGGTAGGAGCCTGACACGTCGTATGCGAAACCAGCGATGATCGGCCCCATCGCTTGTGAAACACCCGCCGCTACACGTGTTACGCCGTAGATTGCCCCGCAATGCTGTAGACCGAATTGGTCACCCAGGAGCACCGGGGTCAGTTGGAAGCCGATGTTATTGGTCAGCCCCCACAACAGAACGAACATGCCGAGTCCCACCATTCCGAGTGCGCCCTGCCCCGCTATTTGGGCCAGAAACAGAGCCAACACATGCACGAGTAAACCCGCGAACAGCGCTAACGCGGCACCGTAACGATCTGAAAGGGCGCCGATCGCCACGCAGCCAGCAATGGTGACCAGGTTCAATGCACTGAAGATCCATGCGGATGTTTGGGAAGCGTATCCGGTATCAACGAAAAACAGCGGTGCGTAGATGTACGCCCCCACTAAGCCAATGCTGAACACCGCCTCCATTGAACAGATAGCCCAGAACATCGGGTGGCGTAGCGCTGCAACCAGGATCCCTTTACTGCCTTGCGTATCGGCTGCCACAGCTGGTTTATTGTCACAGGGAGCAGCGTGAGGACGCCGACCGAATATAAGCCCCAGCGGAACCACACCGAAGATAAACAGCAGTGCGGTCAGCAGCGCTTCGGCGCGCCAGCCGTGGCTCACGATAATATGTTCTGCAATGGTCGGGAAAATGCAGGAACCCAACGCAACTGAGCCAAACAGCACGCCCGCGGCAAACGCTCGTCGACGCTCCGTCCATTCGTTCAGAATCATGATGCAAGGAACCACGCCGCATCCAGAGAGCCCCAGCCCGACCAGGAAGAACGCTGCCAGTATGCCTTCGTAACCTTGTATCTGGAAGGCAATCAAGTAACCGCTGCCCGCGAGCATACCTCCCGTCACAAGGACAAACTTCGGCCCCCAACGATTGAGAATCCAACTGATCGCAGGGGTCGTAAATGCCGGCACCAGAAAAATCATCGAGACGATAACTGAAATGCTCCCCATGCTCTGACCAAACGCTTGGCCGATAGGCTCGAGAAGAAAACCGATTACCGAAACGGTAGCGCCGTAGGAAATGAGGCATATGAGCAGCAAACCAAAAAGCGTCACAAAAAAAGCACGTTCGTTGTTGTCCTTTGTATCGACACTCGACGAGCGTTTAGTTTGGTCAGACATAGTGAGACCCCAGAATGGGTGGACGTTAGAAGTGCTTGGTAACGGTCACTACTAGGCGATTTTTATTTATCCAGCCATATTCGCTTTCGCCGCGCCTATTAGCGCCGTTTAAAACCGTCATAAGTTCGTAGCCTCTATCAAATTCAAACTTCAGGCCTGCCTCCCAGTCGGTGTAATCCTTAAGCCCAATCTCATGAGCACTGTCGGTCATCCAGATATGCCCAAGTCCGCCGACAACGTTAATTTTCGCGGTGATGGGTAAATCCATCAGAAATCGTAATTTTTGAGTACCTCGGCCGCCATCGACTCCGAAATATCGATCGGTGGTACTTCGAAGGTACTTTAGTGTCAGGCCTTTCCACTCGAGCAAGTGGAATGTGTCCCATGTATTGGTGTAGCCGGCGCCAGGGTAGATATAGCCCAGCATGCCGCCACGGTAGGTAATGTCTGCCGTGAGGGGGATGGAAATACCCAGGTAAGGATCCAGTTCATACCAATTGTTATCGAAAGTCTCAGACAGCGTTGATCCCCAAACGCCCATGTAAAAACCGCTGTTCGCTACATAGGTTGTATTGCCCTGAAACTCTGGCTTGATATTTTTATCGGTTGTGTTGTTTTGGTCTTGCCCGCCGGACCGGTAATTACTGGTAATGGCGACTGCGTTATAGAACTCACCTGCTTGCACCGAACCGACGAGCATCAGTACCGGCAAAAGTATATTTTTAACATTCAACTTCATGATATCTGCGTCCGATATTCAACAAGCCATGCTTCCAGCATAGAAACCGGCTATATGTATGATTCGGCAGAGCTTTATATAAAGTCACTCACGAGGAATGACAGGTGGGCGTGAGAGCATCGCACTCTAAGTGGTGCGTATTATTTCGCAGCTTAATCCGCGAGACAGATGGCCAACGACCAGAAATTTACAGGGGCGGCGGGCACGTTAAAGCACTCCACGGGCCACCACCAGTTCCAGTTAATGCATCACATCATCCCCACAGGCAGGTCCCGAGCCGCAAGATTGGTCACTTGCGCTACATGCCCGGCTCGCCGATGCATAAGGTCGATAGGATCAGCTACCGCACCATCGACCTCGACCCATCCACAGGCCGGTGCGCAGGCGCGGAAGCCCAATTTGGATTGGATGGCTGCCGGCAAGCCGAAGACGACCTCAGGCTCCAACGCCAAGTAGTGATTCTCTTCAAGTCGAAGATTTGCCCGGTCAAAACTGACCGTCACGCCAATACGGGTCGAGTTGTCCGTTTCGTTCAGGCCACCTCCGTGATAAGTGCTACCGAGCCAGAAAAGCACCGAGCCGGCGGCCATTTCGGCGGGCACCGCTTCCTCGATACGCGGCATCCGCCCATCACCCCACTTGTGGCTTCCGGGAATAACCATCGTCGCGCCGTTTTCCCGGGTGAAGTCGGTGACTGCCAGCATGATCTGCAGGCGCGCCTCAACCTGACCGCCTTCGTGATGCTCCCACAACCACAGGCCATCATCGCGATGCAGTGGCTGTCGACCTTCACCAGGGCCAATGGCGATGGCCTGGGTTAAACCAATCTGGTACTCGGACTGAAATTCGAATGGGCCGCCCTCGACGTAGATCGTTCGATTAACACAGACAAATCGGCGCGCAAGCTCATCGATATGCTGCTGCAGCACTACGTCTTGAAGCAGGGGCGAGACGCCGAACAGACCGCCGAGACGTCGCGTGCACTTCCCCGAGAACGCATCAGCGCCGCAGGACTTGTGTTGAAGTGCGACCTCTAAATCCGCCTTTAACGTTGCCACCTTCTCACGTTCCAGAAAGCCACTAACGATCACACCACCGTCGCGCGCGATCACTTCGTAGAGTTCATCAGCCGTTGATGTTACATCCAGGGTTTGCAATGACATGGTAATTTTCTCTAGTTGAGATGGAATTACTTAACCGACGTACCTTCAGCCGGGAAGTCCGTACTTTCAGAAACTTTCCGCCACTGGCTGACCTCGTTAATGCGCGCTTCACATTTGGCCACCTGCATAGCACAGGCATCGCGGCCAACCAGCAGGCGGGATGGAGGGCACTTCGATGCGACTAGCTCGACCAGCAATTTCGCTGCACGTTCGGGATCGCCTGGCTGTGTACCGTTCAAAGAATCGATAAGGGCCTTTCGTTCTTGAGTGACCGCTGCGTAGTCCGGGACTTCAAGCTCACCAAACACTGCCGAATTGGAACCGAGGAACTCGGTGCGGAAAAAACCTGGCACAAGGGATAGGGTGCGAATGCCCAGCGGTGCCAACTCATCGCCAAGGCCCTCCATCCATCCCTCGACTGCGAACTTCGACGCGCTGTAAATGGCCCCTCCGGCAAGAGACGTTACGCCAGCGATCGAAGAAAGGCTGACAATATGCCCACACCCCTGCATGCGCATTGCCGGCAGCACAGCCCGCGTCACTCGCATGGCGCCGAACAGGTTGACGTCGAACTGGCGCTGAACCTGTTCGGGAGAAACGGTTTCAAACCATCCAATCTGGGCGTAGCCGGCGTTATTGACGAGTACGTCAATCCGGCCAAATCGCTCCAGTATTGAATCGACCGCATGCTGTACCTGCTGCGCATCAGTTACGTCCATGGCGACGTGGATGATTTTGTCATCGCCTTCAGTCGACCGTTCCTGCACCTGACGGGACGCTGCGATCACCGTCGCCCCGGCGTATGCCGCAGCCCTGGCAATATGGCTCCCCATGCCACGGCTGGCGCCTGTCACCAGCCAAACTTTGTTAGTAGTCACTATGTGCTCCAATTCCGTCTGCTGGTTAATCAATCCAGGACTTCCAACACTTCACGGAAGATATTCAGCCCTGTATTCATCAACGACTCAGGGATCGTAAGCGATGGCATGAGGCGTAAAACATTACCCATGCGCCCACAGGGGGCGACAATCACCCCCTTGTCGATGCACTTGAACATCACCTCCCAGACTTTCTCCTGGGCCAAGGGGGCTCGTGTTTTCTGATCGGCGACCAGCTCAATACCGATCATCAAACCCAAACCGCGCACCTCACCGATAAGGGGATGGTTCCACCCTCGGATTTGGCGTTGAATCTCATCGCCCATTCGTTGCGCTCGGGCGATAAGATCAAGCTCCGGATCCTGCAGAATTTTGATATTGGTCAGCGCAACCGATGCGGCAAGCGCGTTGGCGGCGAACGTGTTCGGCTGGGAATGCTCCGGGACTTTCTCGGATAAATCCGCGCGCATCACTACACCCGCCATCGGTAAATCACCGCCCATGCCCTTGCCGAAGACCAGCATGTCGGGCGCGATAAAGGAGTGCTCGACAGCCCACATCTTTCCAGTGCGGCCGACTCCTGACTGAATTTCATCGACGATCAATAGCGTGCCACTCTTGTCGCAGGCTTTACGCACGCGCTGAAGAAATTCAGGGCTGGGAGGAATGTAGCCTCCTTCACCTTGTACAGGCTCGACGATCACCGCCGCGACATCGTCCGCCCCGGTGTAAGGCGTGTTGAGCAAGTAGTCGATGTAGTCACCAGCAATTTCTTCAGCGCTACGGCTCGAGGTGTCGAAGGGGAAGCGGTACGCATAGGGATAAGGTGCATGGATCACGCCTGCCATGAAAGGACCGAACCCCTTCCGATAGTGGGGGCCCGTTGTAAGCGAATTAGAGGCATTGAACATGCCATGATAAGCACCGTGAAACGCGATGATCTGCTGGCGCCCGGTGATTCGTTTAGCAAACTTGATGGCTGTCTCCATCGCACCGCTACCACTCTGGGCGTAATAGGTACGGCAATTCCCGCGCAGCCCCTCCGGCATGATTTCGGAAATCTTCGCGGAGAGCTCCGTCCTCCGTGTATGGGTGCCGTCGGTAGCATTCATCAATTGATTGGACTGGGCGACAATCGACTCAACCACCAGCGGATGGCAACGACCAACGCTATTGACGCCGATGCCAGAGGACAGATCGATAAAGATGTTGCCGTCCGGGTCCTTTACCGTGACGCCATACGCTTTATCAAAAATGACCGGGAAACCCCTCCCTGTGGCACGGGCCATGGATTCTGTACTAATCGCCGCGTCATGTTGCTGCGCAGCGATCGGCCCTGGTAATACTGACGTCACTCGCCGGGGAGCATCAGCGAAGTTCAGGGACTCTAGGTAGGTTTCCAGTTTTTCCTGGTTCATAGTTCTATCCGATACAGGGGGATTTCGGTCAGCACACGTGGCTGACCGGGCGACTGAGATGCTCACTGACATCACGTGCAGCCAGTATCGAAGTTGCGCAATGCGCAGAACATACTTCTACAAGATGAGTGCCCGCACCGTTAGAGCTCGTACGCACCAGCGTTGGGCATTATTTTTTGACGCCGACAGTCTATGGGCGGCCCATATGCCATGCCCTGTTGCGCTTATCACTGTTCAACGAGAATTCGATATCGACTGAAATCCGGACCACTTCGTGCATTGGCCATGATGGAGGATCCCAATGGATACGATATTTGATCGAACGGCCGCGCTGATTGATGCGATAGGAAGCCAGCATTTTCCGATGGAACTGCTTAACTTTTTCGCCCCGACGCTTGGCATAATTAGTTGCATTGCCTATGAATGGGCGGGCGATAAGCGCCCATCGATCATTGCGCTTGCTTCGCCCTCGATGGATCACCATTACCTGACGCTGGCCGGCGATCACTGGCAACGCAAGGGTTACAAGGTGGACCCTGTGGTCGCGTTACTCAATGACAGTGGCGCCTCTGCCCCTTCGGTGGATTTCGTCAATATTCCCTCAATACCTCGCCTCCACAGAGCCCAATCGGAGCTCATCACTGAGCTATACGACCACTCCAAATTAGGCGAGGAAGCGATCATATGGATGAAGGACAAAGAACACACGACCACTGTCAGCTTTCATCGCAGTGACCGTGCTCCAACATTCGAAGCCTCCGAGCGTGAGCATATTCAGCAACTGGCCGGGATCATCATGTCGAGCGTACGCAGGCACGCTGAATTTCAGACGTCCCTGGCACGCACCTACAGCGCGGCTGGTAAAGAGGATGCGCTCACTTTAGAGAAAAGTCGCAAGCGCCTGCAATTTCGCTCTCTACTGAGGAGTAGATGCCGTGAACTAACCGACCGCGAGACCGATGTCTGCGCTTACATCATCATCGGGCACAGTAAGGAAAGCATCGCACTGCTTCTTGATATATCCCCAAGTACGGTAGCCACACATCGCAGGAATGCATACTTAAAACTTGGAATCTCTGCACAGAACCAATTATTCGATATCTGCTGGCAACACTAGGTCCACAGTCAGCAGCAGACAACGCATCGAGTGGCGCATCCCTGGAGTCCCCCAGCACTTCCTGCTGGCCGGTCCCCTGCCCCGTGAGCACCGACCTAATAAATCAATTCCGTAACAGTCTTGATTGCACGCCCAGGAACAAGCGCCACTCACTCGAGGTGTAACGCCTTGACCAACTGCGTTCTGCGGCTGACGCCAAGCTTTTCGTAAATACTTGTCAGATGGTCTTTGACCGTACCGACCTGCCTGCCTAGCTGATCGGCGATCTCCTGATTGCTCAGCCCGCTCTGGGTCAGCAACGCAACGGAGCGCTCGGCAGGCGACAACTGTGAAAGAATCGCGATCTGCGCTGGCGTCGGAATCGGCACACCAGCATCGCCACGCGCATGGATACCCGCAAAGCGTGCGATAAAACACGGCGTGGTGGTGGGCGCGCCATGGTCGTGAACAAGTTCGATCGCAACCTCCAGCATGGGATCCGCATTGTGCTTTATAACCAGCGCTTGCGGCCGTGCCCCCTCTCCGCGCAGCCAGTTGATCCATTCACTGCGTAAATGATCCCAGCCTTGCGTCAAATCGTCGGGCACGGCAAAGCGTTGACGCGCACCCTTGAGGCTGACCTTTCGCGGCGCTTCATTCCATATCGCCGCTTGCCGACAGCCTTCGTCATTGACGGACAACACCACACCGAACCAGTCAACCAGAACCAGGCCGACCGGAACTTCGCGCAGGAACTCCGCAAGCCCTGCTCCGGCCGCAACCGATCGGCGTCGTTCGAACAACGCTGATACACATTGAGGCAGCACCGGTCTTAATTTCTCCAGCGCCTGCCGGCGAATCTGGGACATGCCCGCATGCCCATAAATGGCGATCGTGGCATGGATTTCCTGTCCCTGAAGAAAGTCCAATGTGGCTGCAGCCGGTGGTCGCGAAGCCGCCGACAGCAGTGTTTCATCCCAACCAGCGTTGGCCAGCGCGCTGCTATCGAATGTGCGTACCGAATCACTGAAAGGAAGATTGAATGCGGTGTAAATTGCAGGCGCGCGCAAAGCATGTGCGTGCGCGCCGCGATGCACCGTGAGCGTACCGTCGGCGCCTCGATGGAATGCACGCGTGTCGAACGTCTCCCACACCACCACCACATCGTCAGGGAGCAACTCCAACACGATTTCGGCCACGGCCAGCCAGAACGTTTCGCTCTGCCCGGGCAGCATTGCGGCGAACAGGCGATCGACCCAATGACGCGGCAAGGCGCTGACGATGGCACTATCGAATGGGCACATCAGCGCAAGTAAAAATCAATGGGTAGAGACAGTCGTTGCGGCTCGCCGTCCGGTGGCGGTGGCAAGGGCGATACACGTGAGACCAAGTCCAATGCTTCTTCCTCCAAACTCTGATACCCGCCGCTGTGCACAATTTTCTCCGCACCGACCTTGCCGTCAGGCGCCACAGTAAAACTGACCGTGACGGTATCCTGCTCGCGGGCAATGCGGGCATTTTGGGGGTAGCGCTTGGCGCTGGCAAGACGAGCCAGCACCTGCGCCTCCCAACTATCCAAAGCGTCCAGTGCAGTGGTCGCAGCACCTTGTGCCTGGGCAGCGCTGTCAGTTGCTTTTTGCGCGGCCTCTACCGGTGGCGGTGCGACGGTCTGCGGGACTTCACTCGGTGCTGTCGGAGTGGAATGCGCGGCGATCTGAGGTGGCGTCGCGGTCGGAGCGGTTTTCTTTGGTTTGGGCGGTTGCGGCTTTTTATCCCTGGGCTGAGGCTGTTTCGGTGGCACCTTCGCCAGTATCCCGTGCTTTGTTTCTAATACCTCTGGCAGTGGTTTGGTCACCGGAACTTCAACAGTTGGCGCTTCTACAGCCATGGAGGCAGCCGCCGATGCCACCGACAAATCACGCGGCGAAGGCACAGGCGGGGCCGCCGGTGGCGCAATTTTCAACACCAGCGGCGGCATGCTGACAGGCTCTGTTGTCGTCATATCGGTCCGCCCCAGTATCCAGGCGATTGCCACCGCGTGAACTACTGCGACAAACAATGTGGTCAGCCAGCTGGGGGCCCGCAACACGATGCGCCCATGACGAATCAATTTTTGCTCTCCAGGCCAACGAGAGACACTTGGGTATAGTTGGCCTTGCGCAACGTATCGAGCAGGCCAATCATGTCCCCATAGCTGACCTGTTTGTCGACATTCAGGAACACCGTCGTCGAAGCCGTGGCTCCCTGTGAAGCCAGGGCGGCTGGCAGATCTGAGGCCAGAACGGGAGACTCTCCAAGGTACAGCGTCAGGTCGCGCTGAACGCTGATCGTCACCGGTTGCTCAAGCGGCGGTGCTACCTGGGCGCTGGACGTCGGCAACTCAATCGGCAGGTTTACCGTAGAAAGCGGTGCCGCAATCATGAACACCAACAGCAGCACCAGCATGACGTCGATAAAGGGGGTCACGTTAATTTCCCCGTTGAGTTCGAACTCTCCCGCAAAACGCTGTTTCGTCAACTTACCCATGGGTTTATGCCTCCGTCACCGCGCGCAGACCACTGACACCGTACCGCGGCAGTTGGGCGCGCTCAGCGTCCCGGCTCGCCAGATTGGCAATGTGCGCAGAGCAGTCAGACAGACGCGCCCGGTAGTGCGCCACCCATTTGCCAATCACGTTGTACATAACGGTTGCCGGAATGGCCACAACCAGGCCGATAGCAGTGGCCAGCAACGCTTCGGCGATACCAGGCGCTACCACAGCTAGGCTTGTACTGTTGGCCTGGGCGATGCCGACGAAGCTATGCATGATCCCCCACACGGTCCCGAACAACCCGATAAAGGGCGTGACACTGGCCGCCGTGGCAAACAAGCTGACACCGCTCCCGGCCTGGCGCGCGGCCGCTTCTTCAACACGGTCCAGCGTCAACGCAAGGCGAGCGTTAAGCCCTTCAGTCAGCCCTGCGGCTACCAGGCTCTTTGATCGCCGCACCTCATCATGAGCAGCATCCAACAGGGCAAGGACAGTGAGATCACCCACCTCCACAACCGACTCAAGGGTTTCAGCCAGTTGGAGCCGCTCCTCGGCGTGCCGGGTCGAGTGAAACAACCGGCGTAATGCGATCAACTTGCGCACCAGCACGCTCCAGGAAGCGATCGAGATCAGCACGAGCAGGATCATCACGGCTTTTACGGTTGGGGTCGCTGCACTGGCGATCGCCCCCATGGACAAGCCACCGTCCTGCCCTGCCCACGCGGCACGTGAACAAACCACGCATGAAACACCGGCAATCAATAAAAACTTAATGAGTTTTTTCATCGCTATTTTCCACCTCACGAGCTTCATCTCGTGGCATATGCGGGTTGATTTCAATTGCACGGCATGACTCGTTTGACTGCTCGTCGCAGCCAACGTTAAGTACACGCTGGTGGAACGCGACCACACTCGGCCGATGCGCGACACTTACATAGGTTGCACCACTGGCCCTGAGCAGCTCGTACAGCCGTTGCTCCATGGCTAGGTCGAGCGCACTGGTCGCCTCGTCGAGCAGTACAAAACGTGGCCTGATGACCAGCACGCGGGCAAAGCCGATCCGCTGCTGCTCGCCTAGCGACAGGATGCGTGCCCAGTCACGCTCGGTATCCAGGCCACCGTTGCACGCCACCAAATCAGGCAGACCGACGCGCTCCAGAATGCCTTGCAGGGTGAAGTCGTCGATTGATGCGTCCGGTTGCGGGTACAAAACCTGGTCGCGCAGCGTTCCAAGTACCATGTACGGACGCTGCGGTAGGAACAGCGTCTGCTCGCGTGGCGGCATGATGACGGTGCCACTGCCACGCGTCCAAAGCCCACCCATGGCACGTAGCAAAGAACTTTTGCCCGAGCCGGTTTGACCGACAATGACCAGGCTTTCGCCATACGCCACCGCGACCGAGAGGTCCCGCACCAGTGTCTGCTCTCCTCCGGGCGTTTGCAGCGTTACGCCCTTCAGGCAAATACCGTCACCTTCGAGGAACGCCAAGCGCGGAACACCTGACTCGCTCTTACGCTGCTCACCCAACCGGTCAAACTTTTCCTGGATCTCCGCCAGGCGCACAGCCATCGGCGCCATCTGACTCAAGGTGGGGATGTAGTTCATCAGCGTCGACAGGCTCTGCAGAATCAGCGAAGAGGCAACAATGCCGGTCATGATCGCGCCATACTCAATTTCACCGGTGAAGTAGAGCGGAGCGATGATAACCATGGGCAACGCACCCCATACCAAATTGGAGAATTGCTGAACGACAGCCATAAACTGCTGGTACTTGAGAATCACCAACTGGCGTAACACCGCCAGTCGCGTCCGCGCCTCAATGTGCCGCCGCTCTTGCGCCTCGCCACGATAGAAAGCGATGGTTTCCGCATGATCGCGCACGTGCAGCAGGCCATAACGCAAATCTGCTTCCGCTACCGTCGAATCCCAGTTCTGTCGAATGGTCGGTTTGTACAAGTACAACGTCAACACGGTTTGGAAAACCGCGTAGATGAATGTCGCAATCAGCATTGTGCGTGAGATCGCCATGAGGATGACGATCTGCACCATGATGTCGAAGCCCGCCCCCAGCAGTTGCTGAGGCAACCCGCTAACCGCCTTGACGAAAGGATCGACATGCTCCTGGATACGCTGATCAGGGTTGTCAATTTCCGAATCGACGGTGATCTCATAGTAGGTCCGGTGCTCCAGGTAGCGGTCAACCAGGTACAGCGTCAACCACTGCCGCCAGTGTAAATTGAGGCGCCCCCCCACATAGGTCTGCACGATGCTGGCACCGAAACGAACCAACCCCGCCAAGGTGATGAGTGTCCAAAAATGCCAGTACTCGGCTGCCTCTTTGGCAACGAGAGCATTGGTCTGGTCCGCCGACAATTGCGCCATCTGCGCACCACCCAGGCTGAACGCGATGACCAGCGCAAATAGCACCCCGAGCGCCACCCAGGACGGCCATGCACCGTTGCGTACCCAATAAGGTCGGCAAAGACGCCACAGCCGCTGGAAAAACAGACGGTCGATGGCATAGCTACGCTTATCGACGTGCACAAGTGAGCCCGCGATGTGAGGGGCCTCGGCAAGCACTTTTTCTTCAGGTCGTTGCCCCCAACGCAACAAGCACCTCCATGAGCGGCCGCGAGCCGCCGATGGGGCGTTTTCCTCGCGCTGGTCGCTCATGCCTGGCCGCCCTCTCCATCAATCGGCAGGCCGGCAACTGACAACCCGTCGGCCACACCGGTCGCGGTACTGGCCACAACCCATTCGACGGGGCCGTTTGCCAGGGCATCTTGCAGTACCCGAACGACTGCGGCAGCAGACACGTTAGCCAGTGCCGCACGGCGTGCACCCAGTGGCGCCTTCAAGCCAAGGCGGAACGCATCAAGCACACTCATGGCAAGGCCACTCGTGCTCGCGCTGGCGTAGGACAGATTGATACCGGCTTGGCGTTGTTGCTCCTGCATCTCCACTGCGGTCGGCGGAGCATCGGTAACGAACGCTTGGATAAATGCACGTATCTCGCGAACCGCTTCGCCTGCATGCAGAGCGTTGACTGACGTGGTGAGCATCAGGCACGGCGGCAGAGCCGTCATCTCGGCTTCAGCGATGCCGGCACTAACCCCGTAGGTCCAGCCCAGCTCTTCGCGCAATCGATGATTGACACGTTCCTGGAGGACCGCCACCAAGGTTCGCGCCGTCTCGCGGGCCAGCAGATTCAGGGGATGTGGCAGCAATAGCGCCAGCTGAATCACCGCTTGGTCACTCGGGCCGGCCGTTACAAACTGGATGCGCTCGTCGGCGCGATCAGGCAGTGCCGGCACGACAGGCTCGGGAAAAGGTGCCACGGACTGCCGCCAGCGCGAGGTAAATGCCGACAGTCGTGGCCGGAGAGTCGCCAGTACCTGCTCTGAGCCGGTGGCAAATAAACGTGCGCCCTGAGGATCAAACAGTCGCTCGTGAAAGGCCAGTACTGTCGCTCTCGTTGCCTGCTCGATGGCCATAGCACTGCCTTCGGCATCACGTATCTCGATGCTTTGCGCGCCGTATAACCGAGCTCGGGGCAACTGCATCGCCCAGTCCAAGCGATCCACCTTGGCCTCGATGAGTCCATTGCGCTGATCACGTCGAACTTCGTCAAATACAAAAGTATCCAGCCGTGGACGCAATACCAGATCGGCGAGCAGTTCTACCGCTTGTGCAGCGGAGGTTGCTGGGCCGTTGAGTTCGATCGAAAAATACGACACGGTGGCGCCACAGACGATACCAATACCGCCTTCCTGGGTCTGGATGCGTGTCTCCTCCGGGCTGCGCTCGCCAATCCCGTGATAGGGCAATGTGGAAAGCAGTGCACAGAAACCGCGCTCGGCCTCGGACTCCACGCCATTGCCACGCGCCAGTTCCAGGCGAAGAACGAAGTCACGCGCCCCGGGCCGCTGGCTGGTAACGAGCCGAGTACCGTTGAACAGTGCCACTTCATCCCATTCAATGTCATTGGTTGCCTCAACCTGAGGTATGACCGACGGACGCGGTGAGCGCAAACTGTCGGTCACGGTAATGGCGACTTTCTTTTGGCTGTGCACTTCCAGCACGAATGGCTCGGCTGACAGCCAGCGACGCCCCTGCGCGATGACCCTCTCTGCATCAGTCGTCTGTAGATCGGCCAGCTCATGCTGGAAGTGCCACGGATCACGTACCGACATTTCCCCATCGATCATCATCGCCACTCGCGCACTCACGCTTCCCAGGCGCATGACGGTCATGATCCGCTTCTGACGGCACAGGCGCTCGAAACTGGCGCTGTCGGCTGGCCCATCCAGCACCTTGGCAATGACACCGCGTACGCGCTCCGCAACGTCGGTGTGCCGCCGCCCTTGCTCTAACGAGAGACTGATCAGGAATTGGCCACACACTTCGCCAGGAGTGAAAATGGCCGAGGCATTGAGAGCATGCCCAGGCTTCACCAGTTCAAGATAGAGTGGCGACAGTTCACTGCCACCCAGTAAATCGGCTAGAACGGCCAGGTGTGCTGACCCCTTATCAGCAATTTCTGCCACCGGCCAGATCAGTTGCACTTCGTCATAGTCGATTGCGTGTGAGGCGACGCGTGCGCGTCGTCGCTGTGCCAATGCAGGCACCCAAGCTTGCGTGCAGGTCCACTCCCGCCCCGACGGAGGGAGATGGTCGAAGTGCTCCTTCACCAGTGCCAAGGTCTGTTGCGGATCAATCGGTCCTGCGATCACCACAACCGCATTGTCGGGTCCGTAGTAGCGGTGGTGCCAATCACGTGCAGAAATGAGGCTGACGCCAGCAATATCTTCAACCGAACCAATCACAGTGTGATGATAGGGATGCCCAGGAGGGAAAAGACTCTGTAGCACCAATTCCGACACTTCACCCAGGGGCACGCCCTCTCGCTGCGACTTTTCTTCAAGCACGATAGCTTTCTCGCGAGCTAATGCCGCGTCGCTCAGATGCTCGCGGAAATGCCCCATGCGATCAGCCTCCGCCCATAATGCAAAGGCAAGACTGCCGAGCGGAATTGTCTGGTAGAAACACGTGCGGTCATGGGATGTGTACGCATTGACGTTGGTGCCGCCTACGGCCTTCATTGACTCGGCCCAGCCACCGGGCAGATTGGCACTCCCGGTAAACATTAGGTGCTCAAACAGGTGGGCGCTGCCGGTCTGGCCAGGGCCTTCGTCCTTGGAGCCAACGCGGTAGCAGACGGTCAAGGAGACCTGAGCAGCCTCAGGCGCAGGGTGCACGATCACCACCAACCCATTGGCGAGCTCGTATCGCGTGCAGTCAAGTGCCAGGTCATCCGTGTTGTCGCCAGGGACAACGGCCTGCTCCGCTGCGAAACGCTCGATACTTACCGTCATCTCAGTACCCATCCATAGCTTCGTAGTGGTTGGTTGGATAGCCATCCTGTGCAACGGGCACCTGCAACGTTTCGCCGCCCAGCATGGATGCCATACGGTTGCGCACGGCAATGATCTCCGTGACAGCCTGGCGGAAATACGCATCGGCAGAGCGTAATGGTCGTTTACGCACGATATCCGCGGCCAGGCGCGCTTTGCCGTCTCCTACCAGGCGACGCAGGTCGGCAGGCGTGAAGCCTTCGGTAAGCTTGGCCAATGCGCCACAGTCAAGCCCCTCAAACGTCTCGGTATCGCTTTCAAGCCATCGGCGCAAAATCTTCTCACGGGTGCTTTCGTCAGGCGTACGGGTCTCCAGCCACAGCTCGACTCGGCCAGAGCGCAGCAGTGCCTCCGGAATCGGTCGCACATCCATCGCAGTCATCATCACGCACACGCCGCTGGCGGTCTCGCTTTCGATGCCATCGAGCAGCGATAACAGGTAGCGCGACAAACCGGCAATGTGCTGGATTTGGAACAGCACATCGGCGTCGTCGATAAAGAGCAGTGACGGCGCATTCTCCTTGGCCTCTTGTACTACGCGCTCAAGCTTGCCGAAAAACGCGGCGGGCGGCTCACTGACGAAGGAGCCGTCAATAAGGAAGAACTTTCCGCGCATATGGTGCGCCAATGCCCGACCAATCGAAGTCTTGCCGGTTCCGGGAGGACCGAACAGCAGGACCCCACGCTTTGGCTTGAGGCCCATGCGCGCCGCTAGGTCACGGTGTTCCATTGGAAAGACAATATTGGTCTCGAGTGCTTCGACGATGTGTTCGTGCCCCGGCAACTGGTCGAAGCTTATGTCTTCCACCTCATCAACCCGCGTGTTGGAGACCATTACATGGCTCTTCAGTGACTCGATCACATCTTCGGTGGTGATACTGGCCTGGCCGACAAGCATGCCGAACGCCAGCCGCAGTTGGTGACCATTGAGGTGCCCGGCAAAGCGATGCAGCATTGAGAAGTCGACACCGGCAACCGCCTCCCCCCCCGCAACCGCACGGGCGACCACTGCATAATCCTGCGGTCCAAAACTGGCCAGCGGCACCACAGCTGTATCTGCACCAAACTGAGATTCCGCCGTCTCCCAGGACTCCGGAGGGTGCCCCGCCAACAACAGATGGCGGCCGGACGCCTGCGCCTGCATGCGCAGTTGGCGCAACACCGTTCGCACAAAGCCAGGGCGTGTGGACGCATTGGAGGCTGGGCCGACGAAGTAGTCCAAGTCGTCTACTACCACCAACGGATAATTCTGCAGATGCGTGGCGATCATACGGCCAATGGTGGTTTCAAACTCATTGGCCGGCTTCAAACCTGCCGCTTCGGTCATGTTAGCGACGGTAATGACGATCCCGCCGTGCTGCTCGGCCAAATGCCGCAGAACCGTTGACTTCCCGCATCCCGGTGCCGCGATCAGGCCAATGGCCGTGGCAGCCTTCATCACCCGTTCGATCCGGTTGAAGGCCTCCGCTTGCGACGGCGTAAGGGGGCGATTGATGTCCGGCACACCGGTATTTTTGCCCAGCACGGCCAGCGTTGAAATCTCACTCATTGAAACTCTCCTTAAACAATAAGCAGGCTGCGCGGCGCAATCGCTGACGCAGCAATGGAGCGGTAACCTAAGGTGTTTCCATGCACAGGACGATCCCGCGAAAGTCGGGTTCTGTTATGTGTTGATCAGAACTGCATCTTCAGGAGTAACGACACGCTGCGCGGCTCACCATAGAAATTTTGCCCCCTGACATTGCCCACGCTCGCGTAGTAATACCGGTCAAACGCATTAGCCAGGTTGGCCTGTAGTGATACCTTACGACTGAGCATCACCCGTGCAAAAAGGTCGGTCACCGCGTAGGTGCCTTGCCGGGTGACAAGCTTCTCGCCGTTGCCGTCAAAGCCATTGGTGACTGTCTCGCTCTGATAACGCAGGCCTCCACCTAGAGTGGTTCTGCCGGCCCAACCCGCGCTGCCCAGGCGGTAACTGGTGAATAGCTTGGCCGTGTGCTTGGGAGCCTGTGTAAGAAAGTTGCTGGGTGCCAACTGGGGCGAACTGAACGCAATCGTGTTACGGGTATAACTGAACGCCAATTGCCAGCTGGGAGTCAGTGCACCGATGATCTCCGCCTCAAAGCCTTTGGATGTCTTTTTGCCGCTGTCGAAATAACAGCAGGAGATGCCAGTGTCCGGGTTATCGGTCGAGGGTGATTCCCGATCGTCCTGGGCGATGTGTTCTTGCACAGTGTCGAAAAACGCGAGACTGCTGTTCAGGCGACCATTGAAGTCACTGCGGCGCAGGCCGACTTCAATAGTGCGCCCGGTTTCAGGCTCAAGGACTGTACCTGCAGCCGTCAGTTTGTTCGCATTGGTGTTGAAAATGCCGGCATGGCTCACGTAGACGGTGGTCTGCGGCGTGAGGTCATAGCTGACAGAGACCGTTGGCGGCAAGCGCTTGTTCTCGCTCATGCGAGTATTCTGGACTGAAGGGAAGTCCCCTCCGTAGATCGTGCTCTGCTCCGTCTTGTAACGGTTGTAGCGCATCGATGCGGCCACACGCAGCCCTTCAATAAGCTCCAATTGAAGTGAGCCGTACGCTGCGCTCTGTTCGCGCCAGTAGGCAGGTACGGTGATGGCGTCCCGCTGGAACTGCGAAAGATCGGGCCGCGCCCAAGCACTCGGGTCGAAACCGACAATGTCGATCGGGCCTTGCGGATAGAAGTAATTGCCGCCCGCATCGTTGCGATCATCCTGCTTCTGCTGACTGACGCCGAGCACCAGCTTTTGCCGCAGCCCAAACAGATCAAACCCGCCGGTTACGTAAGCATCCGCGACTCGTTGCTGCGAACGCAATTTGCGTTGGTCCAACATGATCTGGCCGTCGACAGTACCGGTGTCGCGATTCACGCCGTCGACGAGAAACACCGATGAAGAGAGCGAATTCGAGTCCTGATTGATACCCGACAAGTTGAGGTTAACCGACCAGTCCGGTGCAAAGAAGTGCTCAAGCTGTACGAACACTTCCTTATTGCGAGTGTGTTGATTGGCGAAAGGCATACCAATGAACGTTGAGCGCGACAGGGCCATATCACCGCCATCAGCGTACAGTGGCAAACCCAGACTAAAGGGCACGGCATCCTGCTCGGTGTAGCTGCCACCGACGTTGATACGGGTATGCTCGTCGGGATCGAACTCCAGGTTTACATAACCGCTGTCCAACTGGCGATCGGCGACTCGGTAGAAGTAGTCGCTCTCATCGTGGGTGGCCACCGCACGGACACGCCAGCGTCCATCCTCGCTAAGGGGTTGAGATACGTCGAACATCGTTCGGCGCGCGTCCCATGAGCCTGCACTCAACTCTGCCGTATATTGCGCTTGGGCTACCGGTCGCTTGCGTTCCAACGAAAGCACACCGCCGGGGTCACCCACGCCAGAGTTGATACCGTCAGCGCCGCGCAGCACTGCAACATTGTCGTAGTGCGACATATCGAACGTTGGCGTCAGCGAAGACGTATAGTCGTTGCCTGAGCCATAGTTGATGGGGGCACCACCATCAATCTGAAAGTTTCGGATTTCAAAGCCGCGCGAGAAAAAATGAGGCATCAGTTGGCTGTCGGAACCACGCTGTAATGTGGTCACACCAGGGGCCCAGCGCATCACGTCGCCCAGAGAGTTCATCTGCTGGTCTTCGATACGCTGGCGGCTGATGACCGATACACTCTGCACAGAATGCTGCAACGTGGTCGGTGTCTTGCCACCGATGCGAACCTTCGCTGGCGAATAGGCCCGGCTATGCTCGGTGGCAGTTTCATCGCTGCTACCGTTGACGCCACGCTGAGCGATGCCGCCCTGACCGCTCTGCACATCGCCTGCGACGCGAACCTCGCCGATCTTGCGCCCGTCCGCCGTGCCGACGCTACGTGGACGAATGAACGCTTCACCACGCGACCAACTCGCCTCAAGGTCGCTGCCTGCCAACATGACGTCAAGCGCCTCGCGCAGGGTCATCTTGCCGATGACTGCCCGAGCTGGCCCGCCAACGCCTGAGCCCAACGTAACCCGATAGCCCATCGAATGTAATTGCTCTACAGCCGCATGCACATCCCCAGCCTGGATGGCGAACGTCACCGCATCCTCGCTATGCGCCATCATTGATGCTGCGGTCAGTACGCTGCCTATGATTGCGCGCATGAACTTATGACGCATTTCGTGCCCCTTATCTCTGCTAATTGGAAATGGCGGGACAAGTTTCCCTGGGTCAGTTTTATCGACCTGCCGTCACGTGACAGTTGTATGAAGTTCTGCCTCAGGAGTAACCCGACTTAGGTCGGAAAACAGCGAACTACGTATATACGATGACGGTATGAGCTAAGTTTCGATTGGCATATAGTTAACCCGCGACTGATCCTTGAATCGCCCCGGGTTTCGTAGACACCTCCATGCCTTAAACTGAGGCCAATCAGGAGGTGCCATGAGCAACCCACGT
>NZ_JBWKOX010000009.1:0-256451 GCF_059416305.1 Pseudomonas sp. GW821-FHT09D08
GACCCGCGTCCAGGCCTCAAATGTGTAAACGATGTCCCCGGTTTCAGATGTAAACGATGTCTACGGTTCTACACCCCGATAGCTGAGGGTCAGTCGACATCAAAGTGACTGATCCACCGCTATCGGTGGCAAGCCCCCTCCCACAGTTGTTTTGTGTTGGATTTGAGGTCAGCGGCGATCGGCGACGACGCCAATCAGCACCAGCACCACCACCAGCACCGGCGCCAGGCTGTAGTTATTGAACTGGCTCAATCCCCGCACAATCCACGGCGTGGCGTAGATCAGCGCGGCACCACTGCCGATCATGCACAGCAAGGCCATCAACGGTACGCGCAACGCGCCGGCAACGCTGCCCAGGCGTGCTTCGACCCAGCCCTTGATGTCGGCGCCAAACAGCACCAGCAAACAGCCCACAAGGGCCAGGGAGATTTCCGATAGGTTGCTGCGGCTCCAGCGGGATACGGTGGCGAGCAGGTCGAGTACCAGATCCATTCGATTTCCTTAGAGCGATCAGCTCAAAAACTTCTGCAACAGGTCATTGAGAAAGAGTTGCCCGCGATCGGTGGCCGCCAGGCGTGACGGTTCGACCTGCATTAAGCCACTTTGTTCTGCCTCGCGCCGCGCCTCGTCGAGGCTCGCCAGGTCGAGGCCGGTGCGTTCGGCGTAGAGCGTGGCGTCGACGCCCTCGGTGAGGCGCAGGGCGTTCATCAGGAACTCGAACGGCAACTCTTCGTTGGTCAGCTCCTTCGCCCCGGCCTGGAAGCTTTTGGCCGGGTTGAGGTAGTCCTTCGGCGCGCGGGTCTTCCAGGTGCGCACAATGCGCCCGTCCGGATGGCTGAGCTTGCCGTGGGCCCCGGCGCCGATGCCGATAAAGTCACCGAAGCTCCAGTAGTTGAGGTTATGTCGCGCCGGGCGCCCGGGCTGGGCGTAGGCCGACACTTCGTATTGTGCGTAACCGTGTTCGGCCAGCAGCGCCTGGCCGGCTTCCTGGATGTCCCACAGGGTATCGTCTTCCGGCAGCGCGGGCGGCTGGTTCCAGAACACGGTGTTGGGTTCCAGGGTCAACTGGTACCAGGACAGGTGTGTGGGTTTGAGCGCGATGGCCTGGCGCAGGTCGCTCAAGGCATCGTCCAGGGACTGGTCGGGCAAGCCGTGCATCAGGTCCAGGTTGAAGTTGTCGAACCCGGCCTGGCGCGCCATCCCTGCGGCGCGTACGGCTTCGTCGCCGTTATGGATGCGGCCCAGGGCCTCAAGCTTTGCCTGCTGGAAGCTCTGGATGCCGATGGACAGCCGGTTGATCCCCAGCGCGCGGTAGGCGACGAACTTCTCTTGCTCGAACGTGCCGGGGTTGGCTTCCAGGGTGATCTCGATGTCGGCGGCAAACGGGATGCGTGCTTCCACTCCTTTGAGCAATCGGCCCAGCGCCGCAGCGCTGAACAGGCTTGGCGTGCCGCCGCCGAAGAAGATCGAACTCAGTTCGCGCCCATACACCGCGTGCAGGTCCTGATCGAGGTCGGCCAGCAAGGCGTCCACATACTCTTCTTCCGGCAGCACCTTGCTGGCGGTGTGGGAGTTGAAGTCGCAGTAAGGGCATTTGCGCACGCACCACGGGATGTGGATGTACAGCGCCAGGGGCGGCAGCACCGGCAGCGCCGCCCGAGGTGTTTGCGCGCCACCGTGGATCAGCGGCTGCGCGGAGGTGTTCCGGGTCATTTCAAGCCCAGGCGCTGGCGCAGCAAATCCATTGCGCGGGCACGGTGGCTGATCTGGTTCTTGTCGGCCGGGCTCAATTCGGCACTGGAGACATTGCGCTCCGGCACCCAGAACAGCGGGTCATAGCCAAAACCGTGCTCACCGCTGGCCGCGTGCAGGATGCGCCCGTGCCACAGGCCTTCGCAGAGGATCGGCAGCGGGTCATCGGCATGCCGTACCAAGGCCAGCACACAGACGAACTGCGCGCCGCGCATCGCGTCCGGCACGTCCTTGAGCGCGTCCAGCAACTTGGCGTTGTTGGCCGCGTCGCCCTTGCCGTCGGCATAACGCGCCGAATAGATGCCAGGGGCGCCGCCAAGAAAGTCCACTGCCAGCCCCGAGTCATCCGCCAGCGCCGGAAGGCCCGAGATGCGTGCGGCATTGCGCGCCTTGAGGATGGCGTTCTCGACGAACGACAGGCCGGTCTCTTCCGGCTCCACCTGGCTGAACTCGCCAATCGAGCGCAGTTGCACGGACTCGCCGAGCATGGCCTGGAGTTCTTTGAGCTTGCCGGCGTTATGGCTGGCCAGTACGAGTTGAGTAAGGTTCATCATTCCGCCGGAAACAGTTCCTGGTTGAATTGGAAGCTATGGGCTTTGCCGCCGGTTTCCACATTGATGGTAAACGTCTTGTATTCCCGCTGCGTCACGGAGTACGGCGCGAGGTAATTGATCCCGCCTTTCTCGTCGATTTGCTTGAACGTCAGGATCTCGCTCTTGCCGCCCAGGTCCTTGATGGTGCCTGTCACCTGCGCTGCCACCGGGGTTACGCCCTTGATCACGGTCACATTGATCAAGCCCTTCTCCTTGCTGCGCACCACGCCGACTTTCTGGGCGGTTTCCGGCTGCAGGAAGCTGGAGGTGAAGGTGTTGTAATGAACGGTGATATCACCGAAGTCTTTCTTGCGATTAGCGTCGATAGTGTCCGCCGCCATGGCGCTGGCGCCCAGGCATGCAGTCAGTAGAAAAATAGCCAAGCGACTCATGATCGTCCCTCTTGAAAATGATTAGACGGCAATCTTGTGATCCGTCAAGCCAGGGCTGCTGACCCGATAGATACCAATTTCGCCCAACAGATTGGGCCATAGCTTGCTTGCCCAGCCGTGACGATGCTGTTGATCGACGGCCAGGCGGTTGATCACCTTGGCTTCACGCTCGCCACACAGGGCTTCGAAGTCTTCGAAGGTGCAGAAGTGGATGTTCGGCGTGTTGTACCAGGTGTACGGCAGGAAATCCGAGACCGGCATGCGGCCCTTGGTCGCCAGGTACCAGCGGCAGCGCCAGTGCCCGAAGTTGGGGAAGGTGATGATGCACTGGCGACCCACGCGCAGCATTTCGTCGAGGATGCGGTCCGGGTAGTGCACCGCTTGCAGGGCCTGGGTCATCACCACGATATCGAAGCTGTTGCTGGCGAAGTTGCCCAGGCCCTTGTCCAGGTCCTGCTCGATCACGTTGATGCCCTTGGCCACGCACTGGGCGATGTTGTCCGGGTCGTTTTCCAGGCCGTAGCCGGTGACTTGCTTGTTGTCGCGCAGCCAGCTCAGCAGTTCGCCATCGCCGCAGCCCAGGTCGAGCACGCGGCTGCCGGCGGGGATCCAGTCTTGGATGATGTCCAGGTCGGCTCTCATGGCGTTCTCACAAAGTAATGCGGTTCATGTAGTTGCTGAAAGCCTGGAGGTAGCGCGGGATCGGAATCAGGAAGGCGTCATGGCCTTGCGGTGCATCGATCTCCAGGTAGCAGACGTCTTTCTTGGCCGCCATCAGCGCATCCACCAGCTCTCGGGAGCGGGCCGGCGAGAAGCGCCAGTCGGTGGTGAACGACATGACGCAGAACTTGGCCGTGGCGCCCTCGAAGGTTTTCGCCAGGTCATCGTCGTGGTTGGCTGCCGGGTCGAAGTAGTCCAGGGCCTTGGTCATCAGCAGGTAGGTGTTGGCGTCGAAACGCCCGGAGAACTCCTCGCCCTGATAACGCAGGTAGCTTTCCACCTGGAACTCGACGCTGTGGAAGTCATAGTTGAGCTTCTCGCTCTTGAGGCCACGGCCGAATTTCTCGCCCATGGAGTCATCGGACAGGTAGGTGATGTGTCCGACCATTCGCGCCAGCATCAAGCCGCGCTTGGGGATCACACCGGCTTCCTGGAACGAACCGCCGTGGAACTCGGGGTCGGTGAGGATGGCCTGGCGTGCTACTTCGTTGAAGGCGATGTTCTGCGCCGACAATTTGGGCGCCGAGGCGATGGCCAGGCAATGGCGCACGCGATCCGGATACGTGATGGTCCATTGCAGGGCCTGCATGCCGCCCAGGCTGCCGCCGATCACGGCGGCCCATTGTCGGATACCCAGCAGGTCGGCGAGGCGCGCCTGGCTGTGCACCCAGTCTTCCACGGTGAGTACCGGGAAGTCGGCGCCGAACGGTCTGCCGGTTTCCGGGTTGAGGCTGCTGGGGCCGGTGGAACCGTTGCAGCCGCCGAGGTTGTTCAGGCTGACGACAAAGAACTTATTGGTGTCGATGGGCTTGCCGGGGCCGATGCAACTGTCCCACCAGCCAGGCTTGCGCTCGTCAACGCTGTGGAAACCAGCGGCGTGATGATGGCCGGAGAGGGCGTGGCAGATCAGCACGGCGTTGCTCGCCGTGGCGTTCAGTTGGCCGTAGGTTTCATAAATCAGGTCATAGGCAGGCAGCGAACGACCACAGGCCAGGGCCAGCGGTTCGCTGAAGTGCGCCACTTGGGGCACGACCAGTCCAACAGAATCGGGGGGGAAGGCAGTTGGCATCGACCCTGCTCTCGTTTAAATGAGGCGTAAGTCTAAAGACCGATGCACCCAGCGGCAAGCAAAGGCCAAATGTGGGAAGGGGCCGGTCGAATCGTCGCACCGCCCCTCCTGCATTTGCTTCGCCTGTCAGATCAGCCCGAACAGTAACTTGGGCATGTTCGCGAAGTCAGCCAGGTACGGGATGCCCCAGCCTTGTATCAGCTGGATCGCGATAAACGCGAAGATCGGCGAAATATCCAGGCCGCCGAGGTTGGGCACCCAGCGACGGAACGGCGCGAGCACCGGCTCGGTGATCTGAGACACCAGCTCGGCACCTGGGCTGCGGCTACCCGGTGCGACCCAGGACAGGATCACGCTGATGATCATCGACCAGAAGATGATCTTCAAAAACAACGAGAAGATCCCGATCAGTGCCCATGGCAACAGCAGCACGGTGTAAGGCAGGTAGCCCTTGAGCATCAGGACCAGCGCGAACAGCAGGATCTGCAGCAGCAATGCCAGCACCAGCGACGACATGTCCAGGCCGAACATGCTCGGGACCACCCGGCGCAGGGGCTTGAGCAGCGGTTGCGTGGCCTTCACCACGAATTGGCACAGCGGGTTGTAGAAGTTCGCCCGCACCAGTTGCAGGATAAAACGCATCAGCACGATCAGCAGGTACAGGCTGCCCAAGGTCTGGATGATGAAGATGACGGCGTCATTGAGTCCAAGCATCATTTATTCCTTCGTAGGGGGACGACTATTTGCCCAGCTGCTCGGCCATTTCAGCCGAACGATGTGCTGCGGCACCCAGTGCTTTTTCCACCAGGGCTTCAAAGCCCCCGGCCTGGAACGATTCGATGGCAGCCTGCGTGGTGCCGCCGGGGGAAGTGACGCGGCGGCGCAACTCGGCAGCGTCCACTTCACTGGAGACAGCCATTTTCGCGGCGCCCAGGGCGGTTTGCTCGGCCAGTTGCTCGGCGACTTGCTGCGGCAGGCCCAGTTTCACGCCGGCGGCGGTCATGGCCTCGATCAGCAGGAAGAAGTAAGCCGGGCCGCTGCCCGAGACGGCGGTGACCGCGTCCAGTTGCTGCTCCTGTTCCAGCCACAGGGCGATGCCCACGGCAGACAGCAGTTCCTGGGCCTGGTCACATTGCTCGGCGGTCACCTCGTGGGTGGCGTACAAACCGCTCACACCCTGGCGCAGCAGCGCCGGGGTGTTGGGCATGCAACGTACGATCGGCTGGGCACCGAGCCAGTTGTTCATGCTGGCGCAGGTGATGCCGGCGGCGATCGACACCACCAGTTGGTGCGGCTGCAGGCTTGGGCGCAGGCTTTCGCACACGGCCTTCATGGCCTGTGGCTTGACCGCCAGCACGATCACATCGACACCTTGGATGGCTTCGGCGTTATCGGCGAAGGTTTCGATACCGTGCTCGGCGCTGACGCGGGCACGGGTCTCGGCGCCCGGATCGCTGGCGCGGATCTGCGCCGCTTCCAGGCCCTTGGCCCGCAGGCCGCCGATCAGGCTGGCCGCCATGTTGCCGGCGCCGATAAAGGCAATACGCGTGTTGCTCATGACAGGTCCTTACTTAGATGGATGTCAGCCATTTCATGGCTGGCCGTAGTCGCGGGCGCCAAACAGGGCGGTACCGATCCGCACCCAGGTGGCGCCCTGGGCGATGGCCGACTCAAGGTCGTGACTCATGCCCATGGAAAGTGTGTCGAGCGGCAGGTTCAGGCTGTTTTGCAGGTCGCGCACGCTGGAAAACGCGGCGTCTTGTTCGGCACGATCGTCCGTCGGCTCGGGAATCGCCATCAGGCCCCGCAGCTTCAAGCGCGGCAGGGCGCTGATGGCGTTGGCCAGGGCCGGCAGGTCGGCGGGGGTGCAGCCGGACTTGCTGGCCTCGCCACTGACATTGACCTGGATGCAGATATTCAGCGGTGGCAGCTCGGCCGGGCGTTGCTCGGACAGGCGTTGTGCAATTTTGAGACGGTCCACGGAATGCACCCAAGCGAAATTCTCGGCGATGGCGCGAGTCTTGTTCGATTGAATGGGGCCGATGAAGTGCCAACTCAAGGGCAGGTCGGTTAATTCGGCCTGCTTGCCCAGGGCTTCCTGCAGGTAGTTTTCGCCAAAATCACGCACCCCGGCGGCATAGGCTTCACGCACGGCTTGGGCGGGTTTGGTCTTGCTCACGGCCAGCAGATGGATGCTGCTTGCGTCACGTTGCACGGCGTCGGCTGCGGCGCGGATGCGCTGGCTAACCTGGCCGATGTTGTCTGCTATCGTCGACATTCAAGATGCGCCCGTGGATATGGAGTCCGCGGCATTCTACTGGAAATGGAAAGCCCTATGGATATCACTGAATTACTGGAGGCCGGCGTGCGTCGCGGCGCTTCCGACCTGCATTTGTCGGCCGGTGTGGCGCCCATGCTGCGCATTGATGGCGAAGTCTGGCCATTGGATTGGCCAGTGCTTTCACCCCCGCAAGTGGCGGATTTATTGAGCCCTTTGCTCAACCGCTACCAACAAAAGGATTTCGAAACATCTCTTGAAACGGATTTTGCCTTCGAGTTGCCGGGCGTGGCGCGGTTCCGGGCGAACGTATTCCAGCAGGATCGCGGCATGGGCGCGGTGTTTCGCACCATCCCGGGCAAGGTCCAGAGCCTGGAAAACCTCGGCCTGGGGGAGGTATTCCGGCGTATTGCCCAGTTGCCGCGTGGCCTGGTGCTGGTGACGGGCCCCACCGGCTCCGGCAAGTCCACTACCCTGGCGGCGATGATCGATTACCTCAATCAGCATCGGCGCCAGCACATCCTCACGCTGGAAGACCCCATCGAGTTTATCCACACGCCGAAAATCGCCCTGATCAACCAGCGCCAGGTGCATCGCGACACCCACAGTTTCTCGCTGGCCTTGCGTTCGGCGCTGCGCGAAGACCCCGACGTGATCCTGGTGGGCGAACTGCGCGACCTGGAAACCATCCGCCTGGCCCTGACGGCGGCTGAGACCGGGCATCTGGTATTTGGCACCCTGCACACCACCTCGGCGGCAAAGACCGTGGACAGGCTGGTGGACGTGTTCCCGGCGGGGGAAAAGGCCATGGTCCGCTCGATGCTGTCGGAGTCGCTGCAGGCGGTGGTGTCCCAGGTGCTGGTCAAGAAGGTTGGCGGCGGGCGGGTGGCGGCCCATGAAATCATGCTGGGCACGCCGGCCATTCGAAATTTGATCCGCGAGGACAAAGTGGCGCAGATCGTCTCGGCGATTCAGACCGGCGGTGCGTTGGGTATGAAAACGCTGGATATGAGCTTGAAGGCGTTGGTCACGGAAGGCGTGATCAGCCGGGAAGAGGCGCGGGAGAAGGCGAGGGTGCCTGGGGATATCTGAGGGGTTGTGGACGACACAAATCGAATGTGGGAGGGGGCTTGCTCCCGATAGCGGTGGATCAGTCAGCTTATCTGTACCTGGCCCACTGCTATCGGGAGCAAGCCCCCTCCCACATGTACTACTGCATTCCAGCTTCAGATCAGCGTTGTACTACCCGCAAGGTGTTCTGCTCTTTCGGCAGAACCCGCTTGGCAATCACGTAGTTCTTGTCCCAGAACGGCTTTTTCAGCGTGTCGATGCTGACCGACTTGCCACGACGCGGTGCGTGGATGAAGCGGTCGTTGCCCAGGTAGATGGCTACGTGGTTCACCTGGCGGCTCTTCAGTTTGAAGAACAACAGGTCACCCGGTTTCAGGTCCTTGCGCTCAACCTTCTGCCCGTGACCGGCGGCCATGGCGTTGGAGGTGCGCGGCAGATCCACGGCCGCTACGTCGTTAAACGCATATTTCACCAGGCCGCTGCAGTCGAACCCTTTACTTGGGCTGCTGCCGCCCCAACGATAAGGAGTACCGAGCACGTTTACGGCGCGGCTGAGGACGGTGCTGCTTTGCTTGGTGTTGACTGCCATCAGGCCTGGAACTGCTTTACCGTGGGCCTTGCTCAGTTGAGTCGGGCGGCTGACGGTCGGCTTTGCCGATTTGGCAGTGCTGGGCGCGCTGTGGACTTTAGGGGTGAAACCGTTGACGTTCGGAAGTCGTTGCTCACGATTGGTGGCGTGGGCGGCCAGTGGCATTAATAGGCAAATGGTTAGCCATGTCTTTAAAAATGGTCGCATTAGGCGTGGCTCTTATGGGTTTGCGCGCAACTTTATAACAGCTTTTTGTGTCGTTCTCAGGCCGTTTGTCGACTGAACCTTGGGGTCAAACTCAGGAAAAACGCGACGATTCGCCGCGATTGTCCTACACAAGTCAGGTGGCATAAGGCTTTCAGGGGAGGGAAGATACCATTTGCCGTACGTCGGGCGCCTGTAAAAAAGTCACAAAGAAAGTGAAAAAATTTATCTATCGAAGCAAAAGAGGTACGCCATGAACACCTATCAACAGGTTGGTCCGCAGCAAGACACCCACAGCAAGGTGATCGGTTACCTGCTCTGGATTTTCGGGTTTACCGGGGCACATCGTTTCTATTACGGCAAGCCGGTCACTGGAACGATCTGGTTTTTCACCCTCGGCTTGCTGGGGATCGGCTGGCTGATCGACCTGTTCCTGATTCCGGCCATGGACCGTGAAGCGGACCTGCGTTTTACCGCTGGGCCTATCGAATACAACGTGGCGTGGATTCTGTTGGCGTTTCTGGGGGTGTTCGGCGTGCACCGCATGTACCAGGGCAAATGGATCACCGGCCTGATCTACCTGCTGACCGGCGGCTTGTTCCTGGTGGGGGTGCTGTATGACTTCTGGACGTTGAATACCCAGGTTTCGATCCGCAATGCCGAGCGCAATGGCGGCCGGTAGATCATAAATAACCTGTAGGAGCGAGCTTGCTCGCGAAGAACGAATAGACAATGCGGGCTACCTGATAGCGCTGCGTTATCGTTAACGTTCTTCGCGAGCAAGCTCGCTCCTACAGTTTTTAATGGCTCAAGCTTGGTAGCTGATGCGCCCATCCACCAAGGTGTAGCGCACGCTCGCCGGCAGGCTATGGCCGATGAACGGGCAGTTCTCACCCTTGGACAGCCAGTGCTCGCCCGCAACCGTGGAGCCGGCCGGGTCAAACAGCACCAGATCCGCCGCCGACCCCACCGCCAGCTTGCCCGCCGGCAGGCGCAAGGCCTCGGCCGGGCCTGCACTCAGGCGTGCCAGCAGTGTCGGTAGGTCCAGCAAACCGTCTTCCACCAACGTCATCGCCAGCGGCAGCAACAGCTCCACGCTGCTGATGCCCGGCTCTGTCGCGCCGAACGGCGCCAGCTTGGCATCGCGCTCATGGGGCTGGTGGTGGCTGGAAATCGCCGAGACCACACCGGATTTGACTGCCGCACGCAAACCGTCACGATCGGCCAATGTGCGCAGCGGCGGTTGCACGTGGTAAAGGCTGGAGAAGTCGATCAGCGCCTCATCCGTCAGCAGCAACTGATACAACGCCACGTCTGCCGTCACCGGCAGGCCACGGGCCTGGGCCTGGGCGATCAGGGCCACGCCCCGGGCGCTGGTCAGTTGGCTGAAGTGCGCACGCACGCCGCTTTGTTCCACCAGCAGCAGGTCACGGGCCAGGGCTACGGTTTCAGCGGTTTCCGGAATGCCCGGCAAGCCGAGGAAGCTGGCGACCGCACCTTCATGGGCCAGGCCGCCTTCGGCCAGGTCGCGGTCCTGGGAGTGGAAGATCACCGTCAAATCGAAGGTGGCCGCGTATTCCAGGGCGCGGCACAGGGTGCGGGTGCTGTGGAAACTCTCCAGGCCGTTGCCGAACGCCACGCAACCGGCATCGCGCAGGGCGATCAGTTCGGCGAGTTGTTCGCCTTCCAGGCCTTTGCTCAGGGCGCCGATGGGGAACACTTTGCAATTGCCGGCCTCACGGGCACGGTCGAGGATCAGCTCGGTCACGGCCGACGTGTCGAGCACCGGCTTGGTGTGCGGTGGGCAGCACAGGCTGGTGACGCCACCGGCTGCGGCCGCGCGGGTCTCGCTGGTGATATTGCCTTTGCGGCTGAAGCCCGGCTCGCGCAGGGCGACGTTCAGGTCCACCAGGCCGGGCGCGGCCACCAGGCCTTTGGCGTCGATGGTCTCGCTGGGGCTGAAAGCACCGGGCGCGGTACCGATGGCGATGATCCGGCCGGCCTCCAGGTGCAGATCGGTAACCTGATCCAGGCCACTGGCCGGATCGATGACTCGGGCGCCGAGAATGCTGAGCTTCACTGGGCCTTCTCCTGCTCGAATTGACGTTGCGCGGTTTGCCCGCTCATGGCCATGGACAACACCGCCATGCGCACGGCGATGCCATACGTGACCTGGTTGAGAATCACCGACTGGCTGCCGTCGGCCACCGCCGACTCAATCTCCACGCCTCGGTTGATCGGCCCCGGGTGCATCACGATGGCGTCCGGCTTAGCGCCGGCCAGGCGTGCGGTGGTCAGGCCGAACAGACGGTAGAACTCGCCTTCGCTCGGCAGCAGGCCACCCGACATGCGTTCGCGTTGCAGGCGCAGCATGATCACCACGTCCACATCCTTGAGGCCTTCGGTCATGTCGGTGTAGACCTTCACGCCGTATTGCTCGATGCCGATGGGCAGCAGGGTTTTCGGTGCGATCACGCGGATGTCCGGGCAACCCAGGGTTTTCAGGGCCAGCATGTTCGAGCGTGCCACCCGCGAGTGCAGGATGTCGCCGACGATGGCCACCGAGAGGTTTTCAAAGCTGCCCTTGTGCCGACGTATGGTGAGCATGTCGAGCATGCCCTGGGTCGGGTGGGCGTGACGGCCGTCGCCGCCGTTGATGATCGCCACCTGCGGGCACACGTGCTCGGCAATGAAGTGGGCGGCACCGGAGTCGCCGTGGCGCACCACGAACATGTCGGCGGCCATCGCTTCCAGGTTGCGCAGGGTGTCGAGCAGGGTCTCGCCCTTGCTCGCCGACGAGGTGGACACGTTCAGCGTGATCACGTCGGCCGACAGCCGTTGGGCCGCCAGTTCAAAGGTGGTGCGTGTACGGGTGGAGTTCTCGAAGAACACGTTGCAGATGGTCTTGCCGCGCAGCAACGGGACTTTCTTCACCGCCCGGCCGCCAACCTCGAGGAACGAGTCGGCGGTGTCGAGGATCTCGGTGAGCAGTTCGCGGGGCAAACCGTCGAGGGACAAGAAGTGTTGCAACTGGCCCTGAGCATTGAGCTGCAGCGGGCGCTTGGCATCTAGAGGCGTCATCGCGGGGACTCTTTACAAGGCGGTTTAAAGGGCAAGGTCTTGCAGTTCGAGTTCGAGCGGCGTGGGACCGGACAATTTTACTCGCTGGCTGGCCTCAAGGGACAGCGTGGCGCCAACCACGTCCGGGCTGATGGGCAGTTCGCCTGCGTCCAGGTCCAGCAGGCAGACCAGGGTGATGCTGGCCGGGCGCCCGTAATCGAACAGTTCATTCATGGCGGCGCGGATGGTACGGCCGCTCATCAGCACGTCGTCGATCAGCACCAGGTGCTGGCCTTCAATCTCGAACGGCAGGGCGGACGGGCGCACTTGTGGGTGCAGGCCGTTCTGGCTGAAGTCGTCGCGGTAGAAGGACACGTCCAGGGTACCCAAGGGTGAGTCGCTGCCCAGTTCGTCCAGCAACGCTTGGGCGACCCACACACCACCGGTGCGAATGCCGATAAAGCGCGGTTCGCTGATGCCACGGTGTTCCAGGTGCGTCTTGAGGCTAACCGCCATCTGGCGGATCAGTTCGGCGGGGTTTGGCAGACTCATGGTGGCTCCTTCAAGGCAGGCGATAGTGTGTAGGAGCGAGCTTGCTCGCGAAGAACTCACAGGCACCGTGTTCATCCAGGTTTCATGCGTTATCGTTGACGTTTTTCGCGAGCAAGCTCGCTCCTACAAAAAGCGACAGGCAAGCCGCGTCAGTCAGGATTCAAATAAAGCAGTGTTTTCGTCCAGCCAGCCCTGTAACAGCAAGGCGGCGGCGATGGCGTCCACCGGGTTGTCGCGGTAGCTGCCTTTCTGGCCGCCACGGTCACGGCGCTCGCCCTTGGCTTCAAAGGTGGTCAGGCGTTCATCGTGGGTATAGAAGGGCAGGTTGTAGCGGCCGTTAAGACGGCGGGCGAACTTTTCGGCGCGCAGGCACATGTCGCTGGGAGTGCCGTCCATGTTCAGGGGCAGGCCGACCACTACGGCATCGGGCTTCCACTCTTTGATCAGGGCTTCGACCTGGTTCCAGTCCGGTATGCCGTTCTGGGCCTTGAGGGTGCACAGCTCGCGGGCCTGGCCGGTGATGACCTGGCCGACCGCTACGCCGATCTGCTTGGTGCCGTAGTCAAAACCGAGGATCAGACGCAAGGCCATCAGGCGTGCCCCGCCTGGCTGGTCAGCAGGCTGAGGTTGACCCGCAGCTTGGCCGCGGCGGCTTCCAGGCGCAGTTCGCTTGCGGTGTTGAACAGGATGTCGGCATCGAACGGGCAGGTCAGCCAGGCATTGCTGGCCAGTTCGGCTTCCAGTTGCCCGGCTTCCCAGCCGGCGTAACCCAGGGTGATCACACTTTGTTCAGGGCCCACGCCGTCGGCGATGGCGAACAACACGTCCTGGGAGGTGGACAGCGAGACTCCGTCCAGGTCCACCGTGGCCTGGAACTTCGGCCCGGTGGGGTGCAGCACAAAGCCGCGATCGGTCTGCACCGGCCCGCCGATGTAGATCGGCACGCCCTGGCAACGGGCCGGCGGGTCGACCTCCGGGCGCAGTTGTTCAAGGATATCGGCCAGGTTCAGCGCCTGCGGGCGGTTCACCACCAGCCCCATGGCACCATTGGCCGTGTGCTCGACGATGTAGGTCAAGGTCTGCGCAAAGTTCGGGTCGGCCATATGGGGCATGGCGATCAGGAATTGGTGCTTGAGGTAGGTCGGGCTGACATTTTTCATGTCCGCTAGTGTGGCGTTGGAGGGGCGAACTGACAAGCTGGACGTGACCCGAATACAGTGCTGTCGGCTTTTCTGTAGGACGGCGCGTTCAGTTGCTGGAAAGGCGATCACCCTTGGCAAACTTCCAGGTGCGGATGATTTCCAGACGGTCCACATCGTTCAAGTCCCCGGTAAACGGGGCAAAGGGCGCTGCCAGGCGCACGATGCGTTGGGCGGCCTGGTCCAGCAGCGGCTGACCGGACGATTCCAGCACCTGCACTTCATATAAGGTGCCGTCGCGGTTGATCGACACCAATAGGCGCAAATTGCCGTAGATCTGCTGGCGCCGAGCCTCTTCCGGGTAGTTGAGGTTACCGATGCGCTCGACCTTCTTACGCCACTCGTCCTTATACCAGGCGCCCTTGTCGCGCATGGTCGAGGCGGCGTTCAGGCGGTAAATGCGTGGGCGCTTGGCGTACAGCTGTTGTTCATGGGCCAGTTCGGCCTCCAGGCTGGAAATTTCGTCGGACAGTGTCGAACTGTCGAACGTCGGCGCCGGCTTCACGGGCTCGGGTTGCGGCTCGGTCTTGGTTTTCTCGCGCTGGACTGGGGCTTTTTGCGGCTTGGGTGCGACGGTGGTCACCGTGGGCTTGGGCGTGGCCTGTTTGACTTCAGGCTTGGGCGCCGGCGGCGGTGTGACCTTATTGACCTTGTTGTCCTGGAAGGGCGCCACTTCGGTGGTCTTGGGGATCGCCTTCTTGTCCAGGGTGCCACTGCCCTGCTGGTTGTTCTGGGCGAGAAAATCCGCCTTCTCGGGCTTCTTTTCACTTTTGAACGTGGCGAGGGTGATTTCCAGGGTCTTGGTGATCTGCTTGGGCTCGACCATGGTGAAACCCACGCCGAGGATCAAGGCCAAGTGAATCAATGCGGCCAGGAACAGGGTAAATCCGAGCCGATCAGCCGGGCGCACGCCGCTGTGGGAGAGTTCGGAGGGCAGATCGGACGGGAGTGTCATGACAAAAAAACCAACATCGCGCGTTTCACAGGTCGCGCATGATAACGCAATGTTGGTGTGTGTCCGGCTGTTCTATGTCACTTGGCTTGCAGCTTGCGCTCGATGGCGGCCATCAACATTTCGCCGATGTTCGTGCCAAATGCGTTGTCGATCTCGCGAATGCAGGTCGGGCTGGTGACGTTGATTTCGGTGAGGTTTTCACCAATCACGTCAAGGCCGACAAACAGCAAACCCTTTTCCCGCAGGGTCGGGCCAACCTGGCTGGCGATCCAGCGGTCCTTGTCGGACAACGGCCGCGCTTCGCCACGACCACCGGCTGCCAGGTTGCCACGGGTCTCGCCCGCCGCCGGAATACGCGCCAGGCAGTAATCCACCGGCTCGCCGTCGATCATCAGGATGCGTTTGTCGCCGTCCTTGATCGCCGGCAGGTAGGCCTGGCCCATGATCTGCTGGGTGCCCAGGGCGGTCAGGGTTTCGAGGATCACCGACAGGTTCGGGTCGCCGGCGCGGTGACGGAAGATCGAGGTGCCACCCATGCCGTCCAGCGGCTTGAGGATCACATCACCGTGTTTGGCGGCAAATTCACGCAGCACGTCGGCGCGACGGCTGACCACGGTGGGCGGTGTGCACTGCGGGAACAACGTGGCGAACAGCTTTTCATTGCAGTCGCGCAGGCTTTGCGGCTTGTTGACGATCAGCACCCCGGCACGCTCGGCCTGCTCCAGCAGGTAGGTGGAGTAGACGAACTCCATGTCGAACGGCGGGTCCTTGCGCATCAGGATCACGTCGAGGTCGCTCAGGGGGCTGTCGATTTCGTCCTGCAGTTCGAACCACTTCTCGGGGTTGGCAAACACCTGCAGCGGGCGCATGCGTGCACGGGCCTCGCCGTCGCCCTGGTAAAGGTCGCGCTGTTCCATATAGAACAGGCTCCAGCCGCGGGCCTGGGCGGCCAGGAGCATGGCCAGCGAGCTGTCCTTTTTATAGGAAATGCTGGCGATAGGGTCCATGACAATGCCGACGCGAACGCTCATGGGGGATTTCCTCTAGCAAAATTGGGGCGCATAAAAGTGGCGTCAGAGTGGCGCTGCGGCTGTTGTGGGTCAAGGAAAAACCACCGGGCGGGTGCCTCGATAGATTGCTCCCCGAGACTGTGCTAAAAAGACTGCCACGGCGCAGCAGCCCTTGAATTCCAAGGCCTGCGGCGCTCATCCTGTGCAACATCAGGCAGTACACACCGAAAACCGATTCGCTGTGGCGATGGTAGAGCAGATATGGAACAGCATTCCAACGCCTTGAGAGTGATGGTGATCGACGACTCGAAGACGATCCGCCGCACCGCCGAGACGCTGTTGAAGAACGTGGGCTGCGATGTCATCACGGCCATCGACGGTTTCGATGCCCTGGCCCGGATTGTGGATCATCACCCGCACATTATCTTTGTCGACATCATGATGCCGCGCCTGGATGGCTATCAGACCTGCGCCCTGGTGAAGAACAACCCGGTGTTCAAGTCGATCCCGGTGATCATGCTGTCCTCCAAGGACGGCCTGTTCGACAAGGCCAAGGGGCGCATCGTGGGTGTCGATCAGTTTTTGACCAAGCCTTTCAGCAAGGAAGAGCTGCTGAGTGCGATCAAGGCCTATGTGCCCGGGTTCGCCGCAGTGGAACAAGCACACTGACGCCGCCTCACAAGGGCCGGTGCCGACCAATGTAGTGGGGAAAACCATGGCACGTGTTCTGATCGTCGACGATTCGCCGACCGAAATGTACAAACTGACCGGCATGCTGGAAAAGCACGGCCACCAGGTCCTCAAGGCCGAGAACGGCGCCGACGGCGTGGCCCTGGCCCGCCAGGAAAAGCCCGACGCCGTGCTGATGGACATCGTGATGCCGGGCCTCAATGGCTTCCAGGCCACCCGACAGCTGTCCAAGGAGCCGGAAACCAACGGCATCCCGATCATCATCATCACCACCAAGGATCAGGAGACCGACAAGATCTGGGGCGCACGCCAGGGTGCCAAGGATTACCTGACCAAGCCTGTGGACGAGGACACCCTGATCGCCACCCTGAACAAGGTGCTGGCCGGCTGACGGCACGCCATCATGACCGAGTCGCAAACCGCCTTCGAGTTGCTGCTGGACATCGACCGCCGCTGCCGCCTGCTGGCCGCCGACCTGCCATCCCAGGAAACCCGCCTGCAACGCTGGAGCGGGATTGGCTTTCGCCTGGGGCAGCATTGGTATGTCGCGCCCATGGGCGAAGTCGCCGAAGTCCTGCATGAGCCGCGCTGCACTTTAATGCCCGGGGTCAAGGCCTGGGTCAAGGGTGTTGCTAACCTGCGCGGGCGTTTGCTGCCGGTGATGGACCTCGGCGGCTTCCTTGGCCTTGAGCTGTCCAAGGCGCGCAAGCAACGGCGGGTGCTGGTGGTGGAATACAACGATCTGTTTGTCGGGCTGCTGGTAGACGAGGTGGTGGGGATGCAGCATTTTGCACAAGACGCCTTGCTGGCGAGCCCCAGCCCCGGCGCGCCATTTATCCAGGGCCAATTCGACGGCGAGCCGCTGTGGCAGGTCTTCAGCCCCTTCGCCCTGGCCCAGGCCCCAGGCTTCATGGATGTCGCCGCATGACCACCGCTACTACGCCCAAACCCTTGGCCGGCTCGCGCAGCCGCTCACAGATCATCGTGCTGTTTATCGCGCTGATCGTGTTCATCATGCTGCTGTTCGCCAACTTCGCGTACCTCAACACCCAGTCCACCTACGACAAACAGTACATCGGCCACGCCGGTGAACTGCGCGTGCTGTCCCAACGCATTGCCAAGAATGCTACCGAGGCCGCCGCCGGCAAGGCCGCCGCATTCAAGCTGTTGGGCGATGCGCGCAACGACTTTGCCCGACGCTGGGGCTACCTGAAAAAAGGCGACCCGGAAACCGGCCTGCCCGCTGCGCCCAGTGCGGTCCGTGCCGAAATGCGCGCGGTGCAGACCGACTGGGAGGCGCTGCTGAAAAACACCGACGCGATCCTCGCCAGCGAACAGACCGTGTTGTCCCTGCACCAAGTGGCCGCGACCCTCGCCGAAACCGTACCGCAATTGCAGATGGAGTCGGAAAAGGTCGTCGACATCCTGCTGCAACGCGGCGCGCCGGCCAGCCAGGTGGCCTTGGCCCAGCGCCAGTCGCTGCTGGCCGAGCGTATCCTGGGCGCGGTCAACACGGTGCTGGCCGGTGACGAAACCGCCGTCCAGGCCGCCGACACCTTTGGCCGCGATGCCAATCGCTTCGGGCAGGTGCTCAATGGCATGCTCAACGGCAACCCCGGGCTGCGCATCACCCAGGTCGAAGACCGTGATGCCCGCGCGCGGCTGGCGGAAATCGCCGAGCTGTTCGAGTTTGTCTCCGGCTCCGTGGATGAAATCCTCGAAACCTCGCCGCAGTTGTTCCAGGTCCGCGCCTCGGCGAGCAATATTTTCAACCTGTCGCAAACCCTGCTCGATGAAGCCTCGCACCTGGCCACCGGTTTTGAAAACCTCGCCAGCGGACGCAGCTTCGACACCATCGGCGGCTATGTGCTGGGCCTGTTGGCGCTGGCCTCGATCATCCTGATCGGCCTGGTGATGGTGCGCGAAACCAACCGCCAACTGCACGAGACCGCCGAGAAGAACGAGCGCAACCAGAACGCGATCATGCGCCTGCTCGATGAAATCGAAGACCTGGCCGACGGCGACCTCACCGTGACCGCCTCGGTGACTGAAGACTTCACCGGCACCATCGCCGACTCCATCAACTATTCCGTGGACCAACTGCGCGACCTGGTGGCCACCATCAACCTCACCGCCGGGCAGGTGGCGGGTGCCGTGCAAGAGACCCAGGCCACCGCCATGCACCTGGCCCAGGCCTCCGAGCATCAGGCCCAGCAGATCGCCGAAGCTTCCACCGCGATCAACCAGATGGCCCAGTCCATCGACCAGGTGTCGGCCAACGCGGCCGAATCCTCGGCGGTGGCGGAACGTTCGGTAGAAATCGCCAACAAAGGCAACGAGGTGGTGCACAACACCATCCACGGCATGGACAATATTCGCGAACAGATCCAGGACACCGCTAAGCGCATCAAGCGCCTGGGCGAGTCGTCCCAGGAGATTGGCGACATCGTCAGCCTGATCGACGACATTGCCGACCAGACCAACATCCTCGCCCTCAACGCCGCGATCCAGGCGAGCATGGCCGGGGATGCCGGGCGCGGCTTTGCGGTGGTGGCCGATGAAGTGCAACGGCTGGCCGAGCGTTCGTCGGCGGCCACCCGGCAGATTGAAACCCTGGTGCGCGCGATCCAGGCCGACACCAACGAAGCCGTCATCTCCATGGAACAGACCACCACCGAAGTGGTGCGCGGTGCACGGCTGGCCCAGGACGCCGGGGTGGCGCTGGAAGAGATCGAAGGCGTATCGAAAACCCTGGCCGCGCTGATCCAGAGCATCTCCAACGCGGCGCAGCAACAGACCTCATCGGCGGGGCAGATCTCCCTGACCATGAACGTGATCCAGCAGATCACCACGCAGACGTCGTCGGGCTCCACCGCTACCGCCGAGAGCATCGGCAACTTGGCGAAGATGGCCAGCCAGTTGCGCAGGTCGGTGTCGGGTTTCACCCTGCCTGCGGCCAAACAGGTTGATGATTGAAATGCAGTCAAAATGTGGGAGGGGCTTGCCCCCTCCCACACTAGATCTCTATTGGCTTTGAGATCCAGGCAACCCACGAATTCTAAGCGGAGCAGTTATGGTTGATCGGCACGACTACGTGGCCCTCGAATGGGTCAAGGGCGACATTGCCGAAACCCTGAAACAGGCCCGTTCGGCGCTGGATGCATTTGTCGAGACCCACGACGATGGCGTGATCAGCCAGTGCCTGGACGCTATCCACCAGGTGCATGGTGCGCTGCAAATGGTCGAGTTCTACGGCGCGGCGCTGCTGGCTGAAGAGATCGAGGAGCTGGCCCTGGCGCTCCAGGCCGGGCATGTCGGCCAGCGCGAGGAAAGTATCCGCCTGCTGCAACAGGCCCTGGGCCAACTGCCGTTGTACCTTGACCGGGTGCACAGCGCCCGCCGTGATTTACCGCTGGTGGTGCTGCCGCTGCTCAACGACCTGCGCAGCGCCCACGGCGAAAGCCTGCTGTCGGAAACCAGCTTGTTCAGCCCGCCGCTGCTGTCGATTGCGCCGCTTGCCGATGACACCCTGGCCCAACGCGCGCCGACCGACCTTCAGGCGCAACTGCGCCAGTGGCATCAACTGTTGCAGCAAGCCCTCGCCGGGCTGCTGCGTGAAGACCACGGGCCGAGCAACCTGGAAGACATGGCGCGGGTGTTTGCGCGCCTCGAGGCGCTGTGCCAGGGCGCGCCGCTGTTGCCGCTGTGGCAAGTGGCGTCGGCGCTGGTCGAGGGCATGCTCACCGGCGTGGTCGCCAACAGCCCGGCGCTGCGCAGCCTGCTCAAGGCCAGCGACAAGCAGCTCAAGCGCCTGCTGGCCCAGGGCATCGGCGGGATCAACCAGCCCGCACCGGATGAACTGCTCAAGAGCCTGTTGTTTTACGTTGCCAAAGTCACTCGACCGACCCCACGCATGCAGAGTCTGAAAGAGCGCTACAGCCTGGATGAGGCCTTGCCCGACAGCACGGTGGTGGACGCCGAACGCGCGCGCCTTGCCGGGCCGGATCGCAACGCCATGGGCTCGGTGCTCGGTGCGTTGTGTGAAGAGTTGGTGCGGGTCAAAGAGCGCCTCGACCTGTTCGTGCGCAGCGACCGCCAGCACACGAGCGACCTCGACGCGCTGCTGGCGCCCCTGCGACAGATTGCCGATACCCTCGCGGTGCTGGGGTTTGGCCAGCCGCGCAAAGTCATCATCGACCAGCTGGCGGTGGTATTGAGCCTGGCCCAGGGGCATCGCGAGCCCAACGATGCGGTGTTGATGGACGTCGCCGGCGCGCTGCTCTATGTGGAAGCCACGCTGGCGGGAATGGTCGGCACCGTCGAGCCGGAAGGCCAGGAAGAAAGCCGCCTGCCCACCACCGACCTGACCCAGATCCACCAGTTGGTCATCCGCGAATCCTGCCAGTGCCTGCAGCAAGCCAAGGAGCTGGTGATCGACTGTATTGAAGCCGATTGGGACCGCCAGCGCCTGGAATCCCTGCCGGAACTGCTGAGCCAGGTGCGCGGCGCGCTGGCGATGATCCCCTTGCCCCGCGCGGCCAGCCTGATGCGCGGTTGCACCGATTACGTCGACGAACAGTTGATGGTCAACGACAGCCCGCCGTCGGAGCTGCAACTGGGGCATTTCGCCGATGTGATCAGCAGCCTGGAGTACTACCTCGAACGCATGCTCCAGGACCCGGACGCCGCCGGTGAACGGGTGTTGGAAATGGCCACCCAAAGCCTGGCTGCGCTGGGCTACCTGCCCGCCGAAAAACCCTGGCGCCAGGCGCTGGCAGCACCCGATGGCGCGCTGTCGAGCGAGGTTGCGCCCAGCCAGTCGCAGTTCGACGCACTGGCCAACCCCACGTCGCGCCTCAATCCGCCGGCCTTGCAACGCCCCGGTAGCCTGCTGCCGCCGCCGGCCGATGAAGCGCCCATCGACGATGAATTGCGCGATGTCTTCCTCGAAGAAACCGAGGAAGTCCTTGAGGTGCTGCACCGTCACCTGCCCAACAGCGCGGACAAAACCGCCCAGGGCGAAATGCGCCGTGCTTTCCACACCCTGAAAGGCAGCGGCCGCATGGTACGCGCCCTGGTGCTGGCGGAGCTGGCCTGGGCCGTGGAAAACCTGCTGAACCGTGTGCTCGAGCGCAGCGTGGCCCTAGGCCCCGAGATCCAACAGGTGCTGGATGACGCCGTGGCCCTGCTGCCGGCATTGATCGCCGACTTCGCGACGGGCGAGCAACACCAGCGCGATGAGGTCGACGCCCTGGCCGCTCGCGCCCACGCCTGGGCCAACGGCGCCGCAGGGTCAGGCGCCGAACCCCACGATCCGATGTTGCTGGAGATCTTCCGCAACGAAGCCCAGAGCCATCTGGACAGCCTCAACCACTTCCTGCAACAGGCCGCCGAGCATGTGCCGCTGCAAGTCAGCGATGAACTGCAACGCGCCCTGCACACCCTCAAGGGCAGCGCCTACATGGCCGGCGTGTTGCCGATCGCCGAGTTGGTGCGCCCACTGGATCACCTGACCCGCGAATACAAGGCCCATCGCCTGCCGCTGGACCTGGACGAAGTCGAGTTGCTGCTGGAAGCCGAAGGCCTGTTCCAGCGTGGGTTGCGTCAACTGGACCGCGATCCCCTGGTGCCGATCAAGGGCGCGGATGACTTGATCCGCCGGACCCAGGCCCTGCTCGACCATCAACTGGCCGCGCTGCTCGACGCCCCCAACACGGGGTTGCGGATCAAGCGCGACCCGCAACTGATCGCCAACTTCCTGGCCCAGGGCATGGACATTCTGCTCGACGCCGAAAGCCTGCTGCGCCGCTGGCAGCAGCACCCCGGCGAACGCCAGGAACTCACCGCGCTGCTGGATGAATTGACTACGTTGGGGGAGGGCGCGCATGTTGCTGACCTGCACGCCATCGATGAACTCTGCGAAGCCTTGCTCGACCTCTACGGCGCCGTGGAAGAAAGCAGCCTGGCGGTCAGCGAGCGGTTTTTCCATGAGGCCGAACAGGCCCATGAGGCGCTGATCAGCATGCTCGATCAATTGGCCGCCGGCCAGGAAATCATCCCGGCTCCGGCACGTGTACACGCCCTGCGCGAACTGCTGGACGATGCACTGGACCCTTCTGCCACCGGCCTGATCAAAAGCGACGGCAGCCGCGCCCTGAGCATCTCCGAACTGGGCGCCGCCACCGCGCAACTGCAGGATGAAACGTGGATCGACGATGAACTCGTGGAGATCTTCCTCGAAGAAGCCGTGGATATCCTCGACAGTGCGGGGCAGTCCCTGAAACGCTGGCTGCTGGAGCCGGACAGTGCCGCGCCGTTGTCGTCCCTGCAGCGCGACCTGCACACCCTCAAGGGCGGCGCGCGCATGGCCGACATCGGACCGGTGGCCGACCTGGCCCATGAATTGGAGTGCCTGTACGAAGGCCTGGTGGATCGGCGCTACAGCTACTCCAGCGAGCTGTCGCAGGTGCTGATGGCCAGCCATGAGCGACTGGCCCTGCAACTGGAGGAACTGCAGCACCATCAACCCTTGAGCGACAGCGCCGAACTGGTCGCCCGGTTGCGCGCGCTACGCCAGGGCGGCATGCCGGCTGCACAGGCCGCTCCACCTGCGGAAACGCCGGGCACCGACCCCGAGTTGCTGGACATCTTCCTCGAAGAAGCCGCCGACATTCTCGACAGCTCCGGCAGCGCCTTGCTGCGCTGGCAGGCCGAGCCTAACAATCGCCAGGAAGTCGAAACCCTGCTGCGCGACCTGCACACCCTCAAGGGCGGCGCGCGCATGGTCGAGATCGGGCCGATCGGTGACCTGGCCCATGAGCTGGAATTTCTCTACGAAGGGCTGTCCGCCGGTTTGCTCGCGCCGTCCGCCGAACTGTTCGCGTTGCTGCAGGGCTGCCACGACCGCCTGGCGCAGATGATCGACGCCGTGGCGGATGGGCTGCCGGTGGGTTCGGTGGACAAGCTCATCGAACGTATCAAGAGCCTGGTGCACCCCAGCGATGAGCCCGTGACGCCCGTGGCGCTGCCCGCAGGCAAGGCCGAAGCGGTGGTTGATCCCGGCGCCGACATGGTGAAGATTTCCGCTGAACTGCTGGACGACCTGGTCAACCTGGCCGGCGAGACCTCGATCTTCCGTGGCCGTATCGAGCAGCAAGTCAACGACGCACGCATTGCCCTGCATGAGGTGGAAACCACTATCGAACGCATGCGCGACCAACTGCGCCGCCTCGACACTGAAACCCAGGGGCGCATCCTCAGTCGTCAACAGGCCGAGGCCGAGCGCCTGGGCTATGAAGAATTCGACCCGCTGGAAATGGACCGTCATTCGCAGTTGCAGCAACTGTCCCGGGCGCTGTCGGAATCGGCCTCCGACCTGCTCGACCTCAAGGACACCCTCGACCGCCGCAACGAGGACGCCCATGGCCTGTTGCAGCAACAGGCGCGCATCAACACCGAGTTGCAGGAAGGCCTGATGCGCACGCGCATGGTGCCCTTCGAGCGCATGCTGCCGCGCCTCAAGCGCATCGTGCGCCAGGTCGCGGGCGAGTTGGGCAAGGACGTGGAATTCATCGTCGGCAATGCCGAGGGCGAGATGGACCGCAATGTGCTGGAGCGCATGGCGGCACCGCTGGAACACATGCTGCGCAACGCCGTCGACCATGGCCTGGAGTCCCGCGATGCGCGGCTGCTGGCCGGCAAGCCGGAGAAGGGCCGCATCACCCTGGACCTGACCCACGAAGGCGGCGATATCGTTTTCGACATGCGCGACGACGGCGCCGGCGTGCCTCTGGACGCGGTGCGGCGCAAGGCGATCAAGCGCGGTTTGCTCGCCCCTCATCAAGAGATGAGCGACCGTGATGTGTTGCAGTTCATCCTGCAGCCGGGGTTCTCCACGGCGGAAAAGATCACGCAGATTTCCGGGCGTGGCGTGGGCATGGACGTGGTGCACGAAGAAGTGCGCCAGCTCGGCGGCTCGATGTTCATTGACTCGACACCGGGGGAGGGCGTGCACTTTCGCATCCGCCTGCCGTTTACCGTGTCGGTCAACCGAGCGTTGATGGTGCACTGCGCGGACGATCAATACGCGATCCCGCTCAACACCATCGAAGGTCTGGTGCGGGTGCTGCCCCATGAGCTGGCGGGGCACTACCAGCAGGATCCGCCGTGTTATGAATATGCCGGCCAACGCTACGAGCTGTTTTACCTGGGTGACCTGCTGCACACCGTCGGTCGCCCGAAATTACTGGGCCAGTATCAACCCGTGCCGGTGTTGCTGGTGCAGTGCAACGAGCGCCGTGTGGCGGTGCATGTGGACGCCATGGCCGGCACCCGGGAGATTGTAGTCAAGGGCCTGGGCCCGCAGTTTTCCGGGGTGCAGGGGTTATCCGGCGCGACCATCCTGGGGGATGGGCGCGTGGTGTTGATCATCGACCTGCTCGCGCACATCCGCGCCCGGCAACCGGCCTTGCCGGCCCAGGCGGTGGATGCTCCGCTGATCCTCAACGACCCGCTGAAAAAACGCCCGCTGCTGGTGCTGGTGGTGGACGACTCGGTCACCGTGCGCAAAGTCACCAGCCGCCTGTTGGAGCGCAACGGCATGAACGTACTCACCGCCAAGGACGGCATCGACGCCCTCGCCGTGCTCGAGGAACATACCCCCGACCTGATGCTGCTCGACATCGAAATGCCGCGCATGGACGGCTTCGAAGTGGCCATCCAGGTGCGCAACGACCCCCGGCTGATGCGCCTGCCGATCATCATGATCACCTCCCGCACCGGCCAGAAACACCGCGACCGCGCCATGGCCATCGGCGTCAACGACTACCTGGGCAAGCCGTACCAGGAATCGGTGCTGCTCGAAAGCATCGCCTACTGGAGCAAATCCCGTGCTTGACCACCGTACCAGCCAACTCACCGGCCTGCTCCTGCCCCTGGCCGACCGCCACCTGATACTGCCCAACGTCGCCATCGCCGAGTTGATCGACTTCCAGCGCGGCGAACCGGCCAGCGATGCACCGCCGTGGTATTTGCGGCAAGTGACGTGGCGGGATCGACAAATCCCGTTAATCAGCTTTGAAGCGGCATGCGGCGAGGCCAGCGTGACCGGCGAACGCTCGCGGATCGTGGTGTTGAATGCACTGGGCGGGCGCCCGACGTTGAAGTTTATTGCACTGGTGATCCAGGGGATTCCACGCTCGTACAAGCTCGATAGCGAATTGAGCTACGTGGACGTGTCGCTGTGCCCGCTGGAACTGGCGGCGGTGCAGGTGGGGGAACATGTGGCTAAGGTGCCGGATTTGATGGGGTTGGAGGCGCTGCTGGTGGAGTCCGGGTTGGCCTGAGCTGCGCCTTCTCCATAGAAGTGAAAGGCCCCTGTGGTGAGGGCGCTTTCCCGTTCAGAGACGCTGCAGCAGATGAAAATCAGCAATCAGCATACCCGCCAGGTACACCATCAAAACCACCACGCCCGCGTCCAACAAACGCCAGACCTTTGCCGAACGAAATAGCCCCGTCAACCTTTGGCATCCCAACGCCAAAACCACAAACCACACCAGCGACGCGGTCATTGCTCCGCCGGCAAAGAACGCTTGTTGGCTGACGGGCTTTGCCGCACCAATAGAGCCAATTAGCACCACGGTATCCAGCCAAGCATACGGATTGGCAAATCCAAGTATCACCGCCGTGCGCAGCAATCCCCGTTGTGAGGAGAGGTTGCTTCGAGTGTCTGGCATCGACTGGTTACGCACACAAGCCAATAACCGCTGCCCGCCAAACCACAACAGATAAGCCGCTCCCGACAGCAGCAGGAACGCCACCAGACCCGGCTTGCTGCCGAGCAACGAGCCCAAGCCCATGACCCCAAGAGCGATGAGGATGATATCGGCGAACACGCATACCGCCACCACACCCCAGACAGGACTGCGACTGACACCCTGGCGAATAACCAGGGTGTCCTTCGGTCCAGGAGCGGCGAACAGTCCGATGCCCAGTAGAAGACCTTCGAGATAAAAGGCGTTGAGGTCTGGAGTCATGAAGTGCTCGACCGCTTGGGTATCAGTTCAGATGTAAAGGAATGCAACAAACACTAAGTTCGCAAGCATGCGAGAAACTACGACACTGGATATGACCGGCTAAAAGGGTGCCATCCATGTCCTTCACAACATCGCCAGCAGGTGGCGAGTGTGCATGGTTCAAGACACGTGGCGGCGGACAGATTGTCTTTTTTGGCGGACAAAGAAATGACGTTCACCTAAAAATGGGAACCGCAAACTTCGTATGAATATAAGAACGCGAGATACCCTCAGGTCACTGGTTGCACGGCGCAGCCGCGAGCTGGGCAAGCCCCTGACTGCGCTGGCCAAGGAGGCGGGAATTTCCAGAACCTACCTGTACGGTCTAGCGGCTGGGGCCTCCAGGGACCCGTCGGTGCGTACGCTGATCAAGCTGGCAAAGGCATTGCAGGTTTCTCCCTTGCTACTGTTTCGCTACTTCGCTGACCTGACAGGCGCGCCCGATTATGCGTGCTCAATGGCTACCACCAATCGGGCTGCAGGTATTGATGATCCGGAGGACGTTGCGGTGTTCAATGCCGATGTCACGACGCCTGATCAAGCCGTCGTGTTGCCGGGGGAAGTCTTTCAGAAAACCTGGGAGATTCAGAACCTGGGCACACGACCCTGGCGCGGGCGACGACTGGTGCGTGTTGATAGGGAATATGTGATTGCCCGCCGCACCGATCCACAGGGTCAGTTGGAGGTTGTGATGGATATTCATCTGCGTAGCCTGCACAGCGAGCTCCCTATTGCCGATACGCTGCCGGGCCAGCCGGTGCATATCAGTGTGGAGTTTGCAGCACCCAAGGAGACCTGCACGGTGGCTTCAGTCTGGAGAATCGAGGATGAGCAGGGGAAACCTTGTTACGGCCCTGCGTTCATTTTGCATGTAGTGGTTAACGTCATGGCGCGTTGAGCGTCCGGTAGGCTTTTTCCTTAGTCAATCCGCGCAAACCGCTCAATCACCGGCTGCTCCCGATGCTCGGCCTGCCACAAGTCGTGGGCACTTTGCATCGACAACCATAACTGCGCAGTACTTACGCCGGCTCGCTCCAACCGGACGGCAAGGTCTGGGCTGACGGGGGCGTGGCCATGCAAGATCCTTGAAAAAGTCTCGCGGGCGAAGCCAAGGCGTCTGGCCATTTCGGTGATGGTAATACCGAGGGCCGGGACTACATCCTCAAGCAGAATTTCGCCTGGGTGAGGTGGGTTGTGCATACGCAGATTGGGTTTAGAGTTCGGATTCACGATGGTCGCCCGTGGTGGATTTGGACGAAAAAGGCTAGAGAGGCAGGTTCCGAGCAACAACCTGAAAGACCTGTCGGAACATTCTGTCGTGCCTGTCGGTAACTCGTGGATGCTACAAGCTGTGTTCGTACATCAGGCTTTGATCGAATGGCTGTATGAAATTTCTGTAAGTGCTGATTCGGTGCTTTTGCTGATTTTTGAGTGCTAGCTTTTGATACTCAACTCCATCAGCAAGGATTCGCATATGGCTGTCCCTCCAATGCCCCCAGGCGTTTCGCTGCAAGACAATATCGCCCTGGCCAACAACCGTAGGATGCATTTGAAGCCTGGTTCGGCGTTCACCTATTCATGGTTTTACTCACAGGTCAGGGGGCGTGGTCCTTGGGATTACAAACAGAAAAGTCGCGAGTACGAGGCGTTCGGCAACTTTAACTATGGGGTTACCGGAACGGTGTTGGGTATCTCCGAAGGTGTGTTGCTTAGAGCGGCGGGTGCTGCGCAAAAAGCGGCGGGGACATCTCGGCCGGAGTTTGGGGACTGGTGGGGTGATGCGCCCTATGGCGATGACCATAGCGACCAGTACTGGATCAAGGAGGGTATCGAGTATGCCAGAGCTCAAGGGTATTAAGTGGCCGATCCAGGTCTTGCTCAACGGGCTGCTGGTGGTGTGTCTCGGGTACTTGGGCGTTGGTTGGTTGATGAGTCCCGGTACACCAGAGTTGGATGAGGTAGTACTCAAGCATTCCTTGAGTAACGGCAACTCTATTTATGGCGTGCGGGATAGTCAGGGTGGTGCGACGGTGGGTTTTTCCTACAGGTACTACGTCCATAAGGATCTGGGCAATGATCACGAAATACTCACGTCATTGGTGTCGGCACATCCATTTCTAAAAACCAAGGAGCCTGATGTCCAAGTGACCCAGGTGGATGGAGTCATCCATCTCATTGTTCGTGGGGAGGTTTATGAGTACCGCAGCTACCCGCTTGAAGCTTTGGGGGGCGTGAGCATCGACATGAGGCTGTAGGTCTGCGCCTGCTGGCTTCGGATTTTTCCTGCAAGATTTTGGGTTGTGCATGAACTTGTCGCGTGCAGTCAGCGCGCCTAGTCTTCGTCCCGTCATCGCAAAAAACGGTGACACGGACGTGCAAGTCCGACGAAACTGTTTAGGCGTACAAACGCCCTGCCAACCAACGGGCGTTTTTTGTGCTCGCTGCTTTATGGCGGCTGCGCGCAGGAGGTCTTCGGACCTGCTGGGTGTCCTAAACAGGCCCGGTCTTGCACACCTGCGCACGGTCGCCACCCTCATTCGCGTGCAAGCGAACGGTGGCGCTCCTTACTGACTGTTTAGGAGTTTCATCATGATCAAACCTACCCCTAATCTGCCTCTCTTCGCCGTAAACCCCCACCAAACCACCGAAACGCTGCTGGTCAACGCCAGCGAAACCCTGTCCTCCCTCAACGCACTCACCTGCAACCTGGCCTTCGACCTGGACACTTCCCAGCGCGCCATCATGCTCGGGATCCAGCAAATGGCCGAGTTGGGGCAGTTGTTGGTGGATCGGGCGCTGGAGCAGGTCAGCCCTTCGCTGGAAAAGGTCCCAAACAGGGACTGATCAGCCCCTGTTTGGGACCGCTATCTAACAGGCATCACTGAACAAATGTGGGAGGGGGCTTGCCCCCGATGGCTGAGTGTCAGTTGATACATCACTTAGCTGACCCTCCGCTATCGGGGGCAAGCCCCTCCCACATTTAGATCATCTTTTGGCTCGGATCAGTGTTTGCTGATTCTCCATTACTCCAACCGTAACGATCCACCGCTAAGCTTGATTGATGGCCCCCCGAATCACTCCTAAGGTACAGCCCACGACAGCAAACCCGTGGAGCGACCATGACAACAACAATAAACCCCGACTCGCGCTGGACGCGGCGGCGCGACGAGAAACAGCGGCGGCTCGGGCGGGTTTTGCAGTATGCAGACGGGGCGGTTTTGCCCAGCGACAGGATCGTCGAGGCGCTTGAGGCGCTGATCCTCCCCGGCGACCGCGTGGTGCTGGAAGGCAACAACCAGAAGCAGGCCGACTTCCTCTCGCGCTCCCTGGCCAAGGCTGACCCGGCCAAGCTCCACGATTTGCACATGATCATGCCCAGCGTCGGGCGGTCCGAGCACCTGGACCTGTTTGAAAAGGGCATCGCGCGCAAGCTGGACTTTTCCTTCGCCGGCACCCAATCCCTGCGCATCAGCCAATTGCTCGAAGACGGCCTGCTGGAAATCGGTGCGATCCACACTTACATCGAACTCTATGCGCGGCTGGTGGTGGACCTGATCCCCAACGTCGTACTGTCCGCCGGTTTCATGGCTGACCGTGCCGGCAATATCTACACCGGCGCCAGCACCGAAGACACCCCGGCGCTGATCGAACCCGCCGCGTTCAGCGATGGCATTGTGATCGTGCAGGTCAACCAGTTGGTGGATGACGTCAGCGACTTGCCCCGCGTCGACATCCCGGCCAGTTGGGTGGATTTCGTGGTGGTGGCCGACAAGCCGTTCTACATCGAGCCGCTGTTCACCCGCGACCCGCGCCATATCAAGCCGGTGCATGTGCTGATGGCGATGATGGCGATCCGCGGCATCTACGAAAAACACAATGTTCAGTCCCTCAACCATGGGATCGGCTTCAACACCGCCGCCATTGAATTGATCCTGCCCACCTACGGTGAATCCCTGGGCCTGAAGGGCAAGATCTGCCGTAACTGGACCCTCAACCCGCACCCCACGCTGATCCCTGCCATCGAAAGCGGCTGGGTAGAAAGCGTGCACTGCTTCGGCACCGAACTGGGCATGGAGAACTACATCGCCGCGCGCCCGGATGTGTTTTTCACCGGCCGCGACGGTTCGATGCGTTCCAACCGAATGTTCTGCCAGCTGGCCGGCCAATACGCGGTGGACCTGTTTATCGGTGCGACCCTGCAAGTCGACGGCGACGGTCATTCCAGCACCGTGACCCGTGGCCGCCTCGCCGGTTTCGGTGGGGCGCCGAACATGGGCCACGACCCGCGCGGTCGTCGTCACGGCACGCCGGCATGGCTGGACATGCGCCACGGCGACGCGCCGGAAGCGCTGCTGGAGCGCGGCAAAAAGCTCGTGGTGCAGATGGTCGAGACCTTCCAGGAAGGCGGCAAGCCCACCTTCGTCGACACCCTCGACGCCGTGGAAGTGGCGCGCAAAAGCGGCATGCCCCTGGCGCCGATCATGATCTACGGTGACGACGTCACCCACCTGCTCACCGAAGAAGGCATCGCCTACCTGTACAAGGCGCGGTCCCAGGAAGAGCGCCAGGCGATGATCGCCGCCGTCGCCGGGGTGACCGCCATCGGCATGCGCCACAACCCCAAGGACACCGCGCGCATGCGCCGCGAGGGCCTGATCGCCTTGCCCGAAGATTTGGGCATCCGCCGTACCGACGCCACCCGCGAGTTGTTGGCCGCCAAGAGCGTGGCCGACCTGGTGGAGTGGTCCGGTGGCCTGTACAACCCGCCCGCCAAATTCAGGAGCTGGTAAATGCGCGCCCTTAAACTGCACGAACTTAGCCTCGCGGATCGCCTGGCGGATATGGCCGTCGATGCGCTGATCGATGAAGCCGACCTGTCACCCAAGCCCGCCCTGGTGGACCGCCGCGGCAACGGCGCCCACAGCGATTTGCACTTGGGGCTGATGCACGCTTCGGCGCTGTCGCTGTGGCCGATGTTCAAGGCAATGGCCGAGGCGGCGCTTGAATTCGGCGAGGTCGGCTTGCCCCTGCGCGAAGCCCTCGGCCGTATCGGGCGCGAAGGTGAACAAGCGATGCTCGCCACCACCCACGGCGTGAACACCCATCGCGGTGCGATCTGGGCCCTTGGCCTACTGACCGCAGCGGCCGCGCTGGACCCCCGCGCCATACCGCTGAATGCCGCCAGACTGGCCCTGCTCAACGACCGTTACGCGCCGCAAACCCCGAGCCACGGCGCCCAGGTCGCCCAGCGTTATGGCGCACGCGGTGCCCGTGAAGAAGCGCAACTGGGCTTCCCCGCCGTGACCCAACGTGGTCTGCCGCAACTGCACAAAAGCCGCCAGCAAAATGCTGGTGAACAGAACGCGCGCCTGGACGCCTTGCTCGCGATCATGACCGAGCTGGCCGACACCTGCGTGCTCTATCGCGCCGGCGTGGAAGGCCTGCATGCCATGCAGCGCGGCGCCCAGGCCGTGCTGGACGCCGGCGGCAGCGCAAGCCTCGCCGGGCGCCGCCAATTGCATGAACTGGACCACCAACTGCTGGCCCTGAATGCCTCCCCCGGCGGCGCCGCCGACCTGTTGGCCGCCTGCCTGTTTATCGACCGCCTCGACGGAGCGTTGTGATGGAAACCTTATCCTTTGAATTCCCCGCCGGGCAGCCGCCAACAGGCCGTGCGCTGGTGGGTTGCGTCGGCTCGGGCGACCTGGAAGTGCTGCTGGAACCGGGCACGGCCGGCACGTTGACCATCCAGGTACAGACCTCGGTAAATGGCGCCGAACAACGCTGGCAGCACCTGTTCGAGCGGATCTTCCAGGAGCAGACGCCCCCGGCCCTGAACATTGATATTCACGATTTCGGCGCCACCCCCGGCGTGGTGCGCCTGCGCCTGGAGCAGGGTTTCGAGGAGATCGGCCATGACTGACTTGCTGGCTAAACACAGCTTCGTGGAACTGGGGGCGCGGCAGCGGGCCAAGGCCTTGTTGGATGCCGGCACCTTTCGCGAACTGATCGACCCGTTCCAGAGGGTCATGTCGCCCTGGCTCAGCCGCCAAGGTGTTGTGCCCCAGGCCGATGACGGCGTGGTGATCGCCAAGGGCAGCCTCGGCGACTTGCCCGTAGTGATTGCGGCCATTGAAGGCAACTTCCAGGGCGGCAGCCTCGGTGAAGTGGGCGGCGCAAAAATCGCCGGCGCCCTGGAGCTGGCAGCCGAAGACAACCGCAAGGGCATCCCGACCCGCGCCGTGCTGCTGCTGGAAACCGGCGGCGTGCGCTTGCAGGAAGCCAACCTCGGCCTGGCCGCGATTGCCGATATACACGCGGCGATTGTCGACCTGCGCCAGTACCAGCCGGTGATCGGCGTAGTGGCGGGCAGCGTTGGCTGTTTCGGCGGCATGTCCATCGCGGCCGGGCTGTGCAGCTACCTCGTCGTCACCCGCGAAGCGCGCCTGGGGCTGAATGGTCCGCAGGTGATCGAACAGGAAGCCGGGCTGGAAGAGTACGACTCCCGCGACCGTCCTTTTATCTGGAGCCTCACGGGCGGCGAACAGCGTTTTAACAGTGGCCTGGCCGACCGTTACGTGGCCGATGATGTGGCGCAGATCCAGCAGACGGTCAGCGCGTTGCTGCAGCAAGGCGTGCCCGCACAACAGCGCAGTCGCCAGGCTGATTATTACCTCGCACGCTTGGCCGAGTTGGACGCCGTAGCGCAAATCGACCCGGCGACGGTGCGCGAGCTGTATCAGGGAGAACGCTCATGAGAGGTTTGCTGTGGTTCAACGCATTGAGCGCCGGCGCTCCAGTTGTAGACGATTTACCGGCGTCGCTGAGGGTGGCCGACGGTGTATTGGGTGAGCAAAAGGTGCGCTTTGTCGCCGTAGTGACTGACGCGCAAAACCGCTTCCCTCGGGCGCGCAATGGCGAAGTCGGTTTGTTGGAGGGCTGGGGTTTGGCCAAGGCCGTCGATGAAGCCATCGCCCGAGGTGACAAGCGCCCGATCATCGCCATCGTCGATGTGCCCAGCCAGGCCTACGGCCGTCGTGAAGAAGCCCTCGGCATCCATCAGGCCCTGGCCGCTGCCGTCGACAGCTATGCTCGCGCTCGCCTCGCCGGCCATCCGGTGATTGCGCTGCTGGTGGGCAAGGCCATGTCCGGTGCGTTCCTCGCCCATGGCTATCAAGCCAACCGCCTGATTGCCCTGCGCGATCCCGGCGTGATGGTGCATGCCATGGGCAAGGCCTCGGCTGCGCGGGTGACCCTGCGTAGCGTCGAAGAGTTGGAAGCCCTGGCCGCCAGTGTGCCGCCCATGGCCTATGACATCGACAGCTATGCCAGCCTTGGCTTGCTGTGGGAGACCTTGTCGGTCAGCCAGATTGAACAGCCCACGGCGGACGATATAGCGCGGGTCAGCGATTGCCTGGTGAATGCGATCAAGGACATCGGCAGCGCCGATCTGCGCGGACGCCTCGGCGCGACTAATCGCGCAGCCTCAAGCCACGTTCGCCAACTGCTGCGGGAACAATGGTGAACGCCCACGACTTGCTCTGGGGCATGACCCCGGCGCATGCGCCCGCCGATGCCCCGGCCTGGGTGCTCGAAGCGCTCGGCGCCGGCCATCCCGTGGTGGTGCGCCGCGCCATTGCCGCGTCGGGGCATGTGGCGGTCGGCGTGCGCGGGCGTTTGCGTGAGCAGCGGTTCGCCGCCGAGATGCCGTTGGCGGCGGTGCAGCGGCGTGTTGCACCGGAAGCCCTGCGCGACGTGGTTTCGTCAAGGGATTTACCCGCGCTGCAAGCGCTTGCTCAATTGCGTTCGGTGCTGGTGCACGAGACATGGGGCGTCAGCGGTAGCGCAGGCTTTGAATTGGCCACCGGCCTCGAAGCGCTGCATGCCCAGAGTGATCTGGATTTGATCCTGCGCACGCCCAAGCGCCTTGAACGCGCCGATGCCGAGGACCTGTTGGCGAGCCTGGACACGGCGGTGTGCCCTGTGGACCTGCAACTGCAAACCCCGTTCGGCGCCGTGGCCTTGCGCGAATGGGCCGGTGGATCACGTCGCGTGCTGTTGAAAACCATCAGCGGCGCGCACCTGGTCGACGATCCCTGGCAGGCCGTGGCATGAGTAGCCTCCTGGTGTTTCCGGGGCAGGGTGCCCAGCGACCAGGCATGCTCCAGTCGCTGCCCGAACCTGTGCTGGAAGAAGCCAGCGATGCCCTGGGTGAAGACGTGCGCCGGCTCGACTCAGCCCAGGCCCTTGAGTCGACCCGCGCCGTGCAACTGTGCCTGTTGATCGCCGGCGTCGCCCACGCCCGCCTGTTGGAGCGCACCCCGGATTACGTGGCGGGCCTGTCCATCGGCGCCTACCCGGCGGCGGTCATCGCCGGGGCCCTGGATTTTGCCGATGCGGTAAAGCTGGTCAGCCTGCGCGGCCAACTGATGCAAAACGCTTATCCACACGGCTACGGCATGACCGCGATCATCGGCGTGGAGTTATCCACCGTCGAAACACTCCTCGCCGACATCCACAGCCCCGAAACCCCGGTGTACCTGGCCAATATCAACGCCGATAACCAGGCTGTGATCGCCGGCAGCGACGAGGCCATGAAGCGTGTCGCCGCGCGTATCAAGGGCAACGGCATCGCCAAGCGCCTGGCCGTCAGTGTGCCGTCCCATTGCGCGCTGCTGGCGCAACCGGCCGAGGTCCTGGCCCAGGCATTTGTCCCGCTCAAGGCGCCGCGCATCACCTACCTGAGCAGCACCCGCGCGCGGCCGATCCACAACCCCGAACACCTGCGCGACGACCTGGCCTTCAACATGTGCCGCGTCGTTGACTGGCGCGGCACCGTACAAAGCGCCTACGAGCGCGGTGTGCGCCTGCAAATCGAACTGCCCCCGGGCGCCGTGCTCACCGGCCTGTCACGCCGCGTGTTCGAACAAGGCACGGTGATCGCCTGCGAAGGCGCACGCCTGGATACCTTGCAGGCCCTGCTGGAAGAGGAGGAGCGCCACCACCGATAAAGCACCACCCAAGGCTGTCGAAGCACAAAAACAACAATTTCGATCGAGCACTTCGAGGACAACAACAATGATTATTTACGGTGTGGCATTGCTGGCGATCTGCACGCTGGCAGGCGTGATCATGGGCGACATGCTCGGCGTGTTGCTGGGCGTCAAATCCAACGTGGGCGGGGTGGGCATCGCCATGATCCTGCTGATCTGCGCTCGCCTGTGGATGCAAAAACGCGGCGGCATGACCAAGGAATGCGAGATGGGCGTGGGCTTTTGGGGCGCCATGTACATCCCCGTGGTGGTGGCGATGGCCGCGCAGCAGAACGTCGTGACCGCCCTGCACGGCGGCCCGGTCGCGGTGCTGGCGGCGATTGGTTCGGTGGTGGTCTGTGGTTGCACCATCGCTTTGATCAGTCGTACGCACAAGGGCGAGCCCCTGCCCGCCGAAGAGCCGCTGATCGTGCCTGCGGGAGGTCGCTGATATGTGGGATCTCATCGAAAAAGGCCTGGAACATAACGGCCTGATCACTGCGTTTGCCTTTGTTGGCGTGGTGATGTGGATTTCCGTGGTGCTGTCCAAGCGCCTGACGTTCGGGCGCATCCACGGCTCGGCGATTGCCATCGTCATCGGCCTGGTCCTGGCCTGGATCGGCGGCACCCTTACCGGCGGGCAAAAAGGCCTGGCCGACCTGGCGCTGTTCTCCGGCATCGGCCTGATGGGCGGCGCGATGCTGCGCGACTTCGCCATTGTTGCCACGGCGTTCGAGGTACAGGCCACCGAAGCGCGCAAGGCCGGGATGATCGGTGTGATTGCACTGCTGCTGGGCACGATCCTGCCGTTTATCGTCGGCGCCAGCATGGCCTGGGTGTTTGGCTATCGCGACGCGATCAGCATGACCACCATCGGCGCGGGTGCCGTGACTTACATCGTCGGCCCGGTGACCGGTGCGGCGATTGGCGCGACTTCGGATGTGATGGCGCTGTCCATTGCGACCGGGTTGATCAAGGCGATCCTGGTGATGGTCGGCACACCGGTGGCGGCGCGTTGGATGGGCTTGGACAACCCGCGTTCGGCGATGGTGTTCGGTGGCTTGGCCGGCACCGTGAGCGGCGTGACGGCAGGGCTGGCGGCGACGGATCGGCGCTTGGTGCCGTATGGCGCGTTGACGGCGACGTTCCATACCGGGCTTGGGTGTTTGCTGGGGCCTTCGTTGCTGTACTTCATTGTGCGTGGGTTGGTGGGCTGACCTTGGGGGTTGCGGAGTGTCAGGCTGTTCCCTGCCGATTGGCATACATCCGACACTCCGCCAGCAACGCCAGTAAATTCGGATCACGCTCCTTGGCCTTCAGGAACACCACGCCGATATGCTGCTGCAACCGATACCTGGGTTGCAGCGGTATCAGCTTCACGCGGTTCTCGTACACCGCCGCAATCCTTCCCGGCAGCAACGCATAACCCACCCCCGAACTGACCATGCTCAGCAGTGTGAAGATGTCATTGACCTGCATCGCCACCTTGGGCTCGAACCCCGCCTGCTTGAACACCCGGTTGCCATCCTGGTGGGTGGCGAAGCCTTGGGTGAGGGTGATGAAGGTGGCGTCGCGCACGTCGGCCAGGTCGATTTCCTGGGCGCGGTCGAAGGGCGAGTCGGCCGGGGTGGCGAGGAAGATGTCGTCGCAGAACAGCTCGATCTGTTCGCAGTCGGGGTCGTTGGCGTGTTCGTCGAGGGAGATGAGGATTGCGTCGACTTCCATATTCTTGAGCTTGTACAGCAGGTCGAAATTGGAGCCGAGGATCAGGTCGATATTGAGTTCGCTGCGCCTGATCTTCAGGCCCATGATCAATTGCGGCACGGTCTTGACCGTCAGCGAATACAGCGAGCCGAGCTTGAAGCGTTCGGCGGAGAAACCGGCGGCTTCGCGGGTCAGGCGTACGCTGTCGACCACATCGGCGATCAGTTTCTGTGCGCGTTCTTCCAGCACGTAGGCGCTTTCCAGCGGCGTGAGGTTGCGGCCCTCGTGTTTGAACAGCGGGCAGCGCAAGGCATTTTCCAGCGAGTGGATGGCGCGGTGCACGCTGACATTGCTGGTTTGCAGCTCGGCGGCGGCGCGGGCCAGGTTGCCGGTGCGCATGAATGCCAGGAAGATTTCCAGCTTCTTGAGGGTGAATTCTTCGTCGATCAGCATGGCCGTGGGCTCTTGTTCGAATGCGTCCGATTGTGCCCGCAAAACCCGGCGGCGTCCTCGGAACGTCACAAGTCGCTTGCACTCTTATGCGCAAGGCTGGACGCTTGCCAGCCAGTTCCAGCGGCTACAGGAGGTCAGTGACAGATGTATCACGGGGAACGATTCAACGCCTGGAGCCATTTGCTCGGTGCAGTCGCGGCGTGTATTGGCGCCGTGTGGATGTTGGTGGTGGCGAGCCTGGATGGCAGCCCCTGGAAGATCGTCAGCGTGGCGATTTATGGCTTTACGCTGATGGTGCTGTACAGCGCGTCGACCGTGTACCACAGCGTGCAGGGGCGGCGAAAAGAGATCATGCAGAAGGTCGATCACTTTTCGATCTACCTGCTGATCGCCGGCAGCTACACGCCGTTTTGCCTGGTGACGTTGAGAGGCCCGTGGGGCTGGACGCTGTTCGGCATCGTGTGGGGGCTGGCGGTGATCGGCATCCTGCAGGAGATCAAGCCGCGTTCCGAGGCGCGCATCCTGTCCATCGTGATCTACGCGGTGATGGGCTGGATCGTGCTGGTGGCGGTCAAGCCGCTGATCGCCGCGCTGGGCACCGCCGGGTTTATCTGGCTGGCGGCGGGCGGGGTGCTGTACACCGTCGGCATCATCTTCTTTGCCCTGGAGCATCGCCTGCGGCATTCCCACGGGATCTGGCATTTGTTTGTGATCGGCGGCAGCCTGCTGCATTTCGTGGCGATCATGCACTACGTGTTATAGGCGCTCCAGCAGCTCCCGAGCCCGGTTGCCGAGGATCTGTAGCAGGTTGGCCAGCATATGCGGCGGTGGTTCATTGGCACGGGTCAAGGCGTAGAGGGTGATCGGCAGCGGCGGTGTAAGCGTGCGGATGCAGGTGGTCGCCGTCGATGCGCCGAGGGCGGTAAAGGGGTCGATGACCGTCAAGCCGGCGCCGGACTCCACCATCGCCCGTGCCAGGGAATAGGTTTGCACCGAGATCGTCACCCGAGGCGGCGGGTCGACGCTCTCCAGGTAGTTGTCGAGCTTCGCCGCCAGCGGGTCGGCGCTGGACAGGCCAATCAACGGTGCCCCCGCCAGGTCTGCCAGGGGCAGGGCTTGATGCAGCTCAGCGTCCGGCCAGTAGTTTTTCGACGCCAGGGCCACCAACACACCGTTGGCCAGCACTTGTGTGGTCAACCCGGGATGGCCCGAGAAGCTGAGGGTCAGTGCCAGGTCGATCTCGCGCATCAACAGTTTTTGCACCAGCTCGCGGCTATGGTCGCTGGACAGTTCGCAGGCGATGTCCGGGTAGTCGCGCTTCCATTCCAGGATCGCCGGGGGCAGCAGCGACAGTGCCAATGCCGGGATTGCACCAATCCGTACACTTTGCCCCGGGGCGCGGCGCAGGCTCTTGGCCAGCCGCCGCACGCCTTGCAGGCTCGCGGTGACTTTTTCGACTTCGCTTTCCAGCGCCAGGGCTTCGGGCGTGGGCTGCAATTTGCCGCGTACCCGCAAAAACAGCGGGAAACCCAATTGTAACTCGGCATGTTGCAACACCTTGGTCACCGCCGGTTGGGAGACATGCAGCAACTGGGCGGCGGCGCTGATGGAGCCGGTCTGGCGGATGGCCTGGAAGATTTCGATATGACGCAAGCGCATGGCAGGTCCATAACCTTTGTTTATAGGTGCCCCATCTTTATTCATTGTCGGCGGCCTGTCACCTGCACCTACGCTGGGGCTTTCTTGGATCAAGGGCTGGGGGTGTTGAATGGCCGGGCAGGTTTGCATCATTGGTGGTGGCGTTATCGGCCTGGCGAGTGCCTACGCGTTGGTACGTGCAGGTCATGACGTGACGGTGATCGACGCGCGTGACACCGTGGGCAGCGAAACCAGTTTCGCCAATGGCGGGCAATTGTCCTACCGCTACGTCGCACCGCTGGCGGATGCAGGGGTGCCGTTGCAGGCGATTGGCTGGCTGCTGCGCGGTGACTCGCCGCTGAAGCTGCGCCCACGCCTGGACCCTCAGCAATGGCGCTGGATGGCCGCCTTCATCGGCGCCTGCCGTGGCTCGGTGAACAAGCGCAACGCCGCGCACCTGCTGCGCCTGGCGAACCTGAGCCAAAACACCTTGCAGCAATGGCGCGTCGACGATCGCCTGGACACGTTCAATTGGCGGCGTAACGGCAAGCTGGTGACCTTTCGCAATGCCGAGACCTTTGAGCGTGCGCGCAGCAAGGTCACCGACATCCTGCAACAACAGGTGCTGTCGGCCCTGGATTGTGCGCGCCTGGAGCCGGCGCTGGCGCAGGTGGCTGATCAGTTTGTGGGCGGTATCTACACGCCCAACGAGGAAGTCGCGGACTGCCATGCCTTTTGCCAACGCCTGGCGCAAAGGCTCGAAGCGTCGGGGCGCTGCACCTTTCTGCTGGGGCGCAAGGTCACCGGGATTCGCCATGGGGATGGCGCGGTGCAAGCCATCGAATTGGGTGGCGAGGTGATGCCGGTGGAGCAACTGGTGCTCGCGGCGGGCCATCGCAGCGCCGAGTTGGCATTGCCCGGCGTGTCACTGCCACTGTATCCACTCAAGGGCTATAGCCTCAGCGTGCCGATGGGCGCACAGCATCAGGCGCCGAATGTGAGCATCACCGACTACGACCGCAAGATGGTCTACGCGCGTATCGGCGAACAGCTGCGGGTGGCGGCCATGGTGGATATTGTCGGCTTTGACGCCAGCCTTGAGCCCAAGCGCCTGGCGCTGATGAAACGCCAGGCGGTCGAGACATTTCCTACGGCTGGCGACTATGCCAATGCTGTGGAATGGGCCGGTATGCGTCCCGCCACCCCGACCGGTGTGCCGCTGATTGGCCCCAGTGTCTATCGCAACCTGTGGCTGAACCTGGGCCACGGCGCCCTCGGCTTTACCCTGGCGTGCGGCAGCGGCCAATTGCTGGCCGAGCTGATCGGCCATCACCTACCTTCCATTGATATGCAGGGCCTGGCACCCCGCGCCGCGTGAGGATTGACCCATGACCATCAACCGAATCAGCAGCAACGACCGGCTGTCCGGCGCCGTCACGTTCAAGGATCTGGTATTCCTTTCGGGCCAGGTGCCCGGCGAAGGCCAGGATGTGGCGACGCAGACCCGCGAAGTGCTGGCCAGGATCGATGCGCTGCTGGCCCAGGCCGGCAGTGACAAGGATCATTTGCTCAATGCGACCATTTACTTGAAAGACATCGGCAGCGGTTTTGCGCCGATGAATGAGGTATGGGCCGCCTGGCTATCGCCCGGGATGGCGCCGACGCGCACCACCCTGCAAGCGGAACTGGCGCGGCCGAGCGTGCTGGTGGAAATCAGCGTGATTGCGGTACGAAAATAACGTCAAAAACCAACGGAGAATAACAATGAAAAAAATCCTGTTGACCGGCTGCATCGGCCTTTTGCTGGGAGTACACGCCCATGCCAGCCAGGCGCCGCTGGACGGTACGCTGGGCAAGATCGCCAGCACCCAGTCCATCACCCTGGGCTATCGCGATGCGTCGGTGCCGTTTTCCTACGTGGGGGATCACAGCGGTAAGCCGATGGGCTATTCGGTGGACCTGGCCGGCAAGATCGTCGAGCGTATCCAGCAGAAAACCGGGGTGGCTGACCTGAAGGTGAAGTACAACCTGGTGACCTCTCAAACGCGGATTCCGCTGGTGCAGAACGGCACCGTCGACCTGGAGTGCGGCTCCACCGGAGTCACGGCCGAGCGGCAGAAACAGGTGGCATTTTCCTACGGGTTTATCTACGTGAAGGGCCAATTGTTGACCGCCAAGGATAGCGGCATCAAAGGGTTTGACGACCTCAAGGGCAAGAACGTGGTGACCACCGCCGGCACCACCAACGAGCGTTTTCTAAAGAGCTATAACGCCGAGCACAAGAGCAATATGTTCGTGATCAGCGCCAAGGACCACGGCGAGGCGTTCAAGATGCTCGAGACAGGCCGCGCGGCCGCGTTCTATATGGACGATGCATTGCTCTACGGCGAACGCGCCAAAGCCAAGGACCCACACAACTGGGTGGTGGTGGGCGAGGAGCAGTCGCGGGAGATCTACAGCTGCATGGTGCGCAAGGATGATCCGCAGTTTCTGACGGTGGTCAACGAGACCCTCGGCGACCTGTACCGCTCGGGGGAGATCAACGGGATTTACCAGCGCTGGTTTGAACAGCCGATTCCGCCCAAGGGCTTGAACCTGGAATTCCCGATGACCAGTGAGTTGAAGGCGATCATTGCCAAGCCGGTCAGCGATCCGGTGGAGTAAGAAGGGGTAACCCCATCCGAATGTGGGAGGGGTTGCAAAGTGGGTTAGAAGTCGCCCCACAGCTGTTGGGCGACCGCCAATGCCACCACCGGCGCAGTCTCGGTGCGCAACACGCGCGGGCCGAGGCGGGCGGCGTGGAAGCCAGCGCCTTGGGCGGTGTCGACTTCGTTGTCGGTCAGCCCGCCCTCCGGGCCGATCAGAAACGCCAGGCTCGCAGGCTTGGCATGGCTGACCAGCGGCTCGGCCACCGGGTGCAGCACCAGTTTCAGGTCCGCCTCGACCTGCTTCAACCAGTCCGCCAGCAGCAACGGCGGGTGAATCACCGGTACCGTCGAACGCCCGCACTGCTCGCACGCGCTGATCGCCACCTGGCGCCAGTGCAGCAGGCGTTTGTCGGCGCGTTCGTCCTTGAGGCGCACTTCGCAGCGGTCGCTGAAGATCGGCGTGATGGCGTTGACGCCCAGCTCGGTGGCTTTCTGGATCGCCCAATCCATGCGCTCGCCCCGGGACAGGCCCTGGCCGAGGTGGATGTGCAGCGGCGATTCGGCCTGGCCGGCGAAGCTTTCCGTCAGTTGCACGGTGACGCGTTTCTTCCCGACTTCCAGCAGGCTGCCCAGGAATTCCTGGCCGGAGCCGTCAAACAATTGCACGGCGTCACCTTCGCCCATGCGCAGCACGCGGCTGATGTAGTGCGCCTGGGCTTCGGGCAGTTCGTGATCGCCGAGGCTCAGCGGGGTGTCGGTGAAAAAGCGGGACAGTCTCATGTCGGTTCTCTGGAAAAAGGTGTAGGTGTGCCGGCAATCAACCCGGATCGCGGAAACCAGGGTGGAAATCCTTCGGCACCGCCACGCTGACTTTGCTGTTGGTGGCGATATCGATGCCTTCGCTGGCGACTTCGGCGAGGAAGTCGATCTGCTCCGGTGTAATTACATAGGGCGGCAGGAAATACACCACGCTGCCCAACGGCCGCAACAGCGCGCCGCGTTCCAGGGCGTGTTCGAACACCTTGAGACCACGGCGCTCCTGCCACGGGTAAGCGGTCTTGGTGGCCTTGTCCTGGACCATCTCGATCGCCAGCACCATGCCGGTCTGGCGTACTTCCGAGACATGCGGATGGTCGACCAAATGCGCTGTTGCCGTGGCCATGCGCCGGGCCAGGGCCTTGTTGTTTTCGATGACGTTGTCTTCTTCGAAAATATCCAGGGTTGCCAAGGCCGCCGCACATGCCAGCGGGTTGCCGGTGTAGCTGTGGGAGTGCAGGAAGGCGCGCAGGGTCGGGTAGTCGTCGTAGAACGCGTCGTAGACGTCATCGGTGGTGACCACGGCGGCCAACGGCAGGTAGCCGCCGGTCAGGGCCTTGGACAAGCACAGGAAGTCCGGGCGGATGCCGGCCTGTTCACAGGCGAACAGGGTCCCGGTGCGGCCGAAGCCCACGGCGATTTCATCGTGGATCAGGTGCACACCGTAGCGGTCGCAGGCCTCGCGCAGCAGCTTGAGGTACACCGGGTGGTACATGCGCATGCCGCCGGCGCCCTGGATCAGCGGCTCGACGATCACGGCGGCGACGCTGTCGTGGTGCTCGGCCAGGGTCTGTTCCATGGCCAGGAACATCGTGCGCGAGTGTTCTTCCCAGCTCATGCCCTCGGGACGCAGGTAGCAATCCGGGCTCGGCACCTTGAGGGTGTCCAGCAGCAGCGCCTTGTAGGTCTCGGTAAACAGCGGCACGTCGCCCACCGACATCGCGGCGATGGTTTCGCCGTGGTAGCTGTTGGTCAGGGTGACGAAGCGTTTTTTATTCGGCAGGCCACGGTTGAGCCAATAGTGAAAGCTCATCTTCAGCGCGACTTCAATGCACGACGAACCGTTATCGGCATAGAAGCAGCGGGTCAGGCCCTCGGGGGTCATCTTGATCAGGCGCTCGGACAGCTCGATCACCGGCTGGTGGCTGAAACCGGCGAGGATCACGTGTTCCAGCTGGTCGACCTGGTCCTTGATGCGCTGGTTGATGCGCGGGTTGGCGTGGCCGAAGACGTTGACCCACCAGGAGCTGACGGCGTCGAGGTAGCGCTTGCCTTCGAAGTCTTCCAGCCAGACGCCTTCACCGCGCTTGATCGGGATCAGCGGCAGTTGCTGGTGGTCTTTCATCTGGGTGCAGGGATGCCACAGCACCGCGAGGTCGCGTTGCATCCACTGGTTGTTCAAGCCCATCGGTGATCTCCTCGAAGCGGTCCTGCGAGCGGCGCAGGTGAAACAATCGCGCAAGCCTATGCAATGGGCGGCGGTGTCACAACCCATAACGCATGAATTGGCAGTAAACACAGGACGGACTGTCACGTTTCTTCTGGATAGTCCTTAATCCTTGGTTAATTTACTGTTCATACCCTCAAGATCATATTTCTCGATATTTCAAAGCGAAATTTTCCGCTTTAATTCGATAGGTAAATCGCTAGTCTTGGGCGCAGCTCTTACGGGATTAAGTACATGCAGCTACGTAACTCACCGGCCCGTTACGGCTGGGTCAGTATGGTTTTGCACTGGGGCGTGGCCCTGGTGGTGTTCGGCCTGTTCGCCCTGGGCTTGTGGATGGTGGGTTTGGACTACTACAGCGCCTGGCGCAAGGACGCACCGGACCTGCACAAGAGCATCGGCATCACGCTGTTCGCCATCATGCTGGTGCGTATTGTCTGGCGCCTGATCAGCCCGCCGCCTCCGCCGCTGGCCAGTTACAGCCGCTTGACCCGTATCGGTGCCGCGTTCGGCCACGCGTTCCTTTATCTCGGGCTGTTTGCCGTGATGATCGCCGGTTACCTGATTTCCACCGCAGACGGTGTCGGTATCCCGGTGTTTGGCCTGTTCGAAATTCCTGCCGTGGTTTCCGGTCTACCGGACCAGGCAGACACCGCTGGCGTGGTGCACCTGTACCTCGCCTGGGTGTTGGTAGTCTTCGCCGGCTTGCACGGCGTGGCTGCGTTGAAACACCACTTTATCGATCGTGATGCGACCCTGACGAGAATGCTGGGGCGCAAAGCCTGATGTTCAACCTCGACTCACAAGGAATAGAAAGCATGTTGAAAAAGACCCTCGCCGCTCTGGCAATCGGTACAGCGCTGCTGTCTGCAGGTCAGGTGATGGCTGCCGACTACAAGATCGACAAGGAAGGCCAGCACGCCTTCATCGACTGGAAAATCAGCCACCTGGGCTACAGCTACATCCATGGTACCTTCAAGGACTGGGATGGTACGTTCAGCTGGGATGCCACCAAGCCTGAAGCCAGCAAAATCGCGGTCGACGTGAAAACCGCCAGCCTGTGGTCCAACCACGCCGAACGTGACAAGCACATCGCAAGCAAGGACTTCCTGGATGTCGGCAAGTTCGCCGATGCCAAGTTCGTCTCCACTGCGGTTAAATCCACCGGCGAGAAAACCGCTGATGTGACCGGCGACCTGACCTTCCACGGCGTGACCAAGCCTGTGACCTTCAAGGCCACGTTCAACGGTGAAGGCAAGGATCCATGGGGCGGCGAACGTGCCGGCTTCAACGCCAAGACCACGCTGAACCTGAACGACTTCGGCATCAAGGGCCCAGGCCCGACTTCCCAGACCGTCGACCTGGACATCTCGCTGGAAGGCGTCAAGCAGAAGTAATTTCTGTCCGCACACAAAAAACCGGATCTCAGGATCCGGTTTTTTTTGGCCTGTATTTCCTGTAGTGAGCGAGCTTGCTCGCGCTGGGGCGCGAAGCGGCCCTAATCAGAAACACCATGATTCTTCTGGCGGAACACGGTGACAGGTGTTGGGGCTGCTGCGCAACCCAGCGCGAGCAAGCTCGCTCACCACAGCAAGCTCGTTCACCACAACCAGCTCGCTTATCCCAGGGAACGTGTCGGGAGGAGATAAAAAATGCCCCGCATCTTTCGATGCGGGGCATTTTTCGTGGCGCTTTGAAACTCAGCGGTTGCGGGTCAGCAATGCCGGTTTTTCACCACGCGGACGGCCTGGCAGTTGATCCAACTGCTCGGGTGTCGGGAAGCGGTCGGCTTTCGACTCCTTGTGGATGATCTTCGGCGCCGGGCCACCGCGCGGGTTCTGCACGGCTGGCTCGGACAAACGCGGCTGGTCGTCACGGGCCGGGCGACGGTTGTTGCTGCGCGAGTCTTCGCGACGCGCCTGGCCGTCACGCGGTGCACCGTTACGCGGGCCGCTGCGCTTGGCCGGTGGAGTGCCGGTCGTGCCGCCGCTGCTGTTGCGCGGGCCGTTCTGACGACCGCCCTGAGGCTGGCCGCCACGTGGAGCGCCGGCGGCAGCGCCCTGTGCCGGAGCACCTGGACGACGGCCGCGGCCCTGGGCCGGTTTGGCCTGGGGCACGTAGTCCACGCGGTTACCGAAGTTGTCCACGTCGTCGTCGAGGAATTCGTCCGGGGCGCGGTCGGCTGCGGCACGTGGGGGCTGGCTCGGCTGGCGCTGTTCGCGGGCCGGGGTGCCTTCACGGGGCTTCTGCTCACGGGCCGGGCGTTCGCCACGGCCGTTGGTTGGCGCCTTGTCCTTGCCGCCTTTGTCCTTGCCCTTGTCGCGACGACCACCGCCACCACCGCCGCCGTTCGGGCCATCGCCCTTCGGACCGCGTGGGTTACGTGGGTTGCGCACGTCCGGACGCTCGCGCACTTCAGGCTTCTCGGCCTCAACGGCGCTGGCATCGAAGCCCATCAGGTCGCCATCGGCGATTTTCTGCTTGGTCATGCGTTCGATGCTTTTCAGCAGTTTCTCTTCGTCCGGGGCAACCAGGGAAATGGCTTCACCCGAACGCCCGGCACGGCCGGTACGGCCGATACGGTGCACATAGTCTTCGTCGACGTTTGGCAGCTCGAAGTTGACCACGTGTGGCAACTGGTCGATGTCCAGGCCACGGGCGGCGATATCGGTGGCCACCAGGATGCGCACTTCACCGGCCTTGAAGTCGGCCAGGGCCTTGGTGCGGGCGTTCTGGCTCTTGTTGCCGTGGATGGCGACGGCGGTGAGGCCGTGCTTGTCCAGGTACTCGGCCAGGCGATTGGCGCCGTGCTTGGTGCGGGTAAACACCAGTACCTGTTCCCAGGCGCCGGCGGTGATCAGGTGCGCCAGCAGCGCACGCTTGTGGCTGGCGGCCAGGCGGAACACGCGTTGCTCGATACGCTCGACCGTGGTGTTCGGCGGCGTGACTTCGATGCGCTCCGGGTTGTGCAGCAGCTTGCCGGCCAGGGCGGTGATGTCGTTGGAGAACGTTGCCGAGAACAGCAGGTTCTGACGTTTGGCCGGCAGGCGGGCTAGGACCTTCTTCACGTCATGGACAAAGCCCATGTCGAGCATGCGGTCGGCTTCGTCCAGCACGAGGATTTCCACGTGGGACAAATCGACGCTGCCTTGGCCGCACAGGTCGAGCAAACGACCGGGGCACGCCACCAGCACGTCAACACCACGGGACATGGCCTGAACCTGCGGGTTCATGCCGACGCCGCCGAAGATGCAGGCGCTGACGAACTTCAGGTCGCGGGCATACAGCTTGAAGCTGTCGTGCACCTGCGCGGCGAGTTCGCGGGTAGGGGTCAGGACCAGTACGCGCGGTTGGCGCGGGCCGTGACGCTGGGATTTGTCCGGATGACCGTTGGGGAACAACCGCTCCAGAATCGGGAGGGCGAAGCCGCCGGTTTTACCCGTACCTGTCTGAGCCGCAACCATCAGGTCGCGACCTTGCAACACGGCGGGAATAGCCCGCTGTTGCACCGGAGTAGGCTCGGTATAGCCCGCTGCCTCGATGGCGCGGACTAAAGCCTCGGAGAGACCGAGGGAAGCAAAGGACATGAGTAATCCTGTTTTAGTTAGGGCTTGGCCCAGAGGGATAATCTTGCCGGGCGTGAATGGCGCTTAGGGGAGCGCAATCCCGTCCGGTCCTGCTGCGTCTGGCGGGCACTCCACCGGCTCGCGCGGGCTGAAAGCTGCGCAGTAGCGGGGTTGGGTGCCTTTTTCAGGACCTCAGCGGCCGGGCGTAAGCCTGGCGGAAAGGCTGGAGTATAACAGAGCAATCACTGTGCGCCGCTTTCCTGCTGCTCAACGGTGTGTCCGGACGCGGTTATGGCGTGGATTCCACCATATTTGGCGCTTAAAGCGGCGTAGGCCGGTTCCTGTTTGAAGCGCTTGAGCTCGGCGGCAAAGCGTTGCACCAGCAGGTCCATCCCCGCGCCACGGCGTACCGCGAGGTATTGCTGCTGGCGGCTGACCACGATGGGCGCCTGGCTGACCTTGCCTTCCAGGCCCAGGGCCTTGATCACATGCTGGCCGACCCGGCGGTCGGTGATCAGCAGGTCGATGCGTCCCAGCAGCAATTTACCGAAGTTGGCCTCGTGGCTGGGGGCCGGCTCGCGGCTGAACCGGGTGGAGTCGCTGAATGGCGCGCCATACAGATAGCCTGGCGACGTGCCGACAGTGAGGCCGTCCAGCTCGTCGAGGCCTTGGACCGGGTGAGGGCGTTCGCTGGCGTAGAACATCACGAATTCCACTTCCGACAACGGTTCGCTGGGGTACAGCAGCAGGGCGTCGCGTTCGTGGCTGTGGAAAATATCCAGTGCGCCATCGGCATGGCCCTGATCGAGCATGGCCAGGCAGCGCTTCCAGGGCAGGAACTGCCATTGCACCTCGACCCCCAGGCGCTGGAACACGATCACCGTGGTTTCGTAGTCCAGCCCGTGCATGGCGCCGTGCTCTTCGTACACATAAGGCGCCCAGGGCTCGGTGACAATGCGCAATTTCTCGCCATAAGCGGCGAGGCTCAAGCAAGTAAAAAGCGCAACGGTCAACAGCTTCAGAGTGACGGGCATGCCCCGAGGTTACGACGCCCGTGCGCTAAAGAGAAGCGCTGGCACACGCATCTGCGGGCGACGCTATTTTGTGGGTGAGGTCATCAGGTGCTCATAGATGGCTGCACGTCGCTCGCCCAGAATCAGGCGCACCACTGGGTTGGCGAACCAATGTTCGAGCTGGTGCGCATCGACCGGGCTTTTTTGCCGCTCTTCCTGATTCTGCAAAGCCTTGTCCCACCAAACCGGGCCACAGGCCTGGTCGAATTCATTTTCGTGCTCGTAGCAGCCGTAGAGAATTTCGCGGATGAACTGCTGCTTGCGTTTGGGCAAGGCCAGGGTGATCAGCTTGTACATCAAGCGTTGCAATCGCGGCGGGCGGGGCAGGTGGGCAGACACATTGCGGGTGTCGGCCAGGGCCTGGGCGCAGATGGGGTTCGCGGCGTGCTTGGTGACCCACGCCTTGACCTTGGCCCGGAACAACTGCTTGCGGCTCCAGTAGTGATGGATCAGGTCGGGGCACTGGCGCACGTTGAGCGTACGGTACGCGGCCACCGACAGGCAGAACTCTTCCAGGGTGTAGGCACCGTGGGCCATCGGGAACAGCTCGTCCATCAACTCTATGGAGCGATCAAGGATGTGCGCGTCTTGCCGGGTCAGGCCCATGACGCCGGAGTTGAGCAGCCACATGTCGTCGTCGGCCAGGCCTTTGTCTTCAAGGTGCCTGGCCAGGGCTTCATACAGCACGCTTTCGCGGTTGTCGCCGTATTTGGCGTGGAAGGCATTGCACAGCACGGTACCGGGCGCGACGCGCTCGAACAACGCCATGGGCGAGTCGTGGAAAAAGGTGTCGGTATCGATCAACAGCGCCCGTTCCGCTGTTTCCAGCACCTGGCGCAACAGCACGTGCTTGGTGCGGAAATGGTAGCCGTGGGGCTCGCTCCAGCGTCTGCGCGTGGCGTCGTCCAGGGTGTGAACCTGTACCGGCAAGCCGCGATAGGGGGCCGGATTGTCGCTGAACACCTGGATGTCCAATGGCATGTCCTGGGGACCGCCCAGGTGGGCCAGGGCGCTGGCGATGCTGAATACGGCTTCCTGATGATAGGTCTCGACGCCGAATACCAGGTACACCAGCTGCGGGCGGGGAGTCGGGGACGCTGTATTCATGTACTGCAGGCTTCCTTTCCGGGGATATATAGACGAAAAAAACCCCCGTAATAACGAGGGCCGGGTACAGCGATTAAACCGGCCTAACGTGGCAGTTTAAGGTTGTTCCAGATCGCGAGGCTGGGTTCAGCCTGGTTCAGGGTATAGAAGTGCAGGCCTGGTGCGCCACCTTGCAACAATTCTTCACACATATTGCTGATCACCTGTTCGCCGAACGCCTGGATGCTCTTGACGTCGTCGCCATAGGCTTCCAGTTGCTTGCGCACCCAACGTGGGATCTCAGCACCGCAGGCGTCGGAGAAGCGCGCCAGCTTGCTGTAGTTGGTGATTGGCATGATGCCCGGCACGATCGGGATGTTCACGCCCATGGCGCGTACACGCTCGACGAAGTAGAAGTAGCTGTCGGCGTTGAAGAAGTACTGAGTGATCGCGCTGTCGGCGCCGGCGTTGGCCTTGCGTACGAAATTCTGCAGATCGTCTTCGAAATTACGCGCTTGGGGGTGCATCTCCGGGTAAGCGGCCACTTCGATATGGAAGTGATCGCCGCTTTCTTCACGAATGAAGCTCACCAGGTCATTGGCGTAGCGCAGCTCACCGCTGGCCATGCCCATGCCGGACGGCAAGTCGCCACGCAGGGCAACGATGCGCTTGATGCCGGCGGCCTTGTATTGAGTGAGCAGGCCGCGCAGGTCGGCCTTGCTGTCGCCTACGCAGGACAAATGCGGAGCGGCGGGAATGTTGACTTCGCTTTCAAGCTGCAAGACGGTGTTGATCGTACGATCGCGGGTCGAGCCGCCGGCGCCGTAGGTGCAGGAGAAGAAGTCGGGGTGGTAAGTGGCCAACTGCTTGGCAGTTGCCATTAGTTTTTCATGCCCAGCATCGGTCTTCGTGGGGAAGAACTCGAAGCTGTAGCGACGGTCTTGGGACATGGTCATACCCTTTGAAACTCAGAAGCCGACTGTGCAACCCATCTGCACTGTAGGAGCGAGCTTGCTCGCGAAGAACGTCAACGATAACGCGTAGAAACAGGATGTACGCGGTGTCCTTGAGTTTTTCGCGAGCAAGCTCGCTCCTACAGGTAGAGCAGGTTGGGCTGATTACTTAGTAGCGATAAGCGTGCGGCTTGAACGGACCTTCGACGGTCACGCCGATGTAGTCGGCCTGGGTCTTGGTCAGCTGAGTCACCACGCCGCCGAAGCCGCGGACCATTTCCAAGGCCACTTCTTCGTCGAGTTTCTTCGGCAGTACTTCCACGGTCAGGCGCTCGGCTTTCTGGGCTGGCGACAGGTCGGCGTATTTCTGGCCGAACAGGAAGATCTGGGCCAGTACCTGGTTGGCGAACGAGCCGTCCATGATGCGGCTTGGGTGGCCGGTGGCGTTGCCCAGGTTAACCAGGCGGCCTTCGGCCAGCAGGATCAGGTAGTCGTCGTTCTGTGGGTCGAAAGCGCCAGCGCCGGTACGGTGAACCTTGTGTACCTGCGGCTTTACTTCTTCCCACGCCCAGTTCTTGCGCATGAAAGCGGTGTCGATCTCGTTGTCGAAGTGACCGATGTTGCACACCACGGCGCGCTTCTTCAGGGCCTTGAGCATGTTGGCATCGCAGACGTTGACGTTACCGGTGGTGGTCACGATCAGGTCGATCTTGCCCAGCAGGGCCTTGTCGATGCTGGCTTCGGTGCCGTCATTGACGCCATCGATGAACGGCGAAACCACTTCGAAACCGTCCATGCAGGCTTGCATGGCGCAGATCGGGTCGACTTCGGAGACTTTAACGATCATGCCTTCCTGGCGCAGGGACTGGGACGAACCCTTGCCCACGTCACCGTAGCCGATCACCAGGGCTTGCTTGCCCGACAGCAGGTGGTCGGTGCCGCGCTTGATGGCATCGTTCAGGCTGTGACGGCAGCCGTACTTGTTGTCGTTCTTGCTCTTGGTCACCGAGTCGTTGACGTTGATGGCCGGGATTTTCAGCTCGCCCTTGGCCAGCATGTCCAGCAGGCGGTGTACGCCGGTGGTGGTTTCTTCGGTCACGCCGTGGACGCGGTCGAGGATCTGCGGGTACTTCTTGTGCAGCAGCTCGGTCAGGTCGCCGCCGTCGTCGAGGATCATGTTGGCATCCCAAGGCGCGCCATCTTTAAGGATGGTTTGCTCCAGGCACCACTCGTACTCTTCTTCGGTCTCGCCTTTCCAGGCGAATACCGGGATACCGGCGGCGGCGATGGCGGCAGCGGCCTGGTCTTGCGTCGAGAAGATGTTGCAGGACGACCAACGCACTTCGGCACCCAGGGCAACCAGGGTTTCGATCAGCACGGCGGTCTGGATGGTCATGTGGATGCAGCCGAGGATCTTCGCGCCCTTGAGCGGTTGCTCGGCGGCATACTTGCGACGCAGGCCCATCAGGGCTGGCATTTCGGATTCGGCGATAAAGGTTTCGCGACGGCCCCAGGCGGCGAGGGACATGTCGGCGACTTTGTAGTCGTTGAAATCTGCAGGCGTAATTACAGCGCTCATGAAGAGCCTCCATTCGTAGTGTGCGAATGGGCGCCGTTGTGCGTTTAGTATCAGGCCAGGGCAACCAGGCCGGACAACGCCCCATCCGAGCCTGACAGGTTGAACCTGCTGCAGCGCCCCTCGGACAGGTGGCGGGAGAAACGGTATCAACTGAAGATGACCGTTTTGAAGCGGGGCGATTATAGCCGTGTACGCGGCACTTCCCAAGCCTTTCTGTCGGCCATATGAAGATCGCACATGGGGTTGATAGGCAATGGCGCATAGAGCTTGGGGGCAGGCTCTGCCATGATGTTGCCCATCATTCGGCAAGACGCTTTGGAGTGACCATGAACTTCCACACCCGCAAATGGGTAAAACCTGAAGACCTCAACCCCAACGGCACCCTGTTCGGTGGCAGCCTGCTGCGCTGGATCGACGAAGAAGCGGCCATCTACGCCATCGTCCAACTGGGCAACCAGCGCGTGGTGACCAAGTACATCTCCGAAATCAACTTTGTCAGCGCCTCGCGCCAGGGCGACATCATTGAACTCGGGATCACTGCCACCGAGTTTGGCCGCACCTCCATCACCCTCACCTGTGAAGTGCGCAACAAGATCACCCGCAAAAGCATCCTCACCGTGGAAAAAATGGTCTTCGTCAACCTGGGCGAGGACGGTTTGCCCGCCCCTCATGGACGCACCGAGATCAAGTACGTCAAGGACCAGTTCCAGGACGATGGCATCCGCGAGTAACTACATGTCACCCGTTTGATTTCTGTTGCCGGGTTGTTCCGGCTGGATCTTTCCCAGGCTCTCTCATCACTCAGGATTACACCCCTGCAGAGAGAGTCGGCTCATGAAAGTGCTCAATCCGGTCACCCCTGTTCAGACGCCTTTGCATGGAAATGACAGCGCCAGCGCCGATCACACGGCGAAGACGTTGTTGGTGGACAGTGGCGGCGAGCGCAATCTGACCCTCCTTCGCGATCCTCAAGGGCGGGTGGAGGTGGTGTTATCGCCGCCGCCCATCACGCATTTGGTGCTCAGTGGTGGTGGCGCCAAGGGCGTCGCCTTCTCGGGAGGTGTGCAGGCACTGGAAGACGCACGGCAATTGGAAGGCATTCGAGAGATCTCCGGTTCCTCTGCCGGCGCGATTTCCGCAGCCTTGATTGCCAGTGGCATGGGGGCGGCAGCATTCGATCGGCTGTCGGACACCATCAATCTGCCCAGTCTGCTGAACAGCGAAGACCCTGTGACGGCCTGGTTGCAGGAAGCCAGTTCAACGCTTGGCAAGCATGTGGGGCGCTTGCCGGGCCTGGTCGGCAACATTTCCCAGTTGCTGGTGACCCTGCTGCCGCGTCTGAAAACCGCTGCCGTTCCGCTGGAGAACATGATCCGCGACGAGTCGCGCAAGGCGCTTCTTGGTCATATTGCCGACTCTCCCAGAGAAACCCGGCCCGCCGAAGTCATGCGCATTGCTGACAAGCTCAGTGCCGGTGGCGCGCCCACGTTTGCCGACCTTGAGGTGTTAAGCCGCACTATTCCAGCGGTCAAGCAACTCAATATCACGGGTACTGGCATGTTTGGTGGGCGCCCACAGTTGGTAGTGTTCAACAGCAGTTTGACTCCGGGCATGGATATCGCCCGCGCCGCGCGTATTTCGGGTTCGTTGCCCGTCCTGTTCAAAAGCCCTGTGGAACAAGGACATGCCTTCCAGATGGCATCTGAAACCACTGCCTTTCAGGACGGTGGCCTGTTGCTCAATACACCAGCGCCAGGCGTGGTGGACCGATTGTTTCCCGAGAGCCCCCTGAGCAAGTCTGAGTCGCTGATCATCAAGTTCGAGTCAGACGCCGTCGGGGCGCCGGCCCAAAGTGGCGGTTTTATCAGCAGCCTGGCCGACTGCATCACGGGAACACCCCACTCGGCCGCCGAGGCTTACCAGGATAAAAGGCTCGAAGCATTTGCCGAGCAGACGCTGGCGTTGCCACTGAATACCGAAAAAGGCGATTTTCGCGGCCTGCTCAACGGTACGGTCAACTTCACCATGAAGGATGAGTACAAGCAGCACCTGCAGGAAAAGGCGCGTGAGGCGGTGGAGGGGCATCTGCAGCGTCGTGCCGCGACGCGTGAGTCTCACTCGTTCGGTACGCTGGATGAAGCGGTGCTGGCGATGGATGATAAAACACTGGCCAGTGTGCAGCCGGCGTTGCAGAAAGACACGGCCGCAGCCAGCGCGCTGATGTTTCGAGAAGAAGCGAAGCAGGTGTTGCACGCCCTGGACCGTGCGATTACTGAGGTCGATAACTCCCATGATGGCTTGCTGTTCACACCGAAGTTGTCGTCGGCAGTTCGTAATCTGGATGCACTCGCCCGCAGTCCCGAGAAAACCGAATGGTTGGGACGGCGCTTGAATGATACTGGCCAACAAAATTTCCAGGCCTTGCTGCAAATGGCTGCCAAGCAGGGCGACGCCTCTTCCAAAGTCATGACCTGCGCCGTTGCCGAAATGAAACGGCGCGATATTGCGGTACGTGCCGAGAGGTTTACGCGGGAGGTCATCTACCCCTCGTTGTTCCGACCAGGCCAGCCGGCGTCGAATGTTGAACTGTTACAGCGCGCAACCCGAGACTTGGCCAAGGCCACTACGCCACTCGCGTTCAACCGTGTGCTTGATGACCTCAGCGAAAATTACCAAGCGCGCAACAAACCCTGGGGCACGCCTTCCAGTTCCACCACTGTGGAGATGGCCAAGGCTTGGCGCATGCAGGTTTAGTTGTCTGGCCACTGAACAGCTACCGCGCCAGCCTGTCGTAGCTACAGGCACCCCCTCGGACTCTGGAACATCATGGCCACCAACGAAGACGGCAAGACCCCCAACCTGTCGCAGGAAGAGCAACAGGACGTGGACAAGAACCAGCCACCCCGTGCTGCGGTGCTCCACGAAATCATCCGTACCCAGGGCGACCAGGAGTTGGAGCGCAGTGTCGCCGCCTTGTGGTGGTCGGCCCTGGCCGCAGGCTTGACCATGGGCCTGTCGCTGATGGCCATGGGGCTGCTCAATTCACGCCTGCCGGACGGCGAAGCGTTCAAGGTGATCGCCAGCTTCGGCTACTGCGCAGGCTTCCTGGCGGTGATCCTGGCGCGCCAGCAACTGTTCACCGAAAACACCCTGACCGCCGTATTGCCGGTGATGAGCAAACCTACATTGGCCAATGCCGGGCGGCTGATCAGGCTCTGGAGCGTGGTACTGGTGGGCAACCTGTGCGGCACGCTGTTGGTGGCGTATGTGATGCTGCACCTGCCGATCTTCGACACCAAGACCGACATGGCTTTCCTGGAAATCGGGCGCAAGATCATGGAAAACGACGCCGGCCAGATGTTCGCCAAGGGCATCGTCTCCGGCTGGATGATCGCCACCATGGTGTGGATGATCCCTTCGATGGAAAGCGCCAAGATGTGGATCATCATTCTGATCACCTACCTGATGGCCCTGGGGGATTTCACCCATATCGTGGTGGGGTCAGCGGAAGTCTCATACCTGGTGTTTGCCGGTGAGTTGCCCTGGAAGGATTTCTGGCTGGTGTTTGCCGGCCCAACCCTGGCCGGCAATATCATCGGTGGCAGCTTTATCTTTGCGTTGATCAGCCATGCGCAGATTCGCAGCGAGAGCAAGCTGATTTCCCCTGACCACTCCGGGGCACGTCAGGGCAAGGAAAGGACGTGATCTCGTCCCGCAAAGACTGATGCGGACCCTTTGCGGGACACTTGGGTTAAAGTCTTCAGGCGTTGAGCGATGCGCTGGCAGGCTCGGCGACAACTGTGCGATCAGGCGCCCTCAGTTGACCCTCCCACCGGGCAATCACCAATGGCGCCAGCGCGTTGCCCAGCACATTCAGCGCCGTGACCGGCATGTCCATCAGGCGATAGACGCCAGCGATAATCGCCACCCCTTCCACGGGAAGGCCCGCCGCAGTCAAGGTCGCGGTAAGGATGATAAACATGAAACCCGGCACGCCCGCCGCGCCCTTTGACGTCAACACCATGATCAATACCAGCATCCCCTGATCCGCCAGGCTCAGGTCGATGCCATACGCCTGGGCGATGAACAACGTACCCAACGCAGCAAAAAGCGATGCGCCATCCAGGTTGAACGAATAGCCCAGCGGGATAACCATGCTGGTAATAGGGCGTGGTGCTCCATAGCGCTCCATTTTCTCGATCAGTTGAGGCATCACTGTCGCTGACGCGGCGCTGCTATAGGCCAGCAACAATTCACTGCGTATCTCCCGCACCAAGTGGAAGAAGCCGACACCCGCCAGGCGTGCAACTGCGCCCAATACGCACAATGCAAATAACAGCACTGCGACATAAGTCGTGCCGATCAGTTTGGCCAGCGGCAGCAAGGCACTGAGGCCAAAGCTGGCGATGGTGACTGCGATCAGCCCGAAAATGCCGATTGGCGAGTAATGCATGACCAGATGGGTGACTTTGAACATGGTGTCGGAGATGGCCTGCATCACACTGATCAAGGGGGCCTTGCGCTGCTCGGGCAGCATAGACAAGGCGCAGCCGAACAGGATGGCGAAAAACAGCACGGAGAGCAGCTTGCCTTGTGACATGGCCAAGACGATGTTATCCGGCACGATCGCCAATAGCGTTTGCCCCAGATTCTGCGTTTTGCCGTTGGCGGCCAGCTCTGTGACTGGCGTCTGCAACGTACTGCCAAATTCGGCACCCGAGCCGGGCTCGACGACGTTTCCAACGATCAGGCCAAAGACGATTGCAACACTGGTGATCGTGAAGAAGTAAACGAAGGTCTTCACGCCGACGCGTCCCAGGGCGGCAGGATTTCCCATGCCGGCAATGCCGACTGTCATGCAAGCGAAGACCAGAGGCACGACGATCATCTTCATCAGCTTGATAAACAAGTCACCTGCCGGTTGCAGCAAATTGTCAATGAACCACAGCTTGTGGTCGGGAAACTGGTTGAGAAGGATGCCGACGATTATCCCGGCAGCCAGGCCGATCATGATGCGAGTCACAAGGCTGGTTGGTTTTTTGGTGGTCATGGGGGTTGCCCTTATTGTTGTAGATGTCAGGGATTTATTGAGCGAACAGCCCGGCGAAGTCCTTGAACCCTTTCACCTCGATGGGGTTGCCGCTGGGGTCAAGAAAAAACATCGTGCGTTGCTCGCCTGGCTCGCCAGCGAATCGGATCACTGGCGGAATCTCGAAACATGTACCCAGGTGGGTAAGACGTTCGGCAAGCGTTAACCACTCATCAAGCGGTAACACCACACCGAGATGCGGCATCAGGACATGATGCTCACCCACCAGCCCGGTACGCGTGGTGGGAAACGGCGTACCCAGGTGCAGTGAAAGTTGGTTCCCGAAAAAATCGAAGTCGATCCAGGTCTCGCTGCTGCGGCCTTCCGTGCAGCCCAAAACATCTCGATAAAAAATGCGCGCCTGGTTTAGGTCATAAACATGATATGCAGCGTGGAAAGGTCTGTTCATGGGGGATCTCCGTGTGGGGGAGCCCTCAAATTAAACAGGCCGTGTGTCCAGGTAAAACGGGTTCGCCTTGGTCTGAGCGAAAGGAAAACTTATGGATGTTCGATTCCTGAGAAGTCTGGTCGCCGTCATTGAAGCCGGCTCCATTGCGGCGGCCGCGCGCCGCGAAAACCGTAGCGCAGCGGCGATCAGCCAGCGAGTCAAAGCGCTTGAGCGGACGCTGGGGTGCACGCTGCTTATGCGCACTGCGCATGCCGCGTGGCCCTCGGACCAGTGCCTATTGTTGTTACCAAAAATTCAAGCAGTCATTGAGCAGGCGCGTGAGTTGCAGGAGGACCTGAGCCAGGATGGCTTATCGGGGGAGATCAAGATCGGTGCCATTTCGACGGCATTGACCGGCGTCTTGCCGGGGGCGATCGAGCGACTGGCGCTGTCGGCACCTGGGCTGAGGCTGAAGATCACACCGGGAGATTCCAGAAGCCTCTATGAGAGATTGCTGGCCCAGGAGCTGGACGCGGCGATTCTTGTCAGGCCACCCTTTCAGCCACCCAAGGCGTTGGCGACGACCTTGTTGCGGGCCGAACCTCTGATCCTGATTGCCCCCGCTGAGTGGGGCACGCAAACGTTAGAAGCATTGCTGCGCGAGCGATCATTCATTCGCTACGACGCTCGTTCGTGGGGTGGGCAGATTGCCCAGCGTTTCCTCGACGAGCAGTCCTTTGATCCGCAAGTGTTGTGTGAGCTGGATGCCTTGGAAACCATCGTCATGTTGGTTGCCCAAGGCATGGGGGTATCACTGGTACCGCAGTGGGCAGGGATGTCTCGCAATGGCCTGTGTGTCTTGCCGGTCGACGACGCGCCGCGCTATGCGCGGGATCTGGTCGTCATGCATAGCTCGACGCCGCGCCGCCCACTGGCGATGCGTCACTTGCTTGAATACCTGCGCAATTGCAGCGCGCCCGCAGGCAAGCGTGTGGTGTAACGACGTAAATCCCCACCCCTTCACTGAGGTTCGGCGATGCGCTTTACGACTCGGCCAATGGTCAATCCCTGCACCAGGATCGACGACAGCACCACGATGTAGGTGATGCTCAGCAGCAGATCGCGCTCCGGGCCCAGTGGCAGGGCCAGCGCCAGTGCCACCGAGACCCCGCCGCGCAGGCCGCCCCAGGTCAGGATACGGATGGTGCCGCGTGGCACCGTGCGCCAGCGCCGCAGCAATAGGATCGCCGGGGCCACGGTCAGCAGGCGCGACAGCAGGATCGCCACCGCCAGCAAACTGGCTGCGAACACGTGCAGCCAGTTGAACGGCAACAGCAGCAGCTCCATGCCGATCAGCGCAAACAGCAGCGCGTTGAGCATGTCATCGAGCAATTCCCAGAAGCCGTCCAGGTAGCGCCGGGTCATGTCGTTCATCGCCAGCTTGCGTCCCAGGTTGCCGATGATCAGCCCGGCCACCACCATCGCGATCGGTGCGGAAACGTGCAGTTCGGTGGCCATCGCCGAGCCGCCGATGACCAGGGCGAGGGTCAGCATCACTTCGATCTGGTGCTGTTCGATGCTCTTGATCATCAGGTACACCAGGTAGCCGATCAGCCCGCCGAAGACCACGCCACCCACTGCCTCATGGGCGAACAGCATGGCCGTGGCGCCCACGGTGGGCGTCTCGCCCAGCTGCGCGATACCCAGCAATACGGTAAACACCACCACCGCCGTGCCGTCGTTGAACAGGCTTTCACCCACAATCGTGGTCTTCAGCGGTTTCGACGCATTGGCGGTTCGCAGCACGCCCAGCACCGCAATGGGGTCGGTGGGCGAGATCAGTGCGCCGAACAACAGGCAGTAAAGGAAGCTCACGTGCCAGCCAAACAGGGCGAAGATGTAATACGCCAGGCTGCCGATCACCACAGTGGCGATCAATACGCCGAAGGTGGCCAGCAGGCCGATGGGCCAGCGGTAGCTGCGCAGGTCGTTCAAGTTGACGTGCAAGGCGCCGGCGAACAGCAGGAACGACAACATCCAGTTCATCAGCAGGTCGCCGAAGTCGATCTGGCCGATCAGTTGCTGGATGCGTTCCTCCAGGCCTGGATAGCCGAGCACGCTCAGGCCTTGCAGGATCAGGGAAAACAGCAGGGCCGTGACCATCACGCCGATGGTGGGCGGCAGGCCGATAAAGCGGAAGTTCACATAGGTGAGCAAGGTTGTGAGGCAAATAAAGGCGGCGACAAGTTCAAGCATCCGGGGTCCTTGGAAGGTGGGGGGTGGGTTGTTAATGGGGGATGGACCGCAGTAGCGGCGTGAGGTTGCAAGGTCTTGGGTGAAAGTGCGGTAGAACCTTTCGGTATCGCGCGGCTCATAGCGGTTAGGTGCGATATCGGGTTTTTAGTGCTAGAACTCTAATCGCTGCATAAAACGACAAAAGGACTGAGTGATGACGGCTGCTTTCTGGTGTGTATTGATCGCGATTTTCCTGCCTTACCTGTGCACGGGCGTGGCCAAGTTCAGTGGCGGCAAGTTCGGGCCGCGGCAGAACCACGACCCGCGTGCTTTCCTGGATACCCTTGAAGGGTTTGCCAAGCGCGCCCACAGTGCGCAGCTCAACAGCTTTGAAGTGACACCCGCGTTTGCCGCCGCGGTGATTATCGCCCACCTGGCCGGCACGGCCGAACTGGTGACCATCAACGTGCTGGCTGTGCTGTTTATCACCAGCCGCCTGCTGTACATCATTTGCTACCTCGCCGACTGGGCGATACTGCGCTCGCTGGTGTGGGCGGTGGGCATGGCGTTGATTGCGAGCTTCTTCTTCGTCTCGATCTGAACCGGTTTCTGTAGGAACGAGCTTGCTCGCGAAGAACGAACAGATGACGCGGGCTGCCAGAAAGCGCTGCGTTATCGTTGACGTTTTTCGCGAGCAAGCTCGCTCCTACGGTGTGTTTTCGGCGAGTGTCAGGTTCCTGTGGGTGCATCCGGCACCTGCGGCAACGCCGCGCCCTTGGGCCACAGCATCCAGATCTGTCCTTGCTGCTTCATATTTCCCGCCAGCTCTCCGGCAGCATCACCCGTGCCCCAGAACAAATCCGCGCGCACTTCTCCGGTGATTGCACCGCCGGTGTCCTGCGCGGCGACCGGGCGTGCCAATGTTGAGCCGTCGGGCTTGGTAGTCGACAGCCACAACAGGCTGCCCAACGGAATCACCTTGCGATCCACTGCTACGCTGTAGCCAGCGGTCAACGGCACATTCAGCGAACCGCGCGGGCCTTCATTACTGTCGGGGCGAGCGCTGAAGAATACGTAGCTGGGGTTGCTGGCCAGCAGTTCCGGGATGCGCTCCGGGTGCGCCTTGGCCCAAGCGCTGATGGCACCCATGGTCACGTCTTCTTTTTTCAGCTCGCCTTGCTCCACCAGCCAACGGCCGATAGGGCGATAGGGGTAGCCGTTCTGGTCGCCGTAACCGACGCGCAGTTGGCGTCCGTCCTTGAGTTGAATGCGCCCCGAGCCCTGGATCTGCAGGAATTGCAGGTCCATTGGATTGGTCAGCCAGGCAATCGGCTTGGCGGTGGAGCCCTGGCCGTTGATGGCGCTGGCATCGTCATAGGGCTTGAGCACGCGGCCTTCGAGGCGGCCGCGCAGGCGCTTGCCCTTGAGTTCCGGGTAGATGCTTTCCAGATTGACGATGATCAGGTCATCCGGCACGCCATACACGGGTATGTGAGCGGCGGCGGTCTTGGTCAGGCTGCCGGGGTAGACCGGTTCGTAGTAGCCGGTGATCAGGCCGTTGGGGGTGTTGTCAGCCGAACGCAGGCCGAACACATCCAGGCGCTCCTTGAGAAAACTGCGCACCGCCACGGCATTGCCGGGCACGCTGGCTGCTGCGGCACAGGTCGCGCCCCATACCGGGTCTGCTTTGAGGCGCTGGCAGGCGCTGCGCCAGGATTCAAAACCGGCCAGCAAGTCCGCGTCGGACACGTTCGGCAAGGCCTCCCAAGGGGCATTCACGTAGGTGGCCACGGCGTGGGGTTTAATTATTTCATCTTTGCCGGCGTCTTTGCCCGCGTCGCAGCCTGCCAGCAGCGCAAACATCGGCAGAGCCCATGCCAGCCGGCGGCTCCAGTGTTTCAGTGTGAGATTCATACAAACAGTTCCTGAAGCGATTGCCCGCGCCGCAGCGCCTTTGGGCAACCCTTATTATTAATAGGGCTATTGGTCTTTACGAGCAGGGCGAGGATACTGGCCGCCGTTTCCCGTGACCCTGAGCCGCCATGACTTTTAAAAAAATGACGCTTGTGCTGTTGGCCTGCCTGACACTGTCCGCCTGCGGCGGCGTCGATCCGAATTCGCCCCTGGGCCAGCGCAAGGCGGTCTTCAAGCAGATGCTCAAGACCTCTGAAGACCTGGGCGGCATGCTGCGCGGGCGCATTGCCTTTGATGGCGTGAAATTCGCCGAAGGCGCGGTCAAGCTCGATGCGCTGTCCCATGAACCGTGGAAACATTTTCCGAGCGTACGCGAAGAGGATCACACCAGCGCCAAGGACGACGTGTGGCAAAAGCAGGCGCAGTTCCAGCAACTGGCACGCGACCTGGAAGCGGCCACCGGTGAGTTGGTGATCGCCAGCCAGGTGCAGCCCTACAAGGCCGGCAACCTTACGCCTGCCGTACAGAAAGTCGAAGATGCCTGCAGTGCCTGCCATAAACAATTTCGCGACCACTGACCGGTTTTACTGGTCGAGTTCTTCCACGGCGTCCTGCAGTTCCTTGCGTGACTCGGCGAGCTTGTCCTTACGCTTGTTGATCTTGTCCGCGTCGCCTTTTTTCATCGCCTTGTCGAGGTCGGCCTGACGGCGGCTGACCTCGTGCTTGGCGTCGAGTACCTTGTTTTCGCGCTCCTTCCTCAAGGCGGCATCCGTGCAGTTGGCGGTGACTTCGCTCAGGGCTTTTTCCAGGCCGGCTTGCTGGTCGCTGTTGCCGTGGGCCTTGGCCTGTTCGAGCTGGGTGCTGATGGCCTGGCGTTTGGCGGCACAGCCGGTGAGTGGGGTGGCTTCTTCGGCGGCGAGCAGTGGCGTGGCCATGAAACTGGCGACGGTCAACAGGGCGAAAGGGGCGAGGAATTTCATGGGGAGCTCCAGGTGCGCAAATAGCAGGGTGAATTCTGCTGTGATTCAAAGGTGGCTGGGTCGGGTTCAAAACCCGTCTATTCCGGCCATGCGTAATGTTTCAGCCAGGGTCTGTACATGTGGGTCGCGAAAAAAAGCGCTCAGTTGCGCCGCGCGGCCCGGGCCGATGCCATCGATGGCCAGCCAGGCCTGGGTGTCTCTGGCGACCAGCGTCTGCCAGTCGCCTTCCAGGTTGTTACGTGCCGCAGGCGGTACACCCAAGGCCTTGAGCCATTGTGCAAAGGGGCGTTGCCGAGCGCTGTGGAGGCCTTCGAGCAGTCGTGCGCGGCTGCGCTCACCGAAGCCATCAATGTTAGCAAGCTCTGCCGCATCCAGGGTTAACCAATCGAGAAAGCCTGCGATTAGACCGGCCTGGATCAATATGTTCCACGTCTCGCGGCCTATGTGCGGCAGTGCCAGGCCCTGGTTGCCGCTCAGCCAGGTAAGGCGTGCGAGAAGCTGTTCTTCGCAGCCGGGCTCCAGCTGCCAGCAACTCAAGGCGTGAAAGTCCCGAGGGTCGGGTACTGGCAGGTCGACCCTGGTGGTATTGCGCAGGATCACCTGGTCCAGTCGAGGGATCACTTGGCCCGCCAGGCTGACGGACACCTGGTCGCCCGGGCGAATATCCAGGGCCTGCCAGCGCTTCAACGAGCCGGCGCTGACCCGGCTGATCCGGCGGTCGTCCAGGCGCACAGGCTCCAGTTCCAGAATCGGGGTGATACGTCCGGTGCGGCCGATCTTGAACTGCACCTCGCGTACCAGCGCCAGGGCCTGGGAGGCGGGGTACTTCCAGGCGACAGACCAGTAGGGCGCACTGGCCTGCCAGCGTTCAGCGGGTGCGCGCTGCGCCTGGTGCAGCACCACGCCGTCACTGGCAAAGGGCAGGGGGTGGTTGTACCAATAGGTGCGCCAATGTGCTGCTTCGATGATGTCCTGGATCGGCTGGCTATAGCGCTGGCTGTCGGTGAACCCCCAGCGTGCCAGGGTGGCCAGGCGCTCGGGAAACGCCGCAGGGCCTTCGGGCCAGGCCCAGATAAACAGGCCGATACCGGCAGCGTCGGTGTCGCTCAACTGCCGACGGTTCATTAGCCCGGCCACCTTGCTGCGCGCGTTGAGCCCGCCGTGTGCCGATTGCACATGCTCGTCGAGGCGCCAATAAAGTTCGCCTTGCAGCACCAGGTCAATGGGTTCCGGCAGTTGCTGGACAATGCCGGGGATCTTGCGCGCGGAGGTCGACCAGTCTTGGCCCAGCTTGCCATCGCCACGGCTGATCAGCTGTTTCAAGCGACCCTGGCGGTACACCAGGGTCACTGCAACGCCGTCCACCTTGGGTTGGATCCATACATCCTGGCGCGTGCCTAGCCAGGCTCCCACGGCTTGCTCATCCAGGCGTTTTTCGAGGCCGGTATGGGCGACCGGGTGCGGCAAGGTGCCCCGTGAACTGGCCAGCGGATCATCAGGCGCCGTGGGGTTGGGCACGCACTGGCGCCAGTGGGCCAGACGCTGGCGGGCCTGGTCGTAGAGTTCATCACTGACGGGGGATTGGCCGAGGCGGTGGTAACTGTCGTCCCACAGGCGGATTTGTTCGGCCAGGGTGCCGACCTGGGCCCTGGCCTCATCGGGGCAGTTTTCAGCCCAGGCCGAAAAGGGTAGAGCGCTGAGTAGCAGAGCAATCAGTAAACGCATCATGAGCATCCTTGCTCGAAAGGGGCGCCCAGCCTAAATGATCCCTTCACCCACAAAAAAGCCCCGACGCTGCGGGGCTTTTTACCGGGTGTTTCGGCTTACTTGAACAGGCCGCCCAGTGCTTTCACGGCATCAGGCTTATCAGCCTTGGCTTCCTGCTTGGCGTCGGCTTTGGCCTGGGCTTGGGCGAGTTTGTCACAACCTTTGTTGATCTGGTCTTGCGCCGCTTTGAAAGCCTTCACTTTCAAGCTGTCTTTGCTGGCTTCGGCCGCGTCGATCTTGGTTTGCAGGTCTGCGGATTGCTTTTGGCAGTCGCCGGAATTGCCGACACCCAGCTGGGAGCCCAGGGCGCCACTCAATGCGCTCAGGTCGGCGGCGTGGGCCGGCAGGGCGAACAGGCTGAGCAGAAGGGCGGCAGGGGCGAGCGTGGAGATGCGCATGAAAAACCTCAATGTTCGATTGCCTGCGCACTTATGAATCCCGGGCTGGTGCAGGGCAATATCCAAAATAAGGTGAAGGCCCGAGAGGGCGCGGATTCTAGAGGGCCATTATTGTGCCTGCAAGCTTTGGATCCAAAAAATGTGAAGGCGGTCCCGCAGGCAATAAAAAGCCCCGCCGGGCAAACCCGGCGAGGCTTTATGTACCGTGGGCGATTACAGGCCGGCGGCAGTGCGCAGGTCGTTGGCGCGGTCGGTTTTTTCCCAGGTGAAGGTGGTGAAGGTGTCGTCGCCGACGGTCTTCTGCGCAGGGGTACGACCGAAGTGGCCGTAGGCTGCGGTTTCCTGGTACATCGGGTGCAGCAGGTCGAGCATGGTGGTGATCGCGTACGGGCGCAGGTCGAAGATCTCGCGCACCAGCTTGACGATCTTGTCATCGCTGATCTTGCCGGTACCGAAGGTATTCAGCGAGATCGACGTCGGCTGGGCCACGCCGATGGCGTAGGACACCTGAATCTCGCAACGCTCGGCCAGGCCGGCAGCGACGATGTTCTTGGCCACGTAGCGACCGGCGTAGGCAGCGGAGCGGTCAACCTTGGATGGATCCTTGCCGGAGAACGCGCCACCGCCGTGACGGGCCATGCCGCCGTAGCTGTCGACGATGATCTTGCGACCGGTCAGGCCGCAGTCACCGACCGGGCCACCAATGATGAACTGGCCGGTCGGGTTGATGTGGAACTGGGTGTCCTTGCTCAGCAGTTCGGCCGGCAGCACATGCTTGACGATCAGCTCCATCACGCCTTCGCGCAGGTCGGCGTAGGAAACGTCCGGGTTGTGCTGGGTCGACAGGACAACGGCGTCAATGCCAACCACCTTGCCGCCTTCGTAGCGGCAGGTCACCTGGGACTTGGCGTCCGGGCGCAGCCAAGGCAGCACGCCGGATTTACGCGCTTCAGCCTGACGCTGCACGAGCTGGTGCGAGAAGGTGATCGGTGCCGGCATCAGCACATCGGTTTCGTTGCTGGCGTAGCCGAACATCAGGCCCTGGTCGCCGGCGCCCTGGTCTTCCGGCTTGGCACGGTCGACGCCCTGGTTGATGTCGGGCGACTGCTTGCCGATGATGTTCATCACGCCACAGGTCGCGCCGTCGAAACCGACGTCGGAGCTGTTGTAGCCGATGTTGGTGATCACGTCACGAACGATCTGCTCCAGGTCAACCCAGGCGGTAGTGGTCACTTCGCCGGCGATGATCGCTACACCGGTTTTCACCAGGGTCTCGCACGCCACACGGGCGAACTTGTCTTCAGCGATGATGGCGTCCAGCACCGCATCAGAAATCTGGTCGGCGATTTTGTCCGGATGCCCTTCAGACACGGACTCGGAGGTGAAAAGGGAGTATTCGCTCATCTCGATGTTTTCCTGATATTTACCGATGGTGAGTGTCGCCAGTCGGTCGCTGAAAGTGGCGGACCTGGATCTGGAAACCATTACGTAAACCTACATAGAGGCTTTCCCCGGGAACGAGTCCCGCAGCGGTGGCCCAACGGGCCAGATCGTCCTGTTCAAAACCCAACCAGAGATCACCGCAGGCCTCCCTGGCCCAATTCTGGTTGTGGCTGCATAAATCCGTAACCAACAGGCTACCGCCGGGGTGCAGCAACCCGGCCATTTGCTTTAAAGCGTCGGCGGGGGCGGCGAAATGGTGCAAGACCATGTTCAGCACCACGCAGTCGGCCTTGATCGTTGTGCTGCTCAGGGCGTCAGCCAACTGCAGGCTGACATTGCCCAATGCCTCGCGCTCACAGAGCTGGCGTGCCAGTTCGAGCATCGCCGGGCTGTTGTCCAGCGCCGTGACCTGCCGAAAGCGGCGTGCCAGTTCCGGCAGGAAGCCGCCATCTCCAGGCCCGACTTCCAGCGCCGTCGCTTCTTCACTGAAGCTCAGCTTGTCCAGTAGCGCCAGTACACTGTCGCGGTATTGGGCCAGACCTGCGATCAAGTCCTGCTGGGCGCGAAATTTTTCGGCAACCCGTGCGAAAAAGTCCTGGCTCGCGGCGGCACGTTGCCCGTGGACCTGGCCGATGCGTGACTGCACGTCATGGGGCAGGCTCAGGCTGTCCACTTCTTCAAGCAAGGCAGCGTGCAACTTGCCGCCGAGCAGGTCGGTATGGGGCAGGGCGCGGCGATAGAAAATCGCATTGCCTTCGCGGCGGGTGGCGACCAGGTCGGCCTGGGCCAGCACCTTCAGATGGTGGCTCATGCCCGACTGGCCGATGGCGAAGATCTGTGCCAGTTCCAGTACGCCGAATGAGTCGTTGGTCAGTGCGCGCAATACGTTCAGACGCAATGGGTCGCCAGCGGCCTTGCACAAGGCTGCCAGCTCTTCGCCGTCGTCAGGACGCAGGGTGGGCACAGGTAGGTTCATAAGGCCAGCAGTCTAGTGACGGGTGAGTATCCCCGCAAGGTCAATATCAAAAAGTTTTGATATTGATCGATAAGTGGCGGTTATAAGCCGTCGCTATAACCTTTAGACGAAGCGGTTAAAGGTTTCTGCAAGCGATTGCCGCCCAAAGCACAGGAAAAACACCTGCAAGTGACTATCTGTCATTGCCCGCAGGCGGTGGCTGAGGGAAAATGCCGATCCTTTTTTCCGTTTCTTTTAATCATTCACTCTTCAAAATCCTCAGGAGAACAGCGATGCCCAGCCGTCGTGAGCGTGCCAACGCCATTCGTGCCCTCAGCATGGATGCCGTGCAAAAAGCCAACAGCGGCCATCCCGGTGCCCCGATGGGCATGGCGGATATCGCCGAGGTACTTTGGCGTGATTACCTGAAGCACAACCCGAGCAACCCGTCGTTCGCCGACCGTGACCGCTTCGTGCTGTCCAACGGCCACGGCTCGATGCTGATCTACTCGCTGCTGCACCTGACCGGCTACGACGTCACCATCGATGACCTCAAGAGCTTCCGCCAGCTGCACAGCCGCACCCCGGGTCACCCGGAATTCGGCTACACCCCAGGCGTCGAGACCACCACCGGTCCCCTGGGCCAAGGCCTGGCCAACGCCGTAGGCTTCGCGCTGGCTGAAAAAGTCCTGGGCGCGCAGTTCAACCGCCCTGGCCACGACATCGTCGATCACCATACCTATGTGTTCCTGGGTGATGGCTGCATGATGGAAGGCATTTCCCACGAAGTCGCGTCCCTGGCCGGTACCCTGGGCTTGGGCAAGCTGATCGCCTTCTACGATGACAACGGTATCTCCATCGACGGCGAAGTCGAAGGCTGGTTCACCGATGACACCCCCAAGCGTTTCGAAGCCTACAACTGGCAGGTAATCCGCAATGTCGACGGCCACGATCCGGAAGAGATCAAGACTGCCATCGACACCGCCCGCAAGAGCGCGCAGCCGACCCTGATCTGCTGCAAGACCACCATCGGCTTCGGCTCGCCGAACAAGCAAGGCAAGGAAGACTGCCACGGCGCCCCATTGGGTGACGCTGAGATCGCCCTGACCCGCGAAGCGCTGAAGTGGAACCACGGCCCGTTCGAAATCCCGGCCGACATCTACGCCGAATGGGATGCTAAGGAAAAAGGCCTGGCCACCGAAGCCGAGTGGGATCAGCGTTTCGCTGCCTACTCCGCCGAATTCCCTGAGCTGGCCAATGAGCTGGTACGCCGCCTGGCCGGTGACCTGCCTGCCGATTTCTCGGAAAAAGCCTCGGCCTACATCGCCGAAGTCGCGGCCAAGGGCGAGACCATCGCCAGCCGTAAAGCCAGCCAGAACACCCTGAATGCCTTTGGCCCGCTGCTGCCTGAGTTCCTCGGTGGTTCGGCCGACCTGGCCGGTTCCAACCTGACCCTGTGGAAAGGCTGCAAAGGTGTCTCGGCCGAAGACGCCAGCGGCAACTACATGTACTACGGCGTGCGCGAATTCGGCATGAGCGCCATCATGAACGGCGTGTCCCTGCACGGCGGCCTGGTGCCTTACGGCGCGACCTTCCTGATGTTCATGGAGTACGCGCGCAACGCCGTCCGTATGGCTGCGCTGATGAAAAAGCGTGTGATCCATGTGTACACCCACGACTCCATCGGCCTCGGCGAAGACGGTCCGACGCACCAGCCGGTCGAGCAACTGACCAGCCTGCGGACCACGCCGAACCTGGATTGCTGGCGCCCAGCCGACGCGGTGGAATCCGCGGTGGCCTGGAAGCACGCGATCGAGCGCAAGGACGGCCCTTCGGCGCTGATCTTCTCCCGTCAGAACCTGCAACACCAGGTGCGCACCGAGGCGCAGATCGCCGACATCAGCCGTGGCGGCTACGTGCTCAAGGACTGCATCGGCGAGCCGGAGCTGATTTTGATCTCCACCGGTTCCGAAGTGGGCCTGACCGTTCAGGCGTACGACAAGCTGACTGCCCAAGGCCGTAACGTGCGCGTTGTGTCCATGCCGTGCACCAGCGTGTTCGAGGCCCAGGACGCCGGCTACAAGCAATCGGTGCTGCCGTTGCAGGTCAGCGCGCGTATCGCCATCGAAGCGGCGCACGCCGACTACTGGTACAAGTACGTGGGCCTGGAAGGCCGCGTGATCGGCATGACCACCTACGGTGAGTCGGCGCCGGCGCCAGCGTTGTTCGAAGAGTTCGGTTTCACCCTGGAAAACATCCTGGGTCAGGCTGAAGAGCTGCTGGAAGACTAAGTCAGTCTGCGTTGTCTGTACTGGCGCTATCGCGGGCAAGCCCGCTCCCACATTTGGATCTCGGTCTGATGTGGGAGCGGGCTTGCCCGCGATAGCGTCAGAACATTCAACACCGAACTAACCTTGATCGAGAACCCCATGCCCCAACCGCGTCCCTACAAAGTTGCACTCAACGGCTACGGCCGCATTGGTCGTTGCGTCTTGCGTGCTCTGTTCGAGCGAGGGGCGGCAGCCGGGTTTGAAATCGTTGCGATCAACGACCTGGCCGACATGGCCAGTATCGAATACCTGACACGCTTTGACTCCACCCATGGCCGTTTCCCCGGCGAAGTGCGGGTCGAAGGCGATTGTCTGCATATCAACGGCGACTGCGTGAAAGTGTTGCGCAGTGCCACCCCCGAGGGCATCGACTGGGCGGCGCTGGGCGTCGACCTGGTGTTGGAATGCTCCGGTGCCTATCACACCCGTGCCGATGGCCAGCGTTTCCTCGACGCCGGCGCACCGCGTGTGCTGTTTTCCCAGCCGATGGCCAGCGAGGCGGACGTCGACGCCACCATCGTCTACGGCATCAACCAGGATTGCCTGACCGGCAGTGAGCTGCTGGTGTCCAATGCCTCCTGCACCACCAACTGCAGCGTGCCGCTGTTGCGCCTGCTGGATCAGGCGATCGGCCTGGATTACGTGTCGATCACCACCATCCACTCGGCGATGAACGACCAGCCGGTGATCGACGCCTATCATCATGAAGACCTGCGCCGCACGCGCTCGGCGTTCCAGTCGGTGATTCCGGTATCCACCGGTCTGGCGCGCGGCATCGAACGCCTGCTGCCGGAACTTGCCGGGCGAATCCAGGCCAAAGCCGTACGGGTGCCGACGGTGAACGTGTCCTGCCTGGACATCACCATGCAAACCGTCAGCGACACGGATGCGACGGAGGTCAACCGGATCCTGCGCGACGCCGCCACCAGCGGCCCGCTCAAAGGCTTGCTGGCCTACACCGAGTTGCCCCACGCCAGTTGTGATTTCAACCATGACCCGCATTCGGCGATTGTCGATGCCAGCCAGACCCGCGTTTCCGGCCCGAGGCTGGTGAACATCCTGGCCTGGTTCGACAACGAATGGGGCTTTGCCAACCGAATGCTGGATGTTGCGGAACATTATCTGCATATCGCCTCTAAACAACCTCAACAGTAATTCAGGAACTGCCACCCATGACCGTGTTGAAGATGACCGACCTCGATCTGCAAGGTAAGCGCGTACTGATTCGCGAAGACCTCAACGTCCCCGTCAAGGACGGTGTTGTCACCAGCGATGCGCGAATCCTGGCCTCGCTGCCGACCATCAAGCTGGCCCTGGAAAAAGGCGCGGCCGTGATGGTCTGCTCCCACCTGGGTCGCCCGACCGAAGGTGAGTTCTCCGCCGAAAACAGCCTCAAGCCGGTAGCCGACTACCTGAGCAAGGCCCTGGGCCGTGACGTGCCGTTGCTGGCTGACTACCTGGGCGGTGTCGACGTTAAGCCTGGCGACATCGTGCTGTTCGAAAACGTGCGCTTCAACAAAGGCGAGAAAAAGAACAGCGACGAACTGGCCCAGCAATACGCCGCCCTGTGCGACGTGTTCGTGATGGACGCGTTCGGCACTGCCCACCGTGCCGAGGGTTCGACCCACGGCGTGGCCAAGTTCGCCAAGGTGGCGGCTGCCGGCCCATTGCTGGCGGCTGAACTGGAAGCACTGGGCAAGGCCCTGGGCGCTCCGGCCCAACCGATGGCGGCCATCGTTGCCGGCTCCAAGGTGTCAACCAAGTTGGACGTGCTCAACAGCCTGAGCCAGATCTGCAACCAATTGATCGTTGGTGGCGGCATTGCCAATACCTTCCTGGCGGCAGCAGGCCACCCGGTGGGCAAGTCCCTTTACGAGCCGGACCTGCTCGACACCGCCCGTGCCATCGCCGCCAAGGTCAGCGTGCCGTTGCCGGTGGACGTGGTGGTTGCCAAGGAGTTCGCTGAAACCGCCGAAGCCACCGTCAAGCTCATCGCCGAGGTGGCCGCCGACGACATGATCCTGGACATCGGCCCGCAAACTGCAGCCAACTTTGCAGAACTGCTGAAAGCCTCCCAGACCATCCTGTGGAACGGTCCGGTCGGCGTGTTCGAGTTCGATCAGTTCGGCAACGGCACCAAAGTGCTGGCCAAGGCCATCGCAGACAGCTCGGCATTCTCCATCGCCGGCGGCGGCGACACCCTGGCGGCCATCGATAAATATGGCGTTGCCGACCAGATCTCCTACATTTCTACCGGTGGCGGCGCATTCCTCGAATTCGTCGAAGGCAAAGTCCTGCCCGCCGTTGAAGTGCTGGAAACCCGGGCCAAAGGCTAAGGCTCGTGATCCGGAAAAGGAGTATTCCCATGATCAAGTCGTTGGCAATGCTGATCGCGGCGGGCCTGATGGCCGGCTGCGGCAGCACGCCAAGCGCAGCGCCGGCGGCAGGCAAACCTGCCACGGAGCAGAAAAAAAGCTGCTACCAGGCTGACTGGCAAGCCGAGACCATGCCGGTGATCAACAAGCGCATCGGCAACGAACGGCTGGAGAAATACGACTCCGCGCCCAACGGTCAGGAACAGGGTTGCCCTTGACGGGTCTGATCAACTAACCGACGGCATCGGCGGCCTTTGGCCCCGCTGCGAGGATTGGCAATGAAAGGCGTTTTCGCCCTGGCAGCCCTGGCTCTACTGGCCGGTTGCAGCAGCATGAACATGTTCAACAAGGCAGAGCCTGCCGATAAGTGGACCACCTGGACCTGCGACAGCAAGGCCGAGGTCAACTGGCGCTTCGCCAACCAGGCCCGCAGTGAGGTGGATGTACGCCTCGGCGGTTCCGACCAGGTTTATCGCCTCAAACAGGATGTGGCGGCTTCGGGCGTGCTGTACAGCAACGACCAGTTGGCGTTTCACACAAAAGGTGAGGAAGGCCTGGTTTACTGGGTCGCCACCGACGATTTGATCGGGCGGGGCTGCAAGGCCCAATAAGATTTCAAATTTGATGAGATCCAAATGTGGGAGGGGGCTTGCCCCCGATAGCGGTTTGTCAGCACCCCCATGTGCTGACTGAGCCACTGTCATCGGGGGCAAATTCCCTCCCACATCAGCAATAACGATTCAGCACGCCAGGCATGCAAAGCCTGACCTGCAATAACTTGAATAGCAGCCGCCGCTACGGCAGGCTTGCACGATTAACGACCCTCGACCGGGAGAGACAACACAATGGCACTTATCAGCATGCGTCAAATGCTGGACCACGCAGCCGAGTTCGGCTACGGCGTCCCAGCCTTTAACGTCAACAACCTTGAGCAGATGCGCGCCATCATGGAAGCCGCTGACAAGACCGACTCCCCAGTGATCGTCCAGGCTTCGGCCGGTGCGCGCAAATACGCCGGTGCCCCGTTCCTGCGTCACCTGATCCTCGCCGCGATCGAAGAATTCCCGCACATCCCGGTGTGCATGCACCAGGACCACGGCACCAGCCCTGACGTGTGCCAGCGCTCCATCCAACTGGGCTTCAGCTCGGTGATGATGGACGGCTCCCTCGGCGAAGACGGCAAGACCCCGACCGACTACGAGTACAACGTACGCGTAACCCAACAAACCGTGGCCATGGCCCACGCCTGTGGCGTTTCGGTTGAAGGCGAACTGGGTTGCCTGGGCTCCCTGGAAACCGGCATGGCCGGTGAAGAAGACGGCATCGGCGCCGAAGGCGTGCTGGATCACAGCCAGATGCTGACCGACCCGGAAGAAGCCGCCGACTTCGTCAAGAAGACCCAGGTCGACGCCCTGGCCATCGCCATCGGCACCAGCCACGGCGCCTACAAGTTCACCAAGCCGCCGACCGGCGACGTGCTGGCCATCGACCGCATCAAGGAAATCCACAAGCGCATCCCTAACACCCACCTGGTGATGCACGGTTCTTCCTCGGTCCCGCAGGAATGGCTGGCGATCATCAACCAGTACGGCGGCGACATCAAAGAAACCTACGGCGTGCCGGTTGAAGAAATCGTCGAAGGCATCAAGTACGGCGTGCGCAAGGTCAATATCGACACCGACCTGCGCCTGGCGTCCACCGGCGCAATGCGTCGCCTGATGGCCACCAACCCTAGCGAGTTCGACCCGCGCAAGTTCTTCGGTGCGACTGTGACCGCGATGCGTGATGTGTGTATCGCTCGTTACGAAGCCTTCGGCACTGCGGGCAACGCTTCGAAGATCAAGCCGATCTCGTTGGAAGCGATGTACCAGCGTTACCTGAAAGGTGAGTTGAACGCTAAGGTGAATTGAGCCTTAGGCGTTAAAAAAGAAGCCCGCAGCGATGCGGGCTTTTTTTGTTTTTGATTAGGTAAGTTTAAGAGGCAGAAGATTCGCGGGATAATCGTTTAATTCTGCATTAGCTGACAGGTGCGTGCGATTGTTTTCTGTACAAATATAAATAGACCGCAATGGACAGCAATGCAGTTAAAAATGCCATGCCCGCAGCCACAACAAAAGGTGCTGGGCGACCACCTGCGATTATTAGCATTGTTCCTAAAGAAGGTCCCGTTATGACGCATAGTATTTGGATGCTTCTGAAAGACATGGATACTCTTCCGATATTGTCAGTAGGGCATAATTGCTGAAGGATTATATTTGAAGATATTATTAGCGTTTCATAACCGAAGCCATTCAAAAACCAAACCAATGGATAGAGATAGGCTCTTCCAGGTAATTGGAAAAATACTAAAACTGCGGTCAGGATTAATGCGGTAGAGAAAACAACTAATGCGCTGGACCGAAGAAGAATCTCATCGAAATTGCTCAATTTGAATTTCATCAGCAATGCGGCACATATTGCACCTCCGGCTGTTGCTGAGACGATTATTGAAAAATTAACTGGAGGTAAACCTTCATAGGCTAGAAAGGACGCCAAATGCGGGTCGTAAATTCCTAAAGCCAGCGATGTAAGCAGGGAGTACAAAAAGCCTATGCGTAGTTGAAAGGGCAAGGCATTGAATATAGAGAGTCCTCTTGTAATGTCGCGATAAAGTGGCAGGGCGTTGGTAGCGGTACCATTCATTTGCGTTCGGAATGCCAGGCAAATAGACCTTAAGAGTGGGAAGGTTAATAAAACGGCGACTGCCGAAAAAAGAATAAATTCTTAGGTGCTAATACTGCCGTTAACAAGCCTGCAAGTAACGGCGCAAAAATTTTGGAAGATTGATCAAATACACTCACGTGGCTGAAAAAAGATTTGCGCTCCTCGGCATGTATCAGTTGCCGAACTATAATGGTTATCGAAGGAAAGTAAAATAAATTTGACACACCTTTGAAAATAACGAAAAGCAAAAAGCTCTGAAGATCTGGAGACACTGCTAGCCCTACGGTAGACAGTGTGCGGAGTAAGACGCCGGATACTAGTGTTTTCCTTACGTCATATCGATCTATCAGCGTTCCTACGATAGGACCTAGAAACAACATAGGGGCGCCCAGGCAAAAAGCCAAGAACGCTATTGATGAAGGAGAGGCATGCCATAGATAAACGGGAACCGTGAAGATTAAAAAAATATCAAGCCATAGTGAGAAGCTGGATAGCGCTTGCACGCAAATAAGCTTACTTGACGTTTTCATCAGGTCGATCTGAATGTAGGAAAAGTGTGTCTTCAAATACGAAGCCGTCGAGTTCATGTTCACTGGCGAATCGATACAAGTCGCTAAGTCTATTTATAAAGCCGCGCCCGTTAAAATTTAAGGAAGTGTTACAACGTACGCCGACTCCTGATATAGCACGATAGGCGCTTAGCAGTTGATGTATACGAAAATTTTGCAATTCATTGACTGATTGAGGACGCGCTGAGTTATCAACGTGCGTCACCGCCGGAATGCTGGCTGAAATAACTTTACGAAACTCCAGCATGTAGGGTGAGGGGTTAGACGGGCAGAAGTATTCAGCCATACATTCTTCTAAACATATCGGTGCTATAGGGCGGAATCCTTCGCGCCTCTTGATTTTGTTCAACTTAATGAGATTCTCTCTAGGATAGGGCGCCGCTAATATTGAGCGATTTCCTAGTGCTCTAGGACCCATTTCATATCTGCCCTGCACCCAACCTAATATGCAGCCTTCATGAAGTAATCGCGCTACACGTCTCGTATCATAGGGTTCACTAATGAAGGTGCCTGATACGAAATCGGCTGCGGAAAAACTCACTAACCGCTCAAATTCTCTTGTGCTTATTTGGTATTGGACGTGATTTCTATAGTCCCACAATAAGAATAAGCTGCGCCATCTTTAAGCACTAAAAATATGTCGTTCGAGAGCCATTTTTTTTCGCAGTACACATAGTCGCCTGACCACCCATGAGTGAGGTTCATTTTTAGTGGCTGCCTGAGCCGAAGCCCATGCGGTACATCATTATTTAATCGCTAGCTTTCTGCTATCAGAAGCTTCGATAGCGCTACCCCCCATCGTTGGGAATAAATTTGTAGTGAGGTATAGTCACCGTCTTAATTGAGAAGTGAGGGGTCTGGTACGCGTCGTTTGACTGGTTGTTGAGCGTCGGTTCTATAATTACACGTTTCATATATAGTTCCTCTGTGTTGGTGCCTTCGCAGTTTTGCGATGCACTTAAACCGTATGAGGACTTATTATGAATGTCAATTTCTGTTTTTTGAATTGTATTGTTTTTCAGCTGAGTCTTTGTGTGTTTTTGTAGGGAGTTGTCGGATAGTTCTGATTAGTATTTCCTACATCTCGCTCCATCGCGGATATCTAAAAATACTGATTAATACACAAGGCGGTAACATCCAGTTGCATATATGCCGAAGATTCGGTTGTCGTTGTGGTTCACATGTTTTTCTTCGCGGGTGCTCAATTTAGAGCGTTCAGTCGGGGGCACCAAGTGCGGCGTATGGAATGTCTACGTTGATATTGGCCTGTATCTGGGGTTTACCCTAGTTGCCGTGAACGCCGTACTGGGGGTAACTCCTCGAAGATCCAGCCGATTTTTCAGGGAGGGCTGTACCAGCTCTCAGCAAAATCTAGTACAGCGCTTAAATCCTGAGCAACAGGCATAAAAAATCCGGAGTTCTTATCAGACTCCGGATTTTCCGGCTGCTTGAGGATTAGTCAACAATCCTTAAGTGAACAGCATTGCGCGTTACTGCAGGCTTGTTGTTAGGATTTGATTACCCCGCGGGTGGGGTATCAAAGCCTCGTCGCTCAATCACATAAAAGACATCGCTCACGTCCTGCACCAGAATGCTTGCGGTATTGGCAACGTTATTAAGATCACGCTCGGCGAAGTCCGGCAGGCTGGAGCAGGCGATCAGATTGAGGTATTCAAGGGCGGCGTTGAGGCGTTCACGCAGGCAGGCGTGGAGGTCGCTGTCGATTAACAGCACCGGGTAATCGGTGGCAGTTTCGGTGCAGGGGGTGAAATGACGGGGTGGCAGCTGTGTGCGGGTTCGCAGACCGAGGATACGAGGAACCCGGCAGGCCCGAAGGTCTCCCATACACAGCCATCATAAAATAAACGCTGGGCGCAACAGCGCTCGTCGTTTAGCGGGATGGCGGAGTGTCAGTCGCGGGAAGTACTGGCTACACTCCGCCATCGCGGGCAAGCCCGGCTCCTACAGGGCTCGTGGCTGTTCAAGAGGTGGGAATAGTCTCTGACGCCGTCGGGCAATGCCTGCTCGAATCGAGGCCGATCCGTTCACTCGTGATCAATATCCAACTTCGCAAACGTCACCTTCGCGCCTTCCTTGCTGTCCCCACTGTTGTCCTGCACATAAGCGCCCGCCTTGAAGTACAGCGGTTTGGCGGCCCACGCCGCACCAATGCGCTCGTTCCACTCGCTGTCGGCGGCATACACGCTGAGCAGCCCGGCTTTGTTGAGGTTGATCACGTAGGTAAAGCTTTTCTCCAGCGGCACATTGGACGCGACGATGATCACGCGGCTTTCATCTTCATCCGGGCGCATGCGCACCTTGGCGACGATGTTGCCGGTCTGGGTCTTTTCCTTGAACTGGTATTCGAGCTTGATCAGCGGTTTCTGGCTGTCGTAGGCGTGGATCTGGCCGATGACGATCTTGCCGCTGGAGGGCACCTGGTTGACCGCCAGGGTGGCGCGCAGGAAGTTGTCGGCTTCGGGGTAGGTCCAGTTGCGCAGGCGGCCGTCGGCGTAGGTTTCGCGCAGTTCGCTGCGCGGGTACACGGCGTTTTCGGTACGAGTGCCGGTGACGGGGGTCCAGAATTGCACGTTGCTGCCTTCGGCCTGGAAGTATTGGTCATTGAAGCCGCTGAGCAGCCTGGGGGTGTCGATGGTCGCGGGGGGCGAGCCGACCGGAATGCTCAGGTTCCAAGTGGAGAGGTCGATCATGGCATTGGCCTTTTACAGGGGGTGAAGGCTTTGGCCCGGGGGCCTGACAGGTTCTTTATAGGCGGTGGTCGGCCAGTTGTTAAACGTTTGCTGGCAATTTATTGGCGCCAAGGGAATGCCAAAAAGCCATGTTTCCCATGAATCGTGGGCTGTAGAGGTTGACCGTTAGTCGGCTGACTGAACTTTGGCGTAATGATGGCATCCACGTCACTTCTGATTTTCAGGATCCGGGGCTAGAGTGAGGCCTCAATGTTTGTCCGGGTTTTCTCTCAGAAGTGACCGGAGTAGACCCAAGGAAGAGACCTAGCATGGAATGCGTTCCACCTCATGGCGATGGCAGTTCGGTTCTTCTGGTGGTCGATGACTACCCGGAAAATCTGATCAGCATGCGTGCACTTCTGCAACGTGATGATTGGGTGGTGGTAACGGCCGCGTCCGGGGTGGAAGCCCTGGAGTTGCTGCTGCAGCATGAGGTCGACCTGGTGCTGCTGGATGTGATGATGCCCGGCATGGACGGTTTCGAAGTCGCCCGCTTGATGCGCGGCAGCCAGCGCACGCGCATGACCCCGATCATATTTCTGAGCGCCAACGCTCAATCCCCCGCCGCCGTGCTGGAAGGCTACGCCAGCGGCGCCATCGACTACCTGTTCAAGCCCTTCGACCCGCACGTCCTCAAGCCTAAGGTCCAGGCGTTGCTGGAGCACCAGCGCAACCGCCGAGCCTTGCAGCGCCTGAGCCATGACCTGGAGTCCGCCCGGGCGTTCAATGCGTCGGTGTTGGATAACGCCGCCGAGGGCATCCTGGTGGTGAGTGAAGAGGGCGTGATCGAATACGCCAACCCGGCGATTTCGCGCCTGCTCAATGCTACGATCCAGGAGCTGCAAGGCCAGGATTTCCTGCGTTTCCTGCAAAAGCCCCACGTGCCCGTCTGGCTGGAATCGCAGATGTACGCCGGCTACCGCCGCGGTGAAACCTGGCGCCTGCATGATGCGCTTCTACGCACCGGCCGCGGCCAGCAGGTGCCGGTGGCGTTGTCCTCTGCGCCGCTGCCCGCTGAACAGAAGGCCATGGTGGTGACGGTGCTGGATATGTCCGAAGTGCGTCACTTGCACCAGCAGCTGGAGTTCCAGGCCGTGACCGACCCGCTGACCGGTCTGCTGAACCGGCGCGGTTTTTACCAGGCGGTGGAAAACACCTTATCGCGCAGTGAACGGACAGAGCAGTCCCTGGTGTTGCTGTACCTGGACCTCGACGGTTTCAAGCGGGTCAACGATTCCCTGGGCCATGATGCCGGCGACCGCGTATTGCGCTGGGTCTCGGAGCAATTGCAGGGCTGTCTGCGTTCCTACGACATTATCGGCCGCATGGGCGGCGATGAATTCACGGCGTTGCTGGAGCTGGACTTTCCGGAGCAGGCGGCAAAGGTTTCGGAAAAACTGATCGAACGAGTGTCGGTGTGCCAGCAGGTCGACGGTTTGGATGTCATGCTCGGCGTCAGTATCGGCATTGCCACCTTCCCGGATTGCGGCGCGGATTTGAGTGGTTTGCTACGTGCGGCCGACATCGCCATGTACGAAGCCAAGCGCGCCGGCCGTCAGCAATATCGCTATTACGACCAGGAAATGAACGGCCGCGCCCGCTCGCGGCTGATGCTCGAAGACAGCGTGCGTACGGCGATTCAAAACAAGGATTTCACCCTGGTCTATCAGCCCCAGGTTTCGCTGGTGGATGGGCGCTTGCGCGGCGTTGAGGTGTTGTTGCGCTGGCAGCACCCCAGCGTCGGCGATGTGCCGCCAGGGCTGTTTTTACCGTTGCTGGAAGAAGCACGGCTGATCAGCCAACTGAGCGCATGGATTTACCAGCAGATCGCCGCCCAGCGCCAGGCGTGGCAGGCCGCGTTCGACGATGAGTTGGTGCTGAGTGTGAGCCTGAGCAGCAGCCAGTTCAATATGCCCAACCTGGTCAATCAACTGCAGCAGATGCTGGAGCGCTATGGGCTGGAGGGGTACCAGTTGGAGGTGGAAATCGGCGAGGATTGCCTGATGAGCAACCTGGAAGAGGCCGCCAAGCAGCTCAAGTTGCTGCGCCGTATCGGCGTGCGTATCGCCCTGGATGACTTCGGTTCGGGACAGTGTTCCCTGGCGCATTTGCGCGACCTGGCCTTCGATACGCTCAAGCTTGATCCGCAATTGGTTGCGCGGCTGCCGGGCTCGGTGCGGGACGCGGCAATGGCGCGCAGCATTATTGAGCTGTGCAGGCATTTTGAGGTTGTCGTGGTGGCCGAGGGCGTGGAAACCCAGGAGCAGGCCCAGTGGCTCAAGGCCCAAGGTTGCCCGTTTATCCAGGGGCCGTGGGCGGCGCAGCCCCTGATGGCTGAAGAAGTGGTCGACTGGTCACGCGCCCGCGTGCGCTGAATTCGCTACACTGGCGCCCATCCGAATTCTGTTGCAGACCCCAATGACCGCGCTGAAATACCTCCAGGCCTACCCCGCTGCCCTCCAGGAGCAAGTACGTCAACTGATCGCCAAGGACCAGTTGGGCGCCTACCTGGAGCAGCGTTACCCCGATCGCCATGGGGTGCAGAGCGACAAAGCCCTGTACGCCTATGCCCAGGCCTTGAAGCAGGAACACCTGCGCAACGCGCCGGCCATCGACAAAGTGCTGTTCGATAACCGCCTGGACCTGACCCACCGCGCCCTGGGCCTGCACACTACGATTTCGCGGGTGCAGGGCGGTAATCTCAAAGCCAAGAAAGAGATCCGCATTGCCTCGCTGTTCAAAGAGGCCGCACCGCAATTCCTGCGCATGATCGTGGTTCATGAACTGGCGCACTTCAAGGAATCGGACCACAACAAAGCGTTCTACAAACTCTGCGACTACATGATGCCCGGCTACCACCAGGTTGAATTCGACCTGCGGGTGTACCTCACGTATCGCGACCTGCAGGGCAAGCCCTGAGCGCACAAGGCGACCAACCATGGATGTGAGCAAGACCAAAAGCAGCTTCTACCGCCGGCTGTACGTGGCGTACCTGATCGACAGTGGGCTGGCCAGCAGCGTCCCGGCGCTGACCGACATCACCGGTATGCCCCGGCGCACCGCGCAGGACACGATTGCGGCGCTGGCGGACCTGGATATTGTGTGTGAGTTCGAGCAGGAAGAGGGGGCCCGCAACCATGCCGGGCATTATCGGATTCGCGATTGGGGCGCGATTGATCGGGGGTGGATCGAGGTGAATCTCAGCCAGATCAAGCGGGTTCTGGATTATCCCTGAGTTCAGCGGTGGCGGCCTCAAGTACGCCGCATCCCGATATGTGGAATGTCATCCTCCAGGTATTCCTCACCCGCCACCACAAACCCATACCGCCCGTAATACCCCTGCAGATGGGCCTGGGCTGACAGGAAGATCGGCGTCTCAGGCCAGATATCGTCAATCTGCCTGAGGGTTTCTTCCATCATCTGGTGCCCCAGCCCGGTGCCCCGTGCAACCGGCGCCACGATCACGCGGCCGATCACCACGTCGCCGCCCTGGGACTCCGGGTCCAGCAGGCGCAGGTAGGCCACCAGTTCGTCGTCTTTCCAGGCCATCAGGTGATGGGTATCGCCCGCCAAGTCTTGCCCATCGATGTCCTGGTAGACGCACTTCTGCTCGACAACAAAGACCTCGCCGCGCAAACGCAAAATGGCGTACAGCTGCTCCTTGCCGAGGTCGGTGTGATGTTTGCAGACCCAATCGACTGTCATGGTGTGTTCTCACTTGAATGTCTGTTCTGGATAGTAAGCGCGGCGGACGACTCTGTCTAAATCGACTATTTTTGTGAGTGAAATCAATTTGCCATTATTGAGTGCTCTCGACGTCCGTTTCTTTGTGTAATCTGAGCTAATGTTAGAACCTCAGGCCCTGCCTGAGCCAAGGCCACCGCCTGCCGCCAAGGATTTTGAGCATGCCGCGATTGTCTCGTGCCGTTGCTTTGATTGGAGTGTTGTTGCTGGCGACACCTGTGTTCGCACAGCGTCTGCGCCTGGTCGCGGATGCCTGGCCACCGTTTACCGATGCCACCTTGATCAACGGTGGCCTGGCCACCGATATAGTCACCACGGCCCTGGCCCGTGCGGGCTATGCCAGTGACTTCGAACAAGTGCCCTGGGCGCGGGCGCTGATGGGTGTGGGCGACGGGCGCTATGACGTGCTGGTCAACGCCTGGTACGACGAGGCCCGTACACACTTGGGGCAGTTTTCCGGCGAATACCTGCTCAATCGCGTGCGTTTCATCAAGCGCCGTGACGATCCCATCGAGTTTCAGAACCTGGAGCAGTTGCACGACTATCCCATTGCCGTGGTGCGCGGTTATGCCTACTCGGCGGCGTTTGATGGGGATGGGCAGTTGCAGAAAGTGCCGGTGCATAACTTCGCCATGGCGGTGCGCATGCTGGCGGCGCAGCGGGTGCGGTTGACCGTGGAGGATGAGTATGTGGCGCGCTATTACCTGTCGCGCGAGTCGGCGCGGGTGCGCAATGCGGTGGAGTTTCTGCCCACGCCGCTGAGCGAAAACAGCCTGCATATCCTGGTCAGCCTGAAGAACCCTGAGCATGCGCAGATCGTTGCCGGCTTTGACCGCGAGATTGCCAGGATGAAGGCGGATGGCAGTTATGAGCGGCTGATGAAGGCCCATGGCATGTAGGGCCTGTGTGGGCCTCATCGGGGGCTTGCCCCCGATAGCGGTCTAAGCCGCGCTGGTGTCCTTGATCAAATGCGCCGCCAGCGTGCGCAACGGTCCCAACTGTCTGCATATCAACGCCAACTGCGTCTGCACCAGCCGCTGCCCTTCATCAATCTCATCCGGCATCTGCTCCAGGTCCGCCGCCAGGGCCTCCTCGGCATCGCTCTGAATCGCAATCGGCTGCTTGTTCGCCAGCCCGGTGGCGATTTCGTCAATGCTCGCCGCCAGGCTATTGCCGGCGCCATCGATCAAGTGCGCGCGCACCTCGGCCGGCAGTTGGGTTTCGCGGTGTGCCCCGAGCCCCGACAGGTAGCTGAGCAAGGTGTGCGACAGCACCAGGAAGCGGAAGCCCACGTCCGCTTCCTTACGGAAATGCCCAGGTTCCATCAGCATATTGGCCAAGGTAGTGGACAGCGCTGCATCGGCGTTGTGGGCATTGCGCCGGGCCAGGCGGTAGGCCAGGTCGTCGCTCTTGCCAGCGGCGTATTGCTGCATGATCTGGCGCAGGTAGATGCTGTTGCAGGTCAGGGTGTTGGCCAGCACTTTGTTCAGGCGCCGGCCTTGCCAGTCCGGGAGGAACAGGAACACCGCCAGGCCCGCGATCAGGCTGCCGAGCAGGGTATCGAACAGGCGTGGCAGGAACAGTCCGTAGCCATCGCCCACCTGGTTGAAGCAGAACAGCACCATCAGGGTGATCGCCGCCGTGGCCAGGGTGTAGCGGGTGGTGCGGTTGATAAAGAACACCAGGCCGGCGGCGATGGCGAACATCGATTGCACAAGCGGGCTTGGGAACAGGTCGAACAGCGCCCACGCCACGGTGAGGCCGATGGCGGTGCCGATGATTCGCTGGCCGAGCTTGCGCCGCGTGGCACCGTAGTTCGGTTGGCAAACGAACAGCGTGGTGAGGATGATCCAGTAACCCTGGGAGGCGTGGATCGCATGCAGCATGCCGTAGCCGATGGTCAGCGCCAGGGACAGGCGCAGCGCGTGGCGGAACAGCAGCGATGTCGGCGTGAGTTGGGTGCGCAGGCGCGTCCACATTTCCTTCAGGTTGCGTGGGGCGCGGTCCAGCAGGTTGCTGTCGGTGGCGTCGGCCAGGGCGTCGGGGTTGCTGGCGTCGCCGAGCAGGCGGTCGAGGGTGGACAGGTTGGCCGCCAGGGCGCGCAAGGAGCGCAGCAGGCCGCGCCAGGCCGGGTTGCTCTGGATGCGCAGGTGTTCCAGGGAGGCGTTCAGGTCGCTGAGGGCTTCGGCGAAGCTGTCGTCATAGATGAACGGCTGACGCAACTGGATCGACTCGGCCAGGGACTGGCAGGCCTTGCCTTGCTGGCGCAGCAGGCGTTGGCAGCGGAACAGCACATCGCTGTGGAAAAACGCATCGGCCAGGGCGTTGTAAGGATAGTGGGAGGAGCTGGCGCGTTCGTGGATGTCCTGGGCCAGGAAGTACAGCTTGAGGTAGCGACTGACCTTCGAGCCGGGTCGGCCATTGCCGACGCGGTGCAGGATGATTTCCTTCGCCGCATTCAGCGCCGCCACCACCCGGCCATTTTGCTGGGCCAGTTCCAGGCGGCGGGCTTCTACGTCCAGTTGGCGAATCGGTTCGAACAACGACGACTTGAGCTTCAGGTAGCGCCCCAGCTCACGGAACAACCGCGCCAGGCTCTGCTGCACCGGCTGGTTGGAAAACAGCGCCTGCCACAGCACCGACAACGCACCGTACCAGGCGGCGCCGGCCACCAGCAGCAACGGCTCATGCCAGAAATCACTGACGGCGCCGCCGCGCTGGTCCACACCGATCATGGTGTAGACCGACAGGATCAAGGTGGCCGAAGCAATCGCACCATAGCGTTCGCCCAAGGCGCCGAGCATGGTCAGGCAGAACGTGGCCAGGGCCAGGGAGATGGCGAAAATCCAGGGGTAGGGGAACAGCAGCTCCACCGACAGCGCGGCAATGCTGAAACACACCAGCGTCACTGCCAGGGCGTTGAGGCGGCCTTGCCAGCTGTCGTCGGTCTCGGCCAGGGCGCTGGCGATAATCCCCAGGAACAGCGGGATCAGCAGGGTCATTTCATCCTGATACCAGCACAGCGCCATGCTGCCGGTGAGGGCGATAAACACCCGGATGCTGTAGCTGAATTTATCCAGCGCCCACAGGCGCCGCATGGACTGCTTGAACGAGGTCGATGACATGAAGTCTGGAGTCTTCCGGGACGATGCCGCTAAATTGAGCCATCAGTGACGCCACGGCAAGGGTGGTGATCACATCTGGCAGCAAATTATTCCCAGGCATACCGCAAATCAAAATGTGGGAGGGAGCAAGCCCCCTCCCACATTCTTCAGGCGTACTGCGCTGCGGCGTAACCCGACGCCCACGCCCACTGGAAGTTAAACCCGCCCAGATGCCCGGTCACATCCAGCACTTCCCCAATAAAGTACAAACCCGGGCTTTTCAGTGATTCCATGGTCTTGGACGAGACTTCCCGCGTATCCACCCCACCCAAGGTCACCTCGGCCGTGCGGTAGCCCTCGGTGCCCGCCGGCACCAGTTGCCAGCTCGAGAGTTTTTGCGCGATGTCGGCCACTTCAGCGTGGGTGTACTGCTTCATCGGCTTGGACGCGAACCAAGTGTCCGCCAGCAGATTGGCCATCTTCTTGGTGAAGATTTCACCCAGCAGGGTTTTCAGCTCGCTGTTGGGGCGCTCCACCTGCTGTTGTTGCAGCCAGGTGTGGGCGTCGTGGTCGGGCAGCAGGTTGATCTCCAGCGTGTCGCCGGACTCCCAGTAAGAGGATATCTGCAGAATCGCCGGGCCGCTGAGGCCGCGATGGGTAAACAGGAGGTTCTCGCGAAAGCTCTGGCCGTTGCAGCTGACCAGGCAATCCACCGAGGTCCCGGACAACTCGCCGCACAAGTCCTTGAGCTGGTCGGTGATGGTGAACGGCACCAGCCCGGCGCGGGTCGGCAACAGCTCATGGCCGAACTGCCTGGCGACTTGATAGCCAAAGCCGCTGGCGCCCAGGGTCGGGATCGACAGGCCGCCGGTGGCGATCACCAGGGATTCGCAGCGCAGTTCACCCAAGGTGGTTTGCAACTGGTAGCCGCTGTCGACCTTGGCGATTTCTTCAATCGAGGTGTCCAGGTGCAGGCTCACGCCGGTCTGGATGCACTCGTCCAACAGCATGCCGAGGATGTCACTGGATTTGTTATCGCAGAACAGTTGGCCGAGTTTCTTCTCGTGGTACGGCACGCCGTGCTTGGCCACCAGGCCGATAAAGTCCCACTGGGTATAGCGGGCCAGGGCCGACTTGCAGAAGTGCGCGTTGTGCGAGAGGAAGTTGGCCGGCTCGGTGTACATATTGGTGAAATTGCAGCGGCCACCGCCGGACATCAGGATCTTCTTGCCGGCCTTGTTCGCATGGTCGAGCAACATCACCTTGCGCCCACGCCCGGCGGCGGTCAGTGCGCACATCAAGCCTGCGGCGCCGGCGCCAATGATCACAACTTCGGTCGAGCGCACAGCAATGTCCTCACAAAAATACGGGTCTGAAATGCAATCAAAACTGGGGGAGGGGGGTTGCTGTGGTGAGGGGAGCTTGCTCCCGATTCAATGGGGCTGCTTCGCAGCCCAGCGCGGGGCAAGCCCGCTCACCACAGCAGGCCCGCTCCCACATTGGATCTCCATATAGGTCGGAGATCGTGTTACAGGATCCGCACACGCAACGAACGGCCTTTGATCTTGCCGTCGTTCAAGCGCTGCAACGCCTGCTTGGCGATGCCGCGTTCCACGGCCACGAAGGCCTGGAAGTCGAAGATCGCGATCTTGCCGACCTGGGCACCGGGGATGCCGGCTTCACCGGTCAATGCGCCGAGGATGTCGCCCGGGCGCACCTTGTCTTTGCGCCCGGCGGCGATGCATAGGGTGCTCATCACCGGCAGCAGCGGACCACCGCTTTGCGGCTTGAGGTTGTCCAGTTGGTCCCAGTTCAGCGGCGACTTCTGCAGTTGCTCGATGGCTTGGGCGCGGTGTGCTTCGGACGGCGCCACCAGGCTGATGGCGATGCCGGTCTCACCGGCGCGACCGGTACGGCCCACGCGGTGGATGTGGATTTCCGAGTCGCGGGCCAGTTCGACGTTGATGACCATGTCCAGCGCGTCGATGTCCAGGCCGCGGGCGGCGACGTCGGTGGCCACCAGCACCGAGGTACTGCGGTTGGCGAACATCGCCAATACCTGGTCACGGTCGCGCTGTTCCAGGTCGCCATGCAGGCCGACGGCGGAAATGCCCTTGGCCGTCAGGTGGTCGACGGTTTCCTGCACTTGCTGCTTGGTGAAGCAGAACGCCACGCAGGAGGCCGGGCGGAAATGCGCCAGTACCTTGGTCACGGCGTCCATGCGTTCTTCCGGGGAGATCTCGTAGAAACGCTGCTCGATCTGGTCGTCGGAGTGGAACGCTTCGGCTTTCACTTGCTGCGGCGCGCGCATGAACTTCGAGGCCAGCTGCTTGATGCTCACCGGGTAGGTGGCCGAGAACAGCAGGGTCTGGCGGCGCGGCGGGGTCTTGCTGATGATGTCTTCGATGGCGTCGTAGAAGCCCATGTCGAGCATGCGGTCGGCTTCGTCGAGGATCAGGGTGTTCAAGCCGTCCAGCACCAGCGAACCCTTGCGCAGGTGTTGCTGGATACGGCCCGGGGTGCCGACGATCACGTGGGCGCCGTGCTCCAGGGAAGCGATCTGCGGGCCGAGGGACACGCCGCCGCACAGGGTCAGGACTTTGATGTTGTCTTCGGCGCGGGCCAGGCGGCGGATTTCCTTGGCGACCTGGTCGGCCAGCTCACGGGTCGGGCACATCACCAGGGCCTGGCAGCCGAAGTAGCGCGGGTTGATCGGGTTCAGCAGCCCGATGCCGAACGCCGCGGTCTTGCCGCTGCCGGTCTTGGCCTGGGCAATCAGGTCCAACCCCTTGAGGATCACCGGCAAGCTTTGCGCCTGGATCTGCGTCATCTCGACATAACCCAGCGAGTCGAGGTTAGCCAGCATGGCGGCGGACAGGGGCAAAGTATTAAAAGCGGTGGCGATGGTAGTCACGGGACTGGCTCTGCAAAACAAAATGTCGCGCAGTGTACCAGCCCTGTAGGAATTTCCCCGCAAGTTCTAGACGAGACGCCGGTTAATGCTCGATATGCTGTTCCGGGCTGGCCGCCCGTTTGCCGTCTTGGGGCGACAGTTGCAGGAAGATCGCCGCCGCCAGCATCGCCATGATGCCCACGGTGAGGAAGGTCAGCTGGAACGCGCCGAGCACCGTGCTCACGCCGTCGTTGCCCGATTCGGCGGTAAACCCGCCGAGCAATGCACCGGCACAGGCCACCCCCAGGCTCAGGGACAGTTGCGCCACCACCGACAGCAGACTGTTGCCGCTGCTGGCCTGGGCGTCGTCAAGGTCGATGAGGGTGACGGTGTTCATCGCGGTAAATTGCAGCGAGTTGATCGCCCCCAGCACCGCCAGCATGGCCAGCAGCAGCGGGTAGGGCGTCTGTTCGCTGACCAGGCCCATGCTCGCCAGCATGATGCCCAGGGCCAGGGTGTTGCCGGTCAGCACCACGCGATAACCCAGACGCTCGATCAACGGACGCGCCACCGACTTGGCGAACATCGCCGCCGCCGCCAGGGGCAGCATGCTCATGCCGGCCTGGGACGGCGAATACCCCAGGGCCACCTGCAGCAGCAACGGCACCAGGAACGGCAAGGCACCGCTGCCCAGGCGCGCGAACAGGTTGCCGAGGATGCCCACCGCGAAGGTGCGGGTCTTGAACAGCGCCGGTGAAAACAGCGGGTTATCGATATGCCCGGCGCGCAGCCAGTACGCCGCCAGGCACGCCAACCCGCCGAACAGCAGCAGCATCACCCGCAGGTGCGGCAGGTGCAGCTCGCCCAGGCCTTCCATGGCAATGGTGATCAGCACCATCGCCGCGCCGAACAACAGGAAACCGATGCCATCGAAGCGTGTGCGCTCGCTGCCGCGCAGGTCGGGGATGAATTTCCACACGGCGTAGCAACCGATCATGCCCACCGGCAGGTTGATCAGGAAGATCCAGTGCCAGGTCAGGTATTGCACCATCCAGCCGCCCATGGTCGGGCCGAGCAAGGGCCCGAGCAGACCGGGGATGGTGATGAAGCCCATGATCCGCACCAGTTCGGAGCGGGGGTAGGCACGTAGCACCACGAGCCGCCCGACCGGCAGCATCAGCGCACCGCCGAGGCCCTGGATGACCCGCGCGCCCACCAGCATGGTCAGGCTGCTGGACAGGGCGCACAGCAAGGAGCCGATGCTGAACAGCATGATCGCGCCAAAGAAGATTTTTTTGGTACCGAAGCGGTCGGCGATCCAGCCCGAGGCCGGGATCAGTAAGGCGACGGTGAGCATGTAGGCGATCACCACCCCTTGCATGCGCAGCGGGTTTTCCGCCAGGTCCCGGGCCATGGCCGGCAGTGCCGTGTTGAGAATCGTCCCATCCAGCGATTGCATGAAGAAGGCAATCGCGACCACCCAGGGGAGCCAGCGGGCGGTCTTGGCATCGAGAGGGGCACGATCTGGCATGGGGTACCTTTTTGTTAGCCGGCTATGTGTCGGCGATTATGCGCCATTCGTCGCTCCTTTTCCCACTGGCGGTTCATCTAAGTCCGACAAGTTCGCGTGCTCTCCCACCAGGAAATCCAACAACGCCCGGTGCACCGCCAAAGCCGCCTCGCGGGACTCCAGGTCGAGTAAATGCCCAGTGTGTTCGGCCACCGCAAAGCTGCTGTGGCCCACGTACTGTTTGAACAGTCGGGCCTCGGCGGCGGGGGTGTATTCGTCCAGCGCACCATTGAGAAAGTGCACCGGGGTTTCGATCTGCCGCAGCGCCGGCAGGTAGTTGCCATCACCCAATGCCAGCACCTGGTGGATATGAAAGCGCGCCTGACGGTACTCGGTGGTGGCCATGTTCGACAGGTGCCGATGGTTGTTGCGCTTGAGGCGTGGCGACAGGTATTTGCCGACGGTCTCGTTCAGCAGGTGACCGACGGCGGATTTGTCATCGGCGTCGATCAGCACCCGCACGCGCTCCACATAGTCGAGCATGGCCTGGTTGAGGTTGGGCGCCAGGGCCATCACCACCGAGCTTTCGATCGACGGCGGGTTGTGCGCCAGGGTCAGCAGCGTGGAGATGCCGCCCCAGGAGGCCGAGACCAGGTGGTTGACCTGGAAGCGCTCGACCAGGGCGCGCAGGATTTGCACCTCGTCATCCTTGGTCACCAGATCCAGGTCGGTGTTGTGTTCGCGGGAATAGCCCGAGAAGGGCAGGTCGAACAACAACACATTGAAATGCTCGGCCAGGCATTTGCTGGTACGGGCGAATGAGCGTGTGGTGGACAGCGCGCCATTGACCATCAGGATGGTCTTCTTTTCCGAATCGTTTCCCAACTGCTCAACATGAACGTTGTAGTGCTTGAACAGCTTTTCTATGACAAAACTTCCATGGTTCATGTCAACGCTCCAGCTTGCCCTTCCCGGGCAAGGTCGTGCTCTCGTGGGTGAGGTGGCGGGGTGCCACTAACCGTTATAACGAGGTTTTTCGCAGGCGACAACAGGCTGCCCGTGCAGACTGGGAGGAAGAGAATTTACGGTAGGAAGGTCTGAAACCGGGATGTCTGAAATCAGCACAGGACAAGGTGGGAGAGGGCAAGCCCGCTCCCACAGGGGGGTGTATCTACAGGGTCAGGGTCAGGCGTTTAACCAGGGCACCCGGCAACAGGTTGGACGCGGTATTGCGCTGGCCGTAGGTGCTGGCCGACAGCAGCAGTTCCCGCTCGGCGGTCAGCGCTTCCAGTTGCGAACCGAGCAACTGGTAGACACTGTCATCAAAACGCATGGTGCTGACTGGCGCCTTGATCTCGCCGTCTTCCACCCAGAACGTGGCAAAGCGCGTCATGCCGGTCAGGCGTGCGGCGGGCAGGTCGGAGTAGTTCAGGTACCACAGGTTGCTGATGTAGAGCCCTGTGCCCAGTTGCTTGAGGATATCGGCCTGGGCCAGGTTGCCCGCCGCGATCTGCAAGGCGCTGGGGGATTCGTCGCCGCTGGCGCCGTTGGCGCTGAGGCCATATTCGGCGGCGCTGCGCGAGTTCACCAGTTGGCCGTCGGCCTGGCCGGCGTTGATCAGCGTGACGTCACTGCGCGGGTAGCCTTCGCTGGAGAACGCCTGGCTCAGGGAATCGGTGATGTGTTCTTTCACCGTCACCAGGGGGCTCAAGGACTGCTCGCCGGCATACAGCCGTTGCAACGAGCTGCCTTTGCTGGCGATGGCCTGGGCGGAAAAACCACCCCAGGTGATGATGCTGATGATTTCTTCCAGCGCCGCCGGCGCGAGGTAGGCGCGGTACTGCCCGGGCGCCACGGTGTGCAGCGGGCGGCCGAGGAATTCCAGCTGTTCGCGGGCCCGTTGGAAGCGCCGGGCGAACTCGGCGCTGTCCCAGGCGTCGCCGGCGTAGCTGGCCTTTACCGCTTCGCCATTGGCGTGGAACAGGCTGAAATCGAAGTTGAAGCTATTGGCCTGATGCCAGCCAAACGCACCGTCCGAACTCGCGAAGCCCCGGCTGATTGGGCCGGCGGCATAGAAACCGACCAGGTCGAGGCCATCGGCGGCCTGGCTGATTTCTTCCAGTACCTGGGCCAGGTCGGGCAGGGGGCGGGCCTGTTCGTGGTGGCTTTGCCAGGCGTTGTGGTTGAGCAGCAGGTACGGGTCATGGGGCAGCAGCGGCAGGGTTTCGCGCAATTGCTGCAGGCCGTCGGCGAGGCGCTGGCGATCCAGCTCGGGCTCGCCGGCCAGGGTGATGCCGAGGTCGGCATGGCGGCCATCGCTGATCAGCTTGAGGTTGAGGCTGGCCTGCTGCACGTGCCCGGCCTGACGCACCTTGGCGTGGTTGAAGCGCACGAACTCCGACGATTCTGCCGCGTAGCCCAGGTGGAATTGTTCCTTGTCGGTGATGGCCTGCTTGAGCCACTGCACCAATGCCTTGAAGGTGTTCATCAGGCATCTCCTCCAAATACGTCAACGTTGCTGAACACACAGGCCGGAGAAGCATGGCCGACGCGGATCACCTGGTTGGGCTCGCCCTTGCCGCAGTTCGGCGTGCCCAGCACCTTGAAGGTGCTGGCGTCGCCCACGGCGCTGAGGTTGCGCCAGAACTGCGCGGAAATCGCCCGGTAGTTGGGGTTTTTCACTACGCCCTTGAGCTCGCCGTTTTCAATCAACTGGCCCCACTCGCAGCCGAACTGGAACTTGTTGCGCGCATCGTCGATGGACCACGAACGGTTGGTCGACATCAGGATGCCGCTTTCGATGCCGCCAATCAGTTGCGCCAGGCTCTTATCGCCGGCTTCGATATTCAGGTTGGCCATGCGGTCGATCGGCGCGCGGTTCCAGCTGCTGGCGCGGCTGTTGGCCACGCCGCCCATGCCGGCGCGGAACTGCGACAACGCCCCACCCAGGGGCTTGAGCAGCAGCCCTTCGCGGATCAGGAATTGCTTGCTGGCGGCGGTGCCGTCGTCGTCATGGCCGTAGCTGGCCAGTTGCTCGGGAATGTCCGGGTCGAACGTCACGTTCAGCAGCTTGGAGCCGTATTGCAGGTGGCCGAAGTCACTGGCCTTCACAAAACTGGTGCCGGCGTAATTGCGCTCGTCGCCGAGGATACGGTCGAGTTCCAGCGGGTGGCCGATGGACTCGTGGATCTGCAGGATCATCTGGTCGGGCATCAGCAGCAGGTCGCGCGGGCCCTGGGGCGTGTTGGGCGCCAGCAGCAGTTGCAGGGCTTCGTCGGCAATGCGCGGCGCGGCGCCGACCAGGCCGAAACGGCTGATCACGTCAAACCCGCCTTGCTGGCCGAAGTTACTGCCGCCGAGGGTGCGCGACTGGCTGTCGTTGCCGTCGTAGGCGGTGACGTTGACGCCGGGGAACACAAACCGCTGGGCCTGGCGCAGTTCGGCGCCGGCACTGTTGAGGTAGATCTGCTCGACATGGGTCAGGCCGAGGCTGACTTCCCAGTTCACCAGGCGCTCGTCCTGGGGCACTGCAGAGGATTCATCGCCGAGCAGTTGGTAGCAGTCGCTCAAGGACGGGAAGGCGTGCTCCAGGTTTGGCGACAGGTAGTCGGCGACGTCGCTGGACACCGGTTGGTTGCGCAGGTCGAGCAGGGCGTGCGGTTTTATCAGTCGGGCTTGCTGTTCGGCGCGCTCGAGGGCGGCTTGCAGGCCAGGCAGGGAAATATCGTGGGTCGCGGCGTAGGTTTCCACACCGTTCAAACGCACGGTGAGCATGGCACCTTCGTCGTGGTTCAGGTGCGGCGGTTCGGCGACGTTCTTGCGCACCGACAGGTACTGGCCGGACTCGCGCACGTAACGCAGGGAGAAAAATTCGGCGGTGGTGCGCAGGGCACTGAAGTGCTGCTTGAGTGTGGCGTGGTGGTCGAACATGGGGCCTTCCTTGTGGGCGGCTCAGCGCGGGCAGGCACACAGAGTAGGCCTGGGCTGGGGAGCGATCAAGGAGAGGTGATTCTTTGTAGCGAGTGCCCCTGTGGCGATCGGGCTTGCCCGCGTTGGGCTGCGCAGCGGCCCCCAAAATCTTGGGAGCGCTGCGCACTCCAGCGCGGGGCAAGCCCGCTCACCACAGGGTTTGGCGTTATTGCGCCAATGGCCCCACTTCACGCAACGGCTTGCCACGTACTGGCGCGTCGCCGGCCACGTAGTAGTCGGCAGTGCTGCGCGGCAGCGGCTGGCGGCCACGGATCTTGTCGGCGATTTTCTCGGCGATCATGATCGTCGGCGCATTCAGGTTGCCGGTGGTGATGATCGGCATGATCGACGCATCGACTACGCGCAGGCCCTGCATGCCATGCACGCGGCCTTCGCCATCGACCACGGCCATCTCGTCGTCGCCCATCTTGCACGAGCAGGACGGGTGGAACGCGGTCTCGGCGTGCTCGCGGATGAACTTGTCCAACTGCTCATCGGTTTGCACCTCGATGCCCGGGCTGATTTCGCGGCCACGGTACGGGTCCAGTGCCGGCTGCTGCATGATTTCACGGGTCAGGCGGATGCCGTCGCGGAATTCCTGCCAGTCCTGCTCGGTGGCCATGTAGTTGAAGAGGATGCTCGGGTAGTCCCGTGGGTTCTTCGACTTCAGTTGCACGCGGCCACGGCTCGGCGAGCGCATGGAGCCCATGTGCGCCTGGAAACCGTGCTCTTTCACACCGTTGCTGCCGTTGTAGTTAATCGCGACCGGCAGGAAGTGGTACTGGATGTTCGGCCATTCGAATTCTTCACGGGTACGGATGAAACCGCCGGCTTCGAACTGGTTGCTGGCGCCGATGCCGGTGCCGTTGAACAGCCACTCGGCACCGATGGCCGGCTGGTTGTACCAGAGCAGCGATGGGTACAGCGACACCGGCTGGGTGCATGCATATTGCAGGTACAGCTCAAGGTGGTCCTGCAGGTTTTCGCCGACGCCAGGCAGGTCATGGACCACCGGGATGTCGAGGCTTTCCAGCAGTTTGGCCGGGCCCACGCCGGAGCGTTGCAGCAGTTGCGGCGAAGCGATTGCACCGCTGCACACCAGCACTTCTTTACGCGCACGGGCTTCAACGCGCTCTTCGGCTGCACCGATCAGGTAACGCACGCCAACGGCACGCTTGCCTTCGAACAACACTTTGTCGGTGAGGGCGTGGGTGACGATGGTCAGGGTCGAACGCTTCTTGGCCGTGTCCAGGTAACCGCGCGCGGTGCTGGCGCGACGGCCGTTCGGCGTGACGGTACGGTCCATCGGGCCGAAGCCTTCCTGCTGGTAGCCGTTCAAGTCTTCGGTGCGCGGGTAACCGGCCTGCACGCCCGCTTCAACCATGGCGTGGAACAGCGGGTTGTTGCCGGCTTTAGGCGTGGTCACGCTGACCGGGCCATCGCCGCCGTGCCAGTCGTTCGGGCCGATATCGCGGGTTTCGGCCTTACGGAAATACGGCAGGCAGTCGAGGTAGCTCCAGTCTTCCAGGCCCGGCAGTTTCGACCAGTTGTCGTAGTCCATGGCGTTGCCACGGATGTAGCACATGCCGTTGATCAGCGAAGAGCCACCCAGGCCCTTGCCGCGTCCGCATTCCATCCGGCGGCCGTCCATGTGTGGCTCCGGATCGGTTTCGTAGGCCCAGTTGTAGCGCCGGCCTTGCAGTGGGAAGGCCAGGGCGGCCGGCATCTGGGTACGGAAGTCGAGGCGGTAGTCGGGGCCGCCGGCTTCCAGCAGCAGGACGGTGACGCCTTCGTCTTCGGTCAGGCGGGTTGCCAGGGTGTTACCGGCGGAGCCGGCACCCACAATGATGTAGTCGTATTCTTGGGACATAAATGCACCCTCTTTGAAGTGTGGTCAGGTCGGGCCTCATCGGGGGCGCGCGCCCTCCCACATTTGACCGGGTTTACACAGTCAAAGGTGGGAGGGGGCTCGCCCCCGATGGCGGCCTCAAAGGCACTACAGAACCCGGGTCTTAGAACACCGAGGCGTAGTCGCCCAGCTCAACCTGTACCGATTTGATGCGGGTGAAGTTGTTCAGCGAGCTGATGCCGTTTTCACGGCCCACACCGGATTGCTTGTAGCCACCCACCGGCATCTTCGCGTCGGATTCGCCCCAGGCGTTGATCCAGCAGATGCCCGCTTCCAGCTGGTGAATCACGCGGTGGGCGCGGTTCAGGTCCTTGGTCACAAGGCCCGCAGCCAGGCCGAAGTCGGTGTCGTTGGCGCGGCGGATCACTTCTTCTTCGGTTTCATAGGTGAGGATGCTCATCACCGGGCCGAAGATTTCTTCACGGACGATGGTCATCTCGTCGGTGCAGTCGGTGAACACGGTCGGGGCCACGTAGGCGCCTTTGGCCAGGTCGCCGTCGGTCAGGCGGTCGCCGCCGCACAGCACGCGAGCGCCTTCTTCCTTGCCTTTGGCGATGTAGCCCAGCACGCTTTCCATGTGGGCGAAGCTGACCAGCGGACCGAAGTTGGTGTTGGCGTCCTGCGGGTCGCCAACGCGGATGCGCGCAACACGCTCAACGATCTTGGCTTCGAATGCCGCTTGCAGGTGCTTGGGCACGAACACGCGGGTGCCGTTGGTGCAGACCTGGCCGGAGCTGTAGAAGTTGGCCATCATCGCGATGTCGGCCGCACGATCCAGGTCGGCGTCTTCGAACACGATCAACGGCGACTTGCCGCCCAGTTCCATGGTCACTTCCTTGAGCGACGAGCTCGAAGCGCTGGCCATGACTTTCTTGCCGGTGTCGGTGCCGCCGGTGAACGAGACTTTCTCGATGCGCGGGTGCTCGGTCAGCCAGGTGCCGACTTCACGGCCGCTGCCGGTCAAGACGTTGAACACGCCGGCTGGAACGCCGGCTTCGGTGTAGATCTCGGCCAGTTTCAGGGTGGTCAGCGAGGTGACTTCGCTTGGCTTGAAGATCATCGCGTTGCCGGCGGCCAGGGCCGGTGCGGATTTCCACAGGGCGATCTGGATCGGGTAGTTCCACGCGCCGATACCGGCGACCACACCCAGCGGCTCGCGGCGGGTGTAGACGAACGAGGTGTCGCGCAGCGGGATCTGCTCGCCTTCGATGGCCGGTACCAGGCCTGCGTAGTATTCCAGCACGTCGGCGCCGGTGACGATGTCGACGTACTGGGTTTCGGAGAAGGCTTTACCGGTGTCCAGGGTTTCCAGCGCGGCCAGTTCGTCGTTGCGCTCGCGCAGGATGTCGACGGCACGACGCAGGATGCGCGAACGCTCCATGGCGGTCATGGCGGCCCAGATTTTCTGGCCTCTTTCCGCGCTGACCACGGCACGTTCAACGTCGTCGAACGTGGCGCGTTGCACTTGGGCGAGAACTTCACCGTTAGCCGGGTTGATGGCGTCGAAGGTGGCATCGCTGCCAGCGTCGCTGTAGCCGCCGTCAATGTAGAGTTTTTGCAGGTCGAAACGGGCCATAAAGTCCTCGCAAGTGCATAAGTGGTTGGCGTTACCCGCCGCAAAGTGGGCCATGAGGGTGTGGCAACACTGGGCGGCGGACGTTCAGGGGTTGAGCGTTTATAAGGGCTCTAACTCACCTGCTTGGCCAATTGGAAATCCATGTATTCGTAAGCGATCCGTTGCGCCTGCGCCGTGTCGAAAGCGTCTCCCGACAGGGCACCGCGCAACCACAAACCGTCGATCAGGGCCGCCAGGCCTCTGGCTGCTTTGCGTGCGTGCGGCAGCGGCAGCACTCGGCGGAACTGGCAGCACAGGTTGGAATACAGACGTTGATCGTTGATCCGCTGCAACCTGTGCAATGACGGGTGATGCATGCTGGTGGCCCAGAAGGCCAGCCAGGTTTTCATTGCCGGGCCATTGACCTGGCTGGCGTCGAAGTTGCCCTCGATGATCACCCGAAGGTGCGCCCGTGGGCTGTCGTCCTTCAGTGCAAGCCTGCGTTCGTGGACGTTCTCGATCAGCACGTTCATCAGGTAGCGCATCGTCGCGGCGATCAGGCCGTTCTTGTCCTGAAAGTAGTGACTGATGATGCCGTTCGAGACCCCGGCCAAACGGGCGATCAGCGCAATGCTGGCATCTCCCATTCCGACCTGGTCGATGGCCGTCAACGTGGCTTCGATCAACTGTTGGCGGCGTATGGGTTGCATACCGACCTTGGGCATGTAGCACCTCTCCTTAGGCCTGCCGACGGGCGATGAACGTTCGTCGACTTGAAGGCCAGTCTATTTTGTTTTGATTGAACGTTCAATCAACAAAGAATAAGCTCTGCGACAAATGGTCGCTGCCTACGGGTATTTCCTACGTGAGGGCGGCGACATCCGGCACCTGCAAAAACCTTTGAAACAGGCGGTATCAAGGCCTGCCCACTGTCTGGTGGGGCTCAAGGATTTTCGGGGTGTCTTTATAACACCCGTCCGTCGACTGCCGAAAAATCGATAGGTCGGGATAACCGCTGCCTTGTGTTTCTCTCTCGCACTGCCCGGAGCATCTGCGCCATGAGTTCTGCCTCTCTTATAAAGACCCCGCCGGAAAAGGTGCGGGTCAACGGTTGGGTGTTCTACACCTCCACCGCACTGATTCTGTTGTTGACCGCCATTCTGATCATCGCCCCGCAGGAGGCCGGGCGCATGCTCGGCGTAGCTCAGGCCTGGCTTTCCAAAAGCTTCGGCTGGTACTACATGGTGGTCATCGCCGCTTACCTGGTGTTTGTGGTCGGCCTGGCGTTTTCGTCCTATGGCAAGTTGAAACTGGGCAGCAAGGACGACACCCCGGACTTCAGCTACGGCGCCTGGGCCGGCATGCTGTTCTCGTCGGGTATCGGCATCTCGCTGCTGTACTTCGGTGCCTCCGAGCCGCTGGATCACTACTTCAACCCGCCCGAAGGCGCCGCCGCCAGCAACAGCGCGGCACGCCAGGCGTTGCAGTTGACCTTTTTGCACTGGGGCCTGCATGGCTGGGCGATCTATGCGCTGGTCGGCCTGGCGGTGGCGTACTTCGCCTACCGGCATAACCAGCCGCTGGCCTTGCGTTCGGCGTTGTACCCGCTGGTGGGTGAGCGTTGGGTGAAGGGCGCGGCCGGTCACGCGGTGGACGGTTTCGGCATGTTCGTGACCCTGCTGGGCCTGGTAACGAACCTGGGCATCGGTTCGATGCAGGTGTCGTCCGGCCTGGAAAACCTGTTCGGCATGGCGCACAGCAACACCAACCTGCTGATCGTGATCATTGTGATGAGTACCGTGGCGACCATCGCCGCCGTGTCGGGCGTGGAGAACGGCATCCGCCGCCTGTCCAACCTCAACATCGTGCTGTTCAGCGGCTTGCTGATCTTCGTGCTGCTGTTCGGCCCGACCCTGCACCTGCTCAACGGCCTGGTGCAGAACACCGGCGACTACCTCAACGGCATCGTGCTGAAAACCTTCGACCTCTATGTGTACGAAGGCGACGGTGACAAGACCGAACGCTGGATGGGCCTGTGGACCCTGTTCTACTGGGCCTGGTGGATTTCCTGGGCGCCATTCGTAGGCATGTTCATCGCGCGGATTTCCCGTGGCCGTACGGTGCGTGAACTGGTGGCCGGCGTGTTGCTGATTCCCCTGGGCTTTACCCTGGCGTGGCTGTCGATCTTCGGTAACTCGGCGCTGGACCTGGTGCTCAACCATGGTGCGGTGGAGTTGGGCAAGACGGCGCTGGAACAACCGTCCATGGCTATCTACCAGTTGCTGGAGCATTACCCGGCGTCGAAAATCGTTATCGGCGTGTCGATCTTCGTGGGCTTTGTGCTGTTCCTGACCCCGGCGGATTCCGGCGCGGTGATGATGGCCAACCTTTCCTGCAAAGGCGGTAATGTGGATGAAGACGCGCCGCACTGGTTGCGCATCTTCTGGTCGGCGGTGATCACCCTGGTGACCATTGGCCTGCTGTTTGCCGGCAACTTCGAAGCCATGCAAACCATGGTGGTGCTGGCGGGTCTGCCGTTCTCGGTGGTGCTGATTTTCTTTATGTTCGGTTTGCACAAGGCGATGCGCCAGGACGTGGCGATCGAACAGGAGCAGGCGCAACTGGCTGAACGCGGGCGTCGCGGCTTCAGCGAGCGTTTGACGGCACTCGACCTGCAACCGAGCCAGGGCACTGTGCAGCGCTTTATGGACAAGCACGTCACGCCGGCGCTGGAAGAAGCGGCGACGGCGTTGCGTGAACAAGGTTTGGAAGTGCAGACGCTGCTGGGTAAATCCAAGCGCTGCATCGGTGTGCGCATCGAGATGGAAGAGGGCAACCCCTTCGTTTATGAAGTGAGCCTGGATGCTTACTCGTCGGCACCGAGCGACCTGCCCGAAGAAGAACGCACCCGCTATTACCGGGCCGAGGTGTACCTGCACAACGGGCCTCAGGAATACGACCTGATGGGCTTCGCCCAGGAACAGATCACCCGGGACGTGCTCGATCAGTTTGAAAGCCATCGGCAGCTCCTTGGCCGTGTCTATAGCTGATAGTTGAGCCTGGTGGTGCTTTAAATGTGGGAGGGGGCTTGCCCCCGATTGCAGTGTGTCAGTCAGTCCATCTGTTACTGATCCACCGCTATCGGGGGCAAGCCCCCTCCCACAGTTGTTTTGCAGTGTGTGTTAGCCCAGGTTTTTGCCCAGCAGGGCGTGGTAGAGCTCACTGTCGCCGAGGATCCCCACCACCTGGTTGTTGTCATGCAACACCAGCTTGTTCCCCGTCTGGTAACGAATCTGCAGCGCATCACGCATGCCGATATTCGAATCCACCAGGGTCGGCACCCGACCCAGGCCTTCCACCGGTTGCCCCGGCGCCCAGTTCTGCAGGTTCATCACCACGCCATTCTGCCGTGCGCCCTGGATGGTGTTGCCTTCGGACAGGTCCAGCCACGAATCGCCGCCCGGGTCGAGACACACCGAGCCGTTGACGCGTTTGCAATTGTCCAGCGTGCGCATCAGGCTGCGGCCGCACAGCACGTTCAGCGGGTTGGTGTGGGCGACGAAGGTGCGCACATAGTCGTCCGCCGGGTTCAGCACGATCTCTTCCGGCACGCTGTACTGGATGATCTTGCCGTCTTTCATGATCGCGATGCGGCTGCCCAGCTTGAGCGCCTCGTCGAGGTCGTGGCTGACGAACACGATGGTCTTGCTCAGCTTGCTTTGCAGTTCCAGCAACTCGTCCTGCAGGCCCTGGCGGATCAGCGGGTCGAGGGCGGAGAAGGGCTCGTCCATCAGCAGGATGTCGGCGTCCATCGCCAACGCGCGCGCCAGGCCGACGCGTTGTTGCATGCCGCCGGACAGCTCATCGGGCTTCTTGTTACGCCATTGGGTCAGGCCCACCAGCTCGAGTTTGTCGTCCACCAGCTTGCGCCGTTCTTTTTCCGGGCGGCCCTGCATTTCCAGACCAAAGCTGATGTTCTCGCGCACCGTCAGCCAAGGCATCAGGGCGAACTTCTGGAACACCATGGCGATGCGCTTGGTGCGCATCATTTTCAGCTCGGCGGGGCTGCAGGAGGCGATGTCGATCTGGCGACCTTCATGCTCGACGAACAGCTGGCCACGGCTGACGGTGTTGAGGCCGTTGATGCAGCGCAGCAGGCTCGACTTGCCGGAGCCCGACAGGCCCATCAGCACGCAGATCTCGCCTTTTTCCACATCCAGGCTGGCCTTTTCAACGCCGACAATCTGCCCGGTCTTTTTCAGGATTTCGTTACGGCTCATGCCCTGGTCCAGCAGCTTGAGCGCTTCGCGTGGGTCTTTGGAGAAGATCACGTCGACATTGTCGAATCGGATAATGCTCATGCATCACCCCCTACTTTGGCGTCGGGTTGTTTGCAGATGCGGTCGAGCATGATGGCCAGCAGCACAATCGCCAGGCCGGCTTCGAAGCCCAGGGCGATATCGGCGGTGTTCAGCGCGTTGACCACCGGCTTGCCGAGGCCGTCGGCGCCCACCAGGGCCGCGATCACCACCATCGACAACGACAGCATGATGCATTGGGTAATACCGGCAGCGATGCTCGGCATGGCGTGGGGCAGTTCAATGCGCGAGAGCAACTGACGGCGCGAGCAGCCAAAGGCCTTGCCGGCGTCCATCAACTCTTGCGGTACATCACGGATACCCAGGTAGGTCAGGCGGATCGGCGCGGCAATCGCGAACACCACCGTGGAAATCAACCCAGGCACCACACCCAGCCCGAAGAGGGTCAGGGTAGGGATGAGGTAGACGAAGGTCGGTACGGTCTGCATCAGATCGAGCACCGGCCGCATCATGGTGTAGAACAGCGGTTTGTGCGCGGCAACAATGCCCAGCGGCACACCGATGACCACGCAGACCAAGGTGGCGAACAGCACCTGCGCGAGGGTCTCCATGGTTTCCTGCCAGTACCCCAGGTTGAGGATCAGCAGGAAGGAGGCGATGACAAAAACAGTCAGTCCCCATTTACGTTGAATAAAGTGAGCCAGCAGCGCAATCAGACCGATCAATGCCAGCGGATTGAACCAGGTCAGCGCGAACGTCACGCCGTGGATCATCGTTTCCAGTGTCGATGCGATTGCGTCGAAGTAGTTGGCGCCGTGTTGGGTCAACCATTCGACGAAGGCAGCGATGTACTGGCCTAGTGGGATTTTCTGTTCAGTCAGCATGGTAGTGAATGTCCACATGCGAAGAGGGAAAACATCCCGGGGCAGCGCACCGCCCCGGGGTCAGCGGGATTACTTGGCGAGATACGCTTTGACGGCCTCCAGGCCTGGTTTGCCATCGACGGTATTGACTCCGGCGAGCCAGGTGTCGAGGACTTGCGGGTTATTTTTCAGCCAGGCCTTGGCGGCGGCATCGGGCTTCATCTTGTCGTCCAGGACGTTGCCCATCAGGGTGCTTTCCATGTTCAAGGTGAACACCAGGTTCTTCAGCAACTGACCGACGTTGCTGCATTCCTCGGTGTAGCCCTTGCGGGTGTTGGTGTAGATGGTGGCCTGGCCGTAGTTGGGGCCGAACGAATCGTCACCCCCGGTCAGGTACTTCATCTTGAAGCGGGTGTTCATCGGGTGCGGTTCCCAGCCGAGGAACACGATGGCCTGGTCACGCTTGGTGGCGCGCTCCACCTGGGAAAGCATCCCGGCTTCGCTGGATTCGACCACTTTGAAACCGGCGGTCTTGAGGCCGAAGGCGTCTTTGTCGATCAGCGTCTGGATGGTGCGGTTGCCGTCGTTGCCCGGCTCGATGCCGTAGATCTTGCCGCCCAGCTCATCCTTGAATTTGGCGATATCGGCGAAGTCTTTCAGGCCCTTGTTGTACAGCGCCTCGGGTACCGCCAGGGTGTACTTGGCGTTTTCCAGGTTGGCGCGCACGGTTTCCACGGTGCCGGCATCACGGTACTGCTTGATGTCGTTTTCCATGGTCGGCATCCAGTTGCCGAGGAACACGTCCATGTTCTTGCCGTCGGCCAGGGACTTGTAGGTCACAGGAACGGAAATCATCGTGGTCTTGGTCTTGTAGCCCAGGCCCTTGAGGATTTCGCTGGTGGTCGCGGTCGTGACGGTGATGTCGGTCCAGCCGACATCGGAGAAGTTGACGGTCTTGCACTGTTCCGGTTCTGCGGCGTGCGCCATGACTGGCAGACTCAGCATGGCGGCCAACAACAACGAGGGTGAACCTTTCATCTGGGTAGACTCCTGTGTTTTTTCTGGCGGCATTCGCCGCGCTTTATAAGTGTTGCGGTTGGAGCGTGCGGCAACAGCTCTGCCACGGTGCCTTGCAAACGAGTCGAGACTGATCATGTACCAGTGAAAATCTGACGCCTACAGGGGGCGTCGTATCCAGTACAGGGAGGGTCGTATCCAGTGTCGGTGACGTCGCTTACAGGTTTTTCCCAAGGTAAAACCGCTGTTTTTGCCCATCTGCACCGCTAAAAACGGCTGAAACAGGCGATCGCACGGGAGCGACGCTGGTGAGCATGGGTGCGTCGGTGTGAGACGCCGTGAGCGACAGCAAAAGCTTGATGATGCCGCCATCTGGGCGATCTGAGCGTAGCACCTCGTTCAAGCCTGGCCGTGCTTATCGAGGAGTTCTACCGCAATGGCTATCAGTGTTTTCGACCTGTTCAAGATCGGCATCGGGCCTTCCAGTTCTCACACCGTCGGCCCCATGCGCGCCGCGGCGTTGTTCGTCCAGGGGTTACGTGAACGTGAACTGTTGGAACAAGTCAGGCGTGTCGAAGTTCAGCTGTACGGTTCGCTGTCCGCCACCGGCGTCGGCCACGGCAGCGACACCGCCACCATCATGGGCTTGATGGGCGAGTGGCCGGACGCGATCGATCCGTCGCAGATCGGCCTGCGCATCCACACCCTGCGCGAAACCGACACATTGCTGCTCGACGGGCGTTTGCCCGTGCCGTTCGTGTGGGCCCGGGACATGCGCCTGCTCGACGAAAACCTGCCGTTCCACCCCAACGCCATGACCCTGGTGGTGTTTGGTGATGACGGCGAGCTGCACCGCGACACCTACTACTCAGTGGGCGGTGGTTTCGTGGTGGATGAAACCCAGGCGCAGAGCGGCGTGGCGGACATGGACCGCACCGAGTTGCCCTATGATTTCTCCAGCGCGGTGGAGTTGTTGCAGCTGTGCAAGACCCACAACCTGCGCGTTGCCGAGTTGATGCTGGCCAATGAAAAAGTCTGGCGCTCCGAAGACGAAATCCGCAGTGGCCTGATGAAACTCTGGCGCGCCATGCAGGCGTGCGTGGAGGAGGGCCTCAAGCACGAAGGCATCTTGCCCGGCGGCCTCAATGTGCGCCGTCGTGCCGCCAAGTTGCACCGCAGCCTGCAGGAGTTGAACAAGCCCAATGTGATCGGCTCGACCTTGAGTGCGATGGAGTGGGTCAACCTGTTCGCCCTGGCGGTGAACGAAGAAAATGCCGCCGGTGGACGCATGGTCACGGCGCCCACCAACGGTGCGGCGGGGATCATTCCGGCGGTGCTGCACTACTTCATGAAGTTCAGCGACGAAGTCACCGAAGCCAACGTGGTCGACTACCTGCTCAGTGCGGCGGCGGTGGGGATCCTGTGCAAGAAGAACGCCTCGATCTCCGGGGCTGAAGTCGGTTGCCAGGGTGAAGTGGGTTCGGCCTGCGCCATGGCCGCTGCCGGGCTGGCGGAGATCCTCGGCGCAACCCCGGAGCAACTGTGCAACGCCGCCGAAATCGGCCTGGAGCACAACCTCGGCCTGACCTGCGACCCGGTGGGCGGGCTGGTGCAAGTGCCGTGCATCGAGCGCAATGCGATTGCCGCGGTGAAGGCGATCAACGCGGCGCAGATGGCCCTGCGCGGTGATGGCCAGCACTTTATCTCCCTGGACCGCGTGATCCGCACCATGCGCGATACCGGGGCGGATATGCATGACAAGTACAAGGAGACTTCCCGGGGTGGGTTGGCGGTCAGTGCGGTGGAGTGCTGATTAGCTTGTTGTGATGAACAGGGCCTTTGTGGTGAGCGGGCTTGCCCCGCGCTGGGTAAAGGCACCACATAGTTTCAGATAAAACCCGGTCGCCTGATTTTGGGGCGGCTTCGCCACCCAGCGCGGGGCGAGCCCGCTCACTACAAGTGAACACTCCAACCAAAATCGCCACCTTTTAGCGCGTCGCAAACAGATAAGTAGCTTCCAAACGATTTTCCCCTCGACCACCCGTCACCTGTGCGTGCGGTGACAGACTTTTCCTACGCGCTGAAAGCGCCTTCCCACAAGTGATACCGAACTGCTCACACACCTTGAGCAGGGCCGCTCCGACGTCTATTTCAGCCATATCCCGTACTCCTCGCGTGGGCTTATTTAGACGCGTCATCAGGTCGTTTTCAGGATTTGTTGAATGGCCATTCAAATTTAGGCATGGCATTTGCTCTACCAATTCAAAGCCTCTCGCCTTGCCGGATGAAGAGCGCAATAACAAGAGCCTCGCCTGAGGCCATCACCTGCTTTGTGTGAGGAGATACCGCGATGACGTCGTTCAACTCCGGGGCCCAACCCCAGAACCGTGCGCCTCAATCCATCGGCTTTTTGCTGCTGGACAATTTCACGCTGATTTCCCTGGCGTCGGCCGTGGAACCGCTGCGCATGGCCAACCAGCTGTCCGGCCGCGAGCTGTATCGCTGGACAACCCTGAGTGTCGACGGCAATCAGGTATGGGCCAGCGACGGTCTGCAAATCACCCCAGATGCCTCCATGCACAAAGCCCCGGCCTTGGACACTGTGATTGTGTGCGGCGGCGTGGGTATCCAGCGCACCGTGACCCGTGAGCATGTGTCGTGGCTGCAAAGCCAGGCGCGCCAGTCCCGTCGCCTTGGCGCGGTGTGCACCGGCAGCTGGGCTCTGGCCTGTGCCGGTCTGCTCGACGGCTTCGATTGCAGCGTGCACTGGGAATGCCTGGCGTCGATGCAGGAAGCCTTCCCGCGCGTGTCGATGAGCACCCGTTTGTTCACCCTCGACCGCAACCGCTTCACCAGTTCGGGCGGCACCGCGCCACTGGACATGATGCTGCACCTGATCAGCCGCGACCACGGCCGCGAACTGTCGGCGGCGATCTCCGAGATGTTCGTGTACGAGCGCATCCGCAACGAACAGGATCACCAGCGTGTGCCGCTCAAGCACATGCTGGGCACCAACCAGCCGAAGCTGCAGGAAATCGTCGCGCTGATGGAAGCCAACCTCGAAGAGCCGATCGACCTCGACGAACTGGCGGTGTACGTCGCCGTGTCGCGTCGCCAACTGGAACGGCTGTTCCAGAAATACCTGCACTGCTCGCCGTCGCGCTACTACCTCAAGCTGCGCCTGATTCGCGCGCGGCAGTTGCTCAAGCAAACGCCGATGTCGATCATCGAAGTGGCCTCGGTGTGCGGGTTTGTCTCCACGCCGCACTTCTCCAAGTGCTACCGCGAATACTTCGGCATTCCGCCACGGGATGAGCGCGTAGGCTCCAACACCACCCAGCAGGTGGCGATGATGCCGATTCCGCAGGCGCTGGTATTGTCACCGTTGTCGGGGCCGATGTCGGCGTTGAGCCAGGCGCGCAATGAGTCGACGTTTGCGAGCGTACGGCTCTAAACCGAGTTGACTGCATCGGGGGCTTGCCCCCGATAGCGGTCTGTCAGGCGCCGGAGTTCTGCTTGAACTGCATCAGTGCCGGTAACAACTGTTTATCGATCGCCTGGCGCACCGCCGGCAAAATCGTCGCACTGCCAGTGTACATCTGCTCAACCATACCCTTGAGTGCCTTGGCCCGCGCTTCGCTCAAACCGCGTACCGCGCACTCGCAGGCCTGTTCGGCGCTGGCGCCGCTGGACACCTCGAAACCCAGGGAGCGCAGTTGGCTCAGCAGGTCATCCTGGTCAATCAAATCCGCATGCATCATGACGTTTATCCTGGTGAAGAGAGCGGGGATCGACTTGGATTCTGGTAGGCCCCCGGCCGGTCGGCAAGGGCAGAATGCACGAATGGCTCAGATGGCTATGAGCGTGTCGTTTTCGGGCCATTTACCCACTGAAGTAATAGGCACACTGTCCATCAGCAAGCAGCTTGAAGGTTTGGTCACCCTCGGGATGCACGGCTCACACAAGGCACTCTGCCCCGATCCAGTCACGGCTGGACCGGGGTTTTTTTAGCGCTGCAGCACCAGGATTCGTGAAAGCAGTTCGTCCCGGTCGATATAGCAACCCTGGAAGTGCCGCGCCCCGGAGGTGGGATCAAACGCATTGCGCGCATGCAACGTGCGGCGGTTATCGAAGCACCACAGCTCGCCCGGGTTCAGGCGCTTGACCAGCCGAAAGCGCGCCTCGCGCGTCATCGCGATAAAGCGTCGATAAGCCCGATACAGCAACGGCATCTGCGCCACCGACGTCTCGAACGGCCCACGCAAAAAGTTGGCCATGCGAATCTCTGCCACATCCCCCAAGGCGTCCAATGCGATGATCGGCGCGAGGCGACGATAGTCGCTGTGGCGGTCTTTGTTGCGAAACTCCACGGGTATTTCACACAAGGCACGAAACGCTTCGGGATCTTCCTCGCGCAGGGCATTGGCGATGGCAAACCCATCGACAAAAATACTTTCGCCCCCGTCGGCATCGTTGACCAGGCAATGCAGGAATTGCAGCCCCGGTTGCAGCTCCCGGGTCGGCAAATCACTGTGCAAGGGCAGGTTGAAAGCGGTGTAGGCATTGCTGTCGGCATCGGCCTTGGATTGCACGTTGAACAGCACGCCGAAATTGCTCTCGCGGATAAATGAAATACGCTGGGCGACACGCGCCAGGGAGCCGGGTTCGGTGGGTACGCCGCGCATTTGCGTCAGGCCCGCGTCACGCAAGGCCAGCAGCCATTGCAGCAGCGCTGCAGGGTCTTGCATGACCGCCGCGTAGTCGAATATAGGCAGTTCGAAGGTGTTGTCCCAGAGCCGCGATTTTGCTTTCGCCGCCCGGCGTTCGGCGCGGGATTCATCGTCGTAGGCATGGGCCCGCAGCCAGCCGGGATCGTACTGGCTGCGATGACCGCCGTGCCATTCCACGCTGAGGAATCCCTGGTCGATACGCACGCTGATGGCGCCGAGGTTTTCATCCACATCGACAATTTCCAGCACTTGCTCGCGGGTCACGCTGTACACGCATTGCGTGCACGGGCAGTTGTCCCGCAGCCACTGATGATGAAACGGGCTGACCCGGCCATCGGCCCATGTCACGCGAATCTGATCGTCCAGCACCTGTGCATCGGCGAGGTCGCAGAGCTTCGGGTAAGTACGGAAATCGGCAACAGCGGCGGCGGTTTGCATGATGGCTCCTTATTTTTTCGGGGGCAGTCCAATCACTCGGCCGAGGAGCGCGGGCCTTGGCAGGTCGGCTTGCTCAGCGCTGATTGCAATGAGTTTTTCCAATGTCGCCTCGGCAAACGGGGCCGAATGCGGACCCGCCAGGTCGACGTGCAGCAGCATCTGTTCGTTGCCGGCCAGTTCTTTCTCATCACCCACTAAATGCAGGCTGTGATAAAGGTGCAGGCGCTTGGCGTCGTGGGCGATCAGTTGCGTGCGCACCTCCACTTCGGCGCCCAGTTTCACCTCGTGCAGGTAGTTCAGGTGCAGTTCCAGGGTGAACAGCGAATGGCCGCTGGCTTCGCGGTTTTCGCTGTCCAGGCCGAGGGTGTCCATCAGCGCGTCGGTGGCGTAGCTGAAGATCAGCAGGTAGAACGCGTCGCGCAGGTGGCCGTTGTAGTCCACCCAGTCGGCAAGGACTGGGGTGGTGTAGGTGGTCAGTGCAGGCATGGTGAGGGTTCCGTTATTCGGCGAAGGTCATGCCGTGCTTGGCTTTGGTGGTTTTCACCGCTTCCAGCACCGCCAGAAGGCAATCATCACGATAGCGTTCCAGCGCCGAAATGCTGTGTTTGCCCAACTGGTCGCTGGTGCCATCGACCACATCGTCGATCAACTTGTCGGTCAGCTCCGGAGCCGGCAGGTAGGTCCACGGCAACTGCAACGCCGGGCCGAACTGCGCCATGAAGTGGCGCATGCCCGCATCGCCGCCCGCCAGGGTGTAGGTGAGGAAGGTGCCCATGAACGACCAGCGCAGGCCGGCGCCAAAGCGGATGGCATCGTCGATCTCGCCGGTGGTGGCCACGCCGTCATTCACCAGGTGCAACGCCTCGCGCCACAGCGCTTCGAGCAAGCGGTCGGCGATAAACCCGGGGACCTCCTTGCGCACATGCAGCGGGCGCATGCCGAGGGATTCGTACACCTTGATCGCGGCCTGGATCGCTTGCGGCGCGGTGTGCTTGCCGCCGACCACTTCCACCAGCGGCAGCAGATAGACCGGGTTGAACGGATGGCCGACCACACAGCGTTCCGGGTGGGTCGAGCCCTCGTAGAACTCACTCGGCAACAGCCCCGAGGTACTTGAACCGATCAATGCATCGGGCTTGGCCGCGGCGCTGATCTTGCTGTGCAATTCCAGCTTCAGCTCCAGGCGTTCGGGGGCGCTTTCCTGGATGAAGTCGGCGTCTTTCACGCATTCTTCGATGGTAGCCACAAAGCGCAGGCGGTCTTGGGATGCGCCGGGTGCCAGGCCCTGTTTTTCCAGGGCGCCCCAGGCATTGGCGACGCGCTTGCGCAGCGCCGCTTCGGCACCCGGCGCCGGGTCCCAGGCCACCACATCCAGGCCGTGGGCCAGGGCACGGGACACCCAGCCGCTGCCGATAACACCGCTGCCCAGGGCGGCGAAGGTTTTGATCTCAGTGATAAAGCGCATGGCAAATTCCTAAAGCGTTCGGTGATTCCCTGTGGGAGGGGGCAAGCCCCTCCCACATTTTTTGATTCGGTTAGCCGCGTTTGGTAAGGCCCATCTTGATGCGACCCTCCGCCGGGGTCATGACCCGCGCGCCCAGGCGACTGAGGATTTCGCCGGCGCGTTCCACCAGTTGACCGTTGGTGGCGAGTACACCCTTGTCCAGCCACAGGTTGTCCTCCAGGCCGACCCGCACGTTGCCGCCCAGCAGCACCGCTTGCGCGGCCATGGGCATTTGCATGCGGCCGATCCCGAACCCGGCCCACACCGCATCGGCCGGCAGGTTGTCGACCATGGCCTTCATGGTGGTGGTGTCGGCCGGCGCGCCCCATGGGATGCCCAGGCACAGTTGGAACAGCGGGTTGTCGAGCAGGCCTTCCTTGATCATCTGCTTGGCGAACCACAGGTGGCCGGTGTCGAAGATCTCCAGCTCGGCCTTCACGCCCAGTTCCTGGATGCGCTTGGCGCCCGCCCGCAGCTGCGCCGGGGTGGAGACGTAAATCGTGTCGCCGTCACCGAAGTTCAGGGTGCCGCAGTCCAGGGTGCAGATTTCCGGCAGCAGCTCTTCCACATGGGCCAGGCGGGTCAGCGGGCCGACCAGGTCGGTATTGGGACCGAACTCCATCGGGTGCTCGCCGCCGCCGATCTCGAGATCGCCGCCCATGCCGGCGGTGAGGTTGACGATGATGTCGATGTCGGCCTCACGGATGCGCTCCATCACTTCGCGGTACAGGGCAACGTCGCGGCTGAACTTGCCGGTCTCGGGGTCGCGCACATGGCAGTGCACCACGGTGGCGCCCGCCTTGGCGGCTTCCACCGCAGCGGCGGCGATTTGCTTGGGGGTGACCGGCACGTGTGGGCTTCTGGCGGTCGTGTCGCCAGCACCGGTGAGTGCGCAGGTGATGATGACGTCGTGGTTCATGAGGCAGGTTCCTTACAGGCGTGGTGATGCCGTTCGCGGTCGGTAGTGACCGCGAAACGGTGATTCGAAGAAGGTTATTTGCTGGTCAATTGCAGGTTGGCCGCCGCCGGTTTGCCGTCGAAGGTGGTCACGCCTTCGAGCCAGCGCGCCTGGTCCTGGGGGTGATCCTTGAGCCACTGCCTGGCGGACTCGAGGGCATCCTTGTGATCCAGCAACGGCTGCATCATCCGGCTCTCGTCGGCGGCGGTGAAGGTCAGGTTGGTCAGCAGCTTGTGTACGTTGGGGCACTGTTCGGCGTAGGTCGGCGCGGTCACGGTCCAGACGGTGGCCATGCCTTCGTTCGGGCCCAGGGCGTCATCGCTGCCGGTGAGGTAGGTCATCGCGATATTGACGTTCATCGGGTGCGGCGCCCAGCCGAAGAACACCACGGCTTCCTTGCGGCGTACCGCACGGTCCACGGCGGCAAGCATGCCGGCCTCGCTGGATTCCACCAGTTGGAACTTGCCCAGGCCGAACTGGTTCTTGGCGATCATCGCCTTGATCTGGGTGTTGGCCCCCGAGCCCGGCTCGATGCCGTAGATCTTGCCGCCCAGCTCCTTCTCGAATTTGGCGATGTCGGCAAAGGTCTTCAGGCCTTTGTCCGCCAGGTAAGTCGGCACCGCGAGGGTCGCGCGGGCGTCTTCCAGGCTGGGTTTGTCGAGGACTTTGATTTGCTTGGCGTCGACGAACGGCGTGATGGTCTGGGTCATCAGCGGGTTCCAGTAGCCGAGGAACAGGTCCAGGCGCTGGTCACGGATACCGGCGAAGATGATTTGCTGGGAGGCGCTGGTTTGTTTGGTCTTGTAGCCGAGGCCGTCGAGCAGCACTTGGGTCATGGCGCTGGTGGCGATGACGTCGGTCCAGTTCACCACGCCCATGCGCACGTTCTGGCAGGATGCCGCGTCGGCAGCCCATACGTTCGTGCTCAAGATGGCGCTGGCGCTGAGTGCAAGCACGCAGCGGCGAATCAGTCGGTTCATGGTGGATCCCTCGGCAGGTCGTTATTGTGGGGGCCGGCGTCTTTGTGCGCCGTGAGGCCAAGTTACGTAGCTTTGGAGGCGACAAAACGCACGGCGGCGACCAGCTCTTGCACTGCAGCGACCTGCCCCCTTGAATCCACCCGAGAACGGGAGTATCACAGTGCCACGCTGCCCGTCCTACGAGAGCGCCACCATGTCCCAGGATTTCTACTTTCTGCTGATGCCGGGGTTCTCGGCTATCGGTTTTATTTCTGCACTGGAACCTTTGCGCGTGGCCAACCGCTTTCGTGGCGAGTTGTACCGCTGGCATGTGCTGAGCGCCGATGGCGGCGCGGTGCTGGCAAGCAATGGCATGTCGGTCAACGCCGACGCCGCGCTGGAACCGCTGAAAAAGGGCGCGACGCTGTTGGTGGTGGCCGGCTTCGAACCGCTGCAGTTCGCCACGCCGTCGCTGGAGCACTGGCTGCGCCGCCTGGACCATGACGGCGTGACCCTCGGCGCCATCGACACCGGCGCCTGCGTGCTCGCCGAAGCCGGCCTGCTCGACGGTCATCGCCTGACCCTGCACTGGGAAGCCATCGATGCCTTCAAGGAGTCGTACCCGCACCTGAGCGTGACCCAGGAACTGTTCGAAATCGACCGCCGCCGCATCACCTGCGCCGGCGGCACCGCCTCCATCGACCTGATGCTCGACCTGATCGCCCAGGCCCACGGCGCCGACCTGGCGATCCAGGTCTCCGAACAGTTCGTACTCGGCCGCATCCGCCCGCGCAAGGACCACCAGCGCATGCAGATCGCCACGCGCTACGGCATCAACAACAAGAAGCTGGTGCAAGTGATCGGAGAGATGGAGCAGCACACCGAACCGCCCCTGAGCACCTTGGCGTTGGCCGACGCGATCAAAGTTACCCGGCGCCAGTTGGAGCGTCTGTTTCGCCTGCATTTGAACGATACCCCGAGCAACTTCTACCTTGGCCTGCGCCTGGAAAAAGCCCGGCAGCTGCTGCGCCAGAGCGATATGAGCGTGCTGGAGGTGAGCATTGCCTGCGGGTTCGAGTCGCCGTCGTATTTCACCCGGAGTTATCGGGCGAGGTTTGCCAAGTGTCCGAGGGAGGATCGGCGACGGGAGGTGGTTTGACGAACAATTATAGTGAATTATACTCATCACTATAATTTATAGTTGTTTTCATAATTGAGTATAAATCCATGTCCAAGCACAGCGGCTTCGTGTTCCGTCGCCCCGCCCTGGCAAGCAGTATTGCCGATGGCCTGGTGGGCGCCGGTATTCAGGATTTCACCTCTGGCCTGTTCCTCGCGGCGCCCCGTCGCACCGGCAAAAGCACTTTCCTGCGCGAAGACCTGATTCCGGAATGTCAGCTCCGGGGCTGGCTGGCGGTGTATGTGGATCTCTGGGCTGACAAGGAGAAAGATCCTGCGGAGTTGATTGCCAGTGCTATTGCGGCTGCCCTGGTTCCCTATGAAAAGGGCATCCGCAAACTGGCCAAGAATATTGGCATCGAGAAACTGAGCTTTCTGCGGACGCTCTCCTGGGACTTTACCCAGCCACAATTGCCTGTCGGTGCGACGCTGACCCAAGCCCTGGAATTGCTCCACAGTGCTGCAGAAAAACCCGTTGTGCTGGTGATTGACGAAGCGCAGCACGCCTTGACCACCGAGTCGGGTATCAATGCGATGTTCGCGTTGAAGGCTGCCCGGGATCAGCTCAACCAGGGCCGTGACGAAGAGGGCAGCGGCTTGCGCCTGGTGTTTACCGGTTCCAATCGCGACAAACTCGCCCATTTGGTATTGGGTAAAAGCCAGCCGTTCTTCGGTTCCAGCATCACGCCGTTTCCGCTGCTGGGTAAAGAGTTCACCCAAGCCTACACTGTGCACCTCAACGCGCACCTGGCCGAGACCAACCAGTTCAACGCGGCTGATATTGATGAGGCGTTTGAGCTGGTAGGCCGGCGTCCCGAGATGTTGCGCACGATCATCGGTGAAGTCGCGTTGGAACTGGGCGAGGCGAGCAATCTGGGCCAATTGCTGCACAGTCGCGCCGAACTGCTGCGCGCGGGTGTATGGACCGAGTTCGAAAGCGCCTGGAACGCCCTGACCATCCCGCAGCGCGCCGTGCTGGAGGTGATGGTGGAGCGCTCCCAGAACAACGAACCCTTCGCGCCCTTCACCGACAGCACCCTCACGGCTGTCAGCAAGGCGCTGGAAGCCATGGGCAGTGACGTGGTGCCGGGTACCCAGACCGTCCAGGCCTGCATCGATGCCTTGCGCGACAAGGAGTTGGTGTGGAAGTCGGGCCGCGGTGGTTATGCCCTGGAAGACAAGTCGTTCGGGGATTGGCTCAAGGTGCGCAAGGCACGCCAGTGATTTCCTCAGCCGTACTGCAGATGGCGCGTGGCAGGGAAATGTGTGGGGTAGTCGATGTGGGAAATATCTTTTTCTATGTTGCTGGCTATGTCTTGCGCAAGTGCGCTGTTACCGTCCAGTGGTCGCTGATTAAGCTGCTAGTTGGGCCGTATATAAATAAGAACGCTTGTACTTGATCAGCTCGGCATCCGCACTTGTATCCCCATTACTTGATCGATAAGAGGTCCCGTATGCTCAAAAGAATTGTTGCCGTCATCGCGTTCGCGTCCGCTCCCGCCTGGGCAGCCAAAACCCCGGCGCCCTTCACCGGGACCGATTACAGCGGGCGTTATGAGTGTACTGGCAAGGACCGTCATATTGGTGACTTCACCGGTGTTGTCGATATGAAAATCAACACCAGCCAAAGTACCGGCAAGTACGGTGCCTACACGTTCACCCTGACCCTGGAAGATAAATCCCGTTATGACGGGTTTGCCGCTGCCACCGCAGATACGCTGGCGGTTTATTTCGCCCATACCGATCCCGCCTTGAAAGACTACGGCGTCGGTATTGCGCAACTTGTTCCAACGCCGGAAGGCAAAGTGTCCTTCGTCAAATATTATTACGGACCTGAATACGAAGGCGGCGGCCACGGGGTCGAACACTGCGTCAGAAGTTAACGTGCGTTACTTCTTCATCAGGCTCGAACAGGCAGCCTTATAAGCTTCATGCTGATACTTGTTCAGCGTCGCCGGCAGATCAAAGTTGTGCTTCTTGTTCTGCGCATTGATGGTCTGCGGCGACAGCAGCGTCACCTCAACCCCCTCCAGCAGTTGAAACACCCCTTCAATCTTGAACGTGGTCGGGCCACCGGCGAATTCGCCTTTTTTGCTGCGCTTCTTGATCGCGATGCGAGTGACGGCGTTGGCCTGCACGAAGGCCTTCACCTGGGCGGCAAAGGCTTTGACGTTGGCCGCTTCATCATCGTCTTCAAGGGCGATTTTCTTGGTGGCCAGGGCGACGTGGCCCAGCGCCTGGTTGTCCAGGGAGGCGACAGCGATGATGGCTTCGCTGCCTTTGATTTCGATGCCGCAAATTGTCATTCAATAGCCTATAGGGAAGAGGAGGGCTGGGTAGCCGGTATCAATAATGCCTGTCTTCCTCTTTATGCTGATAAATCTGGTGGATCGTCCAGAACATCAGGATAAGGCACACAATCATCAAGCCGGCGCTGACGCTCATAATGTAGAAGTTAGGTGAGCTCGATTTCAGGTTCGCCTTGATGCTATGCACCGTCGGGAACCATTTTGAATACACCACCTCGACCGGACCGCCAACCTTGTAGCCACGGTCTTCGACGTAGCTGCTGTTGTTCACCATGCCTTCTACGCGCAGGCCTTCATGATCGAACGCATAGTACACATTGGTGCTTGAGTTCCGTGGGCCGATGCTTTCAAGTTGAATGATTTGCCCGATGGTCTCTACGGGCGCCGCTTTGATCAGCGCATAGGGTGCACCCCGGTCTTTGGACAAAAACAGCATCAGCGCCAATGCCAGCATGGCGAAAAACAGCAACGTGGCGCGCGTGAACAGGAAGTCTCGTTGCGCTTCGCGTGGGTAGTACATGTGACGTCCTTTTTAATTGTTTTTGACGATTCAGACCTACTCATTCCTGACCAATCGACTCCAAAAACTCCGACCGCTCATCACTCATCCGCGCCAGGCAGTCATTTTGCGCAATCGCATAGGCTTTGGTGCCGGTCACTGCCGGGAAGGTGTCCACCGCGCAATCGGCGTCACGCAGTTTTTCCCACTTCTGCTGGGCATCCTTCAGACGAGCGGTAATGTCGGCGAGTTTGGTCTTGTCGCTGCCATAGGTGGAATGCATGCGTTCCAGCAGGCCCTGATAATTATCCTTGAGCAATTGCTCGGCAGTGGTTTTGTTGTAGGTGGCGCATTCCAGGGTTTGCTTGTCGTTTTCGATGCCATCGCACGGCGTGCTGTCGGTGTCTTCGGCCGCGTGGACGCCGGTTGCGATGAGTGCCAAAGCCAGGAAAATCGATTTCATTGCGCCGTCTCATATCAGGTGATGCGGGAATTCTGGCTCAAGCGTAAGACAAATAACAGCCGCCAGTCAGACCACTCATAACAGCCTTTGTCGTGGATTGACGCTTTCGGCAATTCCCCTGTCGTTTTTGCACCCGGCTCGGTCGGCCCCTGGGCATATGCTGGCCCCAAAGCGCCGGCAGACGATTCGGCGCATGAATCGCCAAAATAAGGGGACGCCTGATGAGCCCAGCCGAATTGCACGCCGACAGCATCGTTATCGACGGGCTGATCATTGCCAAGTGGAACCGCGACCTGTTCGAGGACATGCGCAAAGGTGGCCTCACCGCCGCGAACTGCACCGTGTCGGTGTGGGAAGGGTTCCAGGCCACGATCAACAACATCGTCGCCAGCCAGACCCTGATCCGCGAGAACAGCGACCTGGTGATCCCGGTGAAAACCACCGCCGACATCCGCAAGGCCAAGGAACAGGGCAAGACCGGCATCATCTTCGGCTTCCAGAACGCCCATGCATTTGAAGACCAGCTCGGATATGTGGAGATCTTCAAGCAGCTCGGCGTCGGTGTGGTGCAGATGTGCTACAACACCCAGAACCTGGTCGGCACCGGTTGCTACGAACGCGACGGCGGCCTGTCGGGCTTCGGGCGCGAGATCGTCGCCGAGATGAACCGCGTCGGCATCATGTGCGACCTGTCCCACGTCGGCTCCAAGACCAGCGAAGAAGTCATCCTCGAATCGAAAAAGCCGGTGTGCTACTCCCACTGCCTGCCGTCCGGCCTTAAAGAGCACCCGCGCAACAAGTCCGATGAAGAGCTGAAGTTCATCGCCGACCACGGCGGTTTTGTCGGCGTGACCATGTTCGCGCCGTTCCTGGCCAAGGGCATCGATTCGACCATCGACGACTACGCCGAAGCCATCGAATACACCATGAATATCGTCGGCGAGGACGCCATCGGTATCGGCACCGACTTCACACAGGGCCATGGCCAGGATTTCTTTGAAATGCTGACCCATGACAAGGGCTACGCCCGCCGCCTGACCAGCTTCGGCAAGATCATCAACCCGCTGGGCATCCGCACCGTCGGCGAGTTCCCCAACCTGACAGAGACCCTGCTCAAGCGCGGCCACCCCGAGCGTGTGGTGCGCAAGATCATGGGCGAGAACTGGGTCAACGTCTTGAAGGACGTTTGGGGCGAATAAGCCAACTATCCACGGGCTACACCACAACGAATTTTTCTGGAGTTAAGTTTCCATGGCCAAGATCGCCCCGCAATTGCCTATTGAAGTCGACAGCGAAACCGGTGTCTGGACGTCCGACGCCCTGCCGATGCTGTACGTGCCGCGCCATTTCTTCGTCAACAACCACATAGGCATCGAAGAAGTGCTGGGCGCCGAGGCCTACGCCGAGATCCTCTACAAGGCCGGCTACAAATCCGCCTGGCACTGGTGCGAGAAAGAAGCTGAATGCCATGGCCTGGAAGGCGTCGCGGTGTTCGAGCACTACATGAAGCGCCTGTCGCAACGCGGCTGGGGCCTGTTCAAGATCCAGGACATCGACCTGGATAAAGGCACCGCCAGCGTCAAGCTCGAACACTCGGCCTTCGTCTACGTGTACGGCAAGGTCGGGCGCAAGGTCGACTACATGTTCACCGGCTGGTTTGCCGGCGCCATGGACCAGATTCTGCAAGCCCGTGGCAGCCAGATCCGCACCGTGGCCGAACAAGTCTACGGAGGCTCCGAAGAGGGCCACGATGACGGCTTGTTCACCGTCAAGCCGTTGTAAGCCGAGGACCGTGCCATGGCTTTCGAAGCAATGTTCCAGCCGATCCAGATCGGCAAACTGACCATCCGCAACCGCGTGCTCAGTACCGCCCACGCCGAGGTGTATGCCACCGACGGCGGCATGACCACCGACCGCTATGTGAAGTACTACGAAGAAAAAGCCAAGGGTGGTATCGGCCTGGCGATCTGCGGCGGTTCCTCGGTGGTTGCCATCGACAGCCCCCAGGAATGGTGGAGCTCGGTGAACCTGTCCACCGACCGCATCATCCCGCACTTCCAGAACCTGGCGGATGCCATGCACAAGCATGGCGCCAAGATCATGATCCAGATTACCCACATGGGCCGTCGCTCCCGTTGGGATGGCTTTAACTGGCCGACCCTGATGTCGCCGTCCGGCGTGCGTGAGCCGGTGCACCGTGCCACCTGCAAGACCATCGAGCCGGAAGAAATCTGGCGTGTGATCGGCAACTACGCCCAGGCCGCGCGGCGTGCCAAGGCCGGTGGCCTGGACGGTGTGGAACTGTCCGCCGTGCACCAGCACATGATCGACCAGTTCTGGAGCCCACGGGTCAACAAGCGTACCGACGAGTGGGGCGGCACCTTCGAAGGCCGCATGAAGTTCGGCCTCGAAGTGTTGAAGGCCGTGCGTGCCGAAGTCGGTGACGACTTCTGCGTGGGCATGCGCCTGTGCGGTGACGAGTTCCATCCGGACGGCCTGTCCCACGAGGACATGAAACAGATCGCCAAGTACTACGACGACACCGGCATGCTCGATTTCATCGGCGTCGTCGGCTCGGGTTGCGACACCCACAACACCCTGGCCAACGTGATCCCCAACATGAGCTATCCGCCGGAGCCGTTCCTGCACCTGGCGGCCGGTATCAAGGAAGTGGTCAAGGTTCCGGTGCTGCACGCACAGAACATCAAGGACCCGAACCAGGCCACGCGTATCCTGGAAGGCGGCTATGTGGACATGGTCGGCATGACCCGTGCGCACATCGCCGACCCGCACCTGATCGCCAAGATCAAGATGGGCCAGATCGACCAGATCAAACAGTGCGTCGGCGCCAACTATTGCATCGACCGCCAGTACCAGGGCCTGGACGTGCTGTGCATCCAGAACGCCGCGACCTCCCGTGAGTACATGGGCGTGCCGCATATCATCGAGAAGTCCACCGGGCCGAAACGCAAAGTCGTGGTGGTCGGTGCCGGCCCTGCCGGGATGGAAGCCGCGCGGGTGGCCGCCGAACGTGGCCACGACGTGACCCTGTTCGAGAAGAAAGAATTTATCGGCGGGCAAATCACCACCGCCTCCAAAGCGCCGCAACGCGACCAGATCGCCGGTATCACCCGCTGGTTCCAGCTGGAGCTGGCGCGCTTGAAAGTCGACCTGCGCCTGGGCGTGGCGGCCGATGCCGAGACCATCCTGGACCTGCGTCCGGACGTGGTGGTGCTGGCGGTCGGCGGGCATCCGTTTATCGAGCAGAACGAACACTGGGGCGCCGCCGAAGGCCTGGTGGTGAGCAGCTGGGACGTGCTCGACGGCAAGGTCGCACCGGGCAAGAACGTGCTGGTGTACGACACCATTTGCGAATTCACCGGCATGTCGGTGGCGGACTTCCTGGCCGACAAAGGCTGCCAGGTGGAAATCGTCACCGATGACATCAAGCCGGGCGTAGCCATCGGCGGTACGTCGTTCCCGACCTACTACCGCAGCATGTACCCCAAGGAAGTGATCATGACCGGCGACATGATGCTGGAAAAGGTCTACCGCGAGGGCGACAAGCTGGTGGCGGTGCTGGAGAACGAATACACCGGCGCCAAAGAGGAGCGGGTGGTGGACCAGGTGGTGGTGGAAAACGGCGTGCGTCCGGACGAAGCCATTTACTACGGGCTCAAGGAAGGTTCGCGCAACAAGGGCCAGATCGACGTCGAAGCCCTGTTCGCGATCAAGCCGCAGCCATGCTTGAGCGAGGCGGGCGAGGGGTACTTGCTGTTCCGTATCGGTGACTGTGTGGCCCAGCGTAATACCCACGCTGCGATCTACGACGCCCTGCGCCTGTGCAAAGACTTTTGATGAGGTGAACGCGGTCAAATGTGGGAGGGGGCTTGCCCCCGATAGCGGTGGTTCAGCGACAACTGTACCAACTGACAGTCCGCCATCGGGAGCAAGCCCCCTCCCACATTCGGGCCAGTTTCACAGTAGACCTGTGCGGTCTGTGGGAGCTTCACCATGTTGAACACCTTGCTGCCTATTCTCTTATTCGCCGCCCTGGGCCTCGCCGTCCTCGGCGCCCTGCGCCGTGTGAACATGTGGCGCCGCGGCCGAGCCTCCAAGGTCGACCTGCTGGGCGGCCTGCTGGCCATGCCCAAGCGCTACATGGTCGACCTGCACCACGTGGTCGCCCGCGACAAATACATCGCCAACACCCACGTCGCCACGGCCCTGGGCTTTGTGCTGTCGGCGCTGCTGGCAATCCTGGTGCACGGCTTCGGCCTGCATAACCGTCTCCTCGGCTACGCCTTGCTGATGGCGTCGGTGTTGATGTTTGTCGGCGCCACCTTCGTTTACCTGCGGCGGCGCAATCCGCCGTCGCGCCTGTCCAAGGGCCCGTGGATGCGCCTGCCGAAAAGCCTGATGGCGTTCTCGGTGAGTTTCTTCCTGGTGACGCTGCCGGTGGCGGGGATCCTGCCCGCCGACTTCGGCGGCTGGCTGCTGGCCGCGCTGCTGAGTGTGGGTGTGCTGTGGGGCGTGTCCGAGATGTTCTTTGGCATGACCTGGGGCGGCCCGATGAAGCACGCCTTCGCCGGTGCCCTGCACCTGGCCTGGCACCGACGCGCCGAACGCTTTGGCGGTGGTCGTTCCACCGGTTTGAAACCCCTGGACCTGAGCGACAAGAGCGCGCCCCTGGGCGTGGAAAAACCCAAGGATTTCACCTGGAACCAACTGCTTGGCTTCGACGCCTGCGTACAGTGCGGCAAATGCGAAGCGGCGTGCCCGGCCTTCGCCGCCGGCCAGCCGCTGAACCCGAAAAAGCTGATCCAGGACATGGTGGTCGGCCTGGCCGGCGGCACCGATGCCAAGTTCGCCGGCAGCCCTTATCCAGGTAAACCGATTGGCGAGCACAGCGGCAACCCGCACCAGCCGATCGTCAACGGCCTGGTGGACGCCGAGACCCTGTGGTCGTGCACCACCTGCCGCGCCTGCGTGGAAGAGTGCCCGATGATGATCGAGCACGTCGACGCCATCGTCGACATGCGCCGCTACCTCACCCTGGAAAAAGGCGCGACCCCGAACAAGGGCGCCGAAGTCCTGGAAAACCTGATCGCCACTGACAACCCCGGCGGCTTTGCGCCGGGCGGTCGCCTGAACTGGGCGGCGGACTTGAACCTGCCGTTGCTCAGCGAAAAAGGCAGTGCCGACGTGGTGTTCTGGGTCGGCGACGGTGCCTTCGACATGCGCAACCAGCGCACCCTGCGGGCGTTCGTCAAAGTGCTCAAGGCGGCCAAGGTCGACTTCGCCGTACTGGGCCTGGAAGAGCGCGACAGCGGTGACGTCGCACGGCGCCTGGGCGATGAAGCAACGTTCCAGCTGCTGGCCTCGCGCAATATCCAGACGCTGGCCAAGTACAGCTTCAAGCGCATCGTCACCTGCGATCCCCACAGCTTCCATGTGCTGAAAAACGAATACGGCGCCTTCAACGGCAACTATCTTGTGCAGCACCACAGCACCTTCATGGCCGAGCTGATCGGCGAAGGCGCGCTGAACCTGGGCCAGCACAAAGGCAACAGCGTGACCTACCACGACCCGTGCTACCTGGGCCGCTACAACGGTGAGTACGAGGCGCCGCGCCAAGTGCTGCGTGCCTTGGGCATCGAGGTCAAGGAGATGCAACGTTCGGGTTTCCGCTCACGCTGCTGCGGCGGCGGTGGCGGCGCGCCGATTACCGACATCCCCGGCAAGCAACGTATCCCCGATATGCGCATGGAAGACATCCGCGAGACCGGCGCCGAACTGGTAGCGGTCGGTTGCCCGCAATGCACGGCGATGCTCGAAGGTGTGGTTGAACCGCGCCCGTTGATCAAGGACATCGCCGAGCTGGTGGCCGATGCTTTGCTGGAGGACGTCACACCGGCCAAAGCTCCCAACAAGCGTGAACCTGCGGAGGTGCACTGATGAGCGACATTATCCGCCGCGACCCACGGGCCGAATGGATCGCCCGTAACCGTCTGCACCCGCTGCATGCGGCGATGCAGCCGGTGCAACATAGCTGGATGGGGCCTAACGGCGTCATCCGCAAGAACGTGCATGGCGTCGGTTTTATCGGCCCCAACGGCATCAAGCGCATCGACCGCAGCGGTGCCCAGCAGGGCGGTGCGGCCAAGCGTACGGCGGCGATTGAAGTGCAGTTGCCGCTGCATCAGGTGCCTGCGCCTGCGTTCTACATCAACGTAGTGCCGGACATGGTCGGTGGCCGCTTGAGCAGTCACGACCGCGACCTGCTCGGCCTGGCGCGGCAACTCGCCGGCAACGACGGCGCGGTGCTGGCGGTGGTGTTTGGCGAACACAAGGAAAGCGCGTTTGCCACGGCCGGTGTCGATCGCCTGCTGGTGCTCGACGGCCACGAATTCGATGGTTATTCACCGGAGCAACGCGTGCAGGGTTTGCGCGCTGTGGATAACCAGTTCAACCCGCGCCATTGGTTGCTGCCCGACAGCCGCAGTGGTGGCGGCGAGTTGGGTCGGCGCTTTGCCGCCAGCCTCAAGGAGCGCCCGGCCACTCGCGTCTGGCAGATCAAGGGCGATGAGTGCATCGGCCGCGCCGGTGCGGGCCGGGAAGACTTGGCGCGGCCGCTGCCACGCCTGATTCTGGCCGCCGCCGAATGCGCCGATCCGGTCAGCGACACACGCCATGAAGTGCTGCCTGTGGAGTTATCCACAAGCCTGGCGCGCAGCCTGCCGCGTATCGAGGATCTCGGTGCGGTGGCGGTGGACCCGGCGGCGATTCCCATGGCCGAGGCCGAGTTTATTTTCTCCGGCGGCAACGGCGTGAAGGACTGGGCGCTGTTCCACCAGACCGCCGCGGCATTGGGGGCCACCGAAGGCGCCTCGCGGGTGGCGGTGGACGATGGATTCATGGCCCGTGATCGCCAGGTCGGCGCCAGCGGTACCTGGGTGACGGCGCGGGTGTATGTGGCCGTGGGGATTTCCGGGGCGATCCAGCACCTGCAAGGCATTGGCGCCTGCGACAAGGTGGTGGCGATCAACCTCGACCCGGGCTGCGACATGATCAAGCGTGCCGACCTGTCGGTGATCGGCGAAAGCGCCGCGATTCTGCAAGCCTTGATCGCTGCGGTCGAGGCCTACCGCAACGGCGCCAAGCGCGATGCGGCTTGAGGACATGACCATGACCACGAATGTAATCAGCCTGGTGTCCATCGGCGCCCACCCCACCTCCGGCCGGCCACGCCGTGCCGAACAGGATGCGCGCGCCGTCGAACTGGGTCTGCAGATGGCTGGGGATAAGTTGCAGGTGCTGCACGCCGGCAACATCGCCGAACCGACCCTGCGCAGCTACCTGGGCATGGGCCTGCCACAGTTGCACGTGCTGGAACAACCGGAGGGCAGCGATGCGTTGCCGGTGCTCAGCGAGTACCTGCGCGACGCCGGTGCCCAGGTGGTGCTTGCCGGCAGCCAGGCCGAAACCGGTGAAGGCTCGGGCATGTTGCCGTTCCTGTTGGCCGAGCAATTGGGCTGGCCGCTGATTGTCGGGCTGGCCGAGGTGGAGTCTATCGACGGCGGTGTGGCCCATGTGCTGCAAGCCTTGCCACGCGGCCAACGGCGGCGCTTGAAGGTGCGCCTGCCATTCCTGGCCACGGTGGATAACGCCGCGCCGAAGCCCCGGCAGAGTGCCTACGGCCCGGCACAGCGCGGTGAATTGGCGGCCCACGATGTGGAAGTCGAGCAGGACGCGTTATTCACAGGCGCCGTGCTGCAACCGGCCAAGCCCCGGCCCAAGCGCCTCAAGGTGATCAAGGCCAAGAGCGGCGCCGACCGCATGAAAGCCGCCACCGCCAAGGCCAGTGGTGGCGGTGGGCAGGTGCTCAAAGGTGTGAGCGCCGAAGAGGGCGCCCAAGCCATTCTCAAGTTGCTGATCGAAGAAGGCGTCGTGCGCTAACCCACTAACACTGCAAAACCAAGGTGGGAGGGGGCTTGCCCCCGATAGCGGTGCTTCAGTTAAAGATGCTGAGACTGACACATTGCAATCGGGGGCAAGCCCCCTCCCACATTGGATCTTCATTGGGGCGCAGGTTCGGGCGCAGGTTTCGGCACCAGGTCCGGCAGCGGTGGCGGCAGAGGTTGCCAGGTGGCATCCGGCTGTTGCATCGGCGGTGGCAGCGCCGGCGTGGGGTCGCCGCCAATCGGCTTGAGGATCATTTTGTCGGTGGTGTCGCGCAGGATCATGCCCTGGGTCGAACTGCGCGCCTCGGTGCCGCTGTGGAAGGTGCTGATCTGGGCAATCGGCAGGTCCAGGTTGCGTTCGATCCTCGGGGTCAGCAGCAGAATGATCTCAGTCTTCTGCTGGGTATTCTGGTTGGTGCCGAACAGCTTTTTGCCGATCCACGGGATCTGGCTCAACCACGGCAAACCCGAGCCCTCGTCGACGTCCGCCGTGCGGATCAGCCCCGAGACGATCTGGGTTTCATTGTTGCGCGCGGTCAGCAGGGTCTTGGTGGCCCGTGAGCCGAGTTCGAAGGTGGCCGGTACGTTTTCCGAGCCGGGAATACGCTTGGTGATATGGCTCATTTCCACGTTCAGCTCCAGGTTCACCTCATCGCTCAGGCTGATATTCGGCTTGACCGTGATCTGCAGCCCGACGTCCTGGTAGGACACCGACGAGGTGGTGATCTGGTTGGCGGTGGTGGTGGTCACCACGGGGATCTTGTCGCCGATGTTTACCTGGGCTTCTTCGCGGTTGCGCACCCGCACCCTGGGGTTGGCCAGGGTCACGGTGTTGCCGCTGCGTTGCAGCATATTGATGCGCGCCGAGGTACTGCCCGCGTCGAGCAGGATGTTGTCGCCATTGATCCCGCGCAATGCGCTGAGCGGGATGCCTGCCAGCCCGGCAGGCACGTTGGCCAGGTTGCCCACGGACAGGCCGATGCTCTCCGGGTACTGGATGCCCAGGTTCAACTCGTCGGTCAGGCTGACCTCCAGCACCTGGATGTCGATGGTCACTTCCGATTGTGCGATATCAATGGCTTCCACCAGTTTTTCCACCGCGCTCAGGGTGTCCAGTCCATCGCGCACGATCACCGCGTTCAGGCGTTCGTCCACCAGCACCTCCTTGGGCTTGAGCACCTGTTTGATCTCGGCGGCGATGACCTTGGGGTCGCCATGGCTGAGGTAGAAGGTGCGCACGGCCAACTCGCGGTATTCCCGTTCCTTGTCCGGGCGGCGGGGGTAAACCAGGAGGGTGTTGGCGTTGAGGACCTTCTTGTCCAGCCCCTGGGTGGTCAGCAGCAGGTTCAGCGCGTCTTCGGCGGTGGTTCGGCTCGCGGTCATGCTCGCCGAGGCACTGGGATTGACGTCCTTGTCGATGACGAAGTTGACCCCCGACAGGCGCGCAATGGTCTCGAAAATCGTGGTCAGGCTTTGGGCGCTGAACTCCAGGCTCAGGGGTTTGCGCATGGCCTCGGAGAGGTCGGCACTGAGGTAATCGGCGCTCACCAGTTCACGGGTCAGGGCATTGCGAAAGTCCAGGGCCTCTCGGTAGTTGGGCTTTTGCGCGATGATCCGGCGCACCAGGTTGAGGGCTTCCACCGGGTTGGAGCGCTTCATTTCGTAGGCCTGGGCCAGTTGCGGGCGCAGCTGTTTCATCGCCTGGATGCTCTGGATTTCCTGGCGCGCGCCGAGGTTGCTGGGGTCGTATTTGAGGATGGTTTCCAGGGCGCGGATGGCAGCGGCATCGTCGCCACGCATCAGCGCGGTGCTGGCTTCGCGGCTGTATTGGGCCACCAGCAATTCCAGCTTGCTGAAGTTGGCGGTGCGCAGTTGCACATCGTCGGGGGCCTGTCTGGCTTCGGCTTGCAGCACTTCGACCGAACGGATGATGTCGCCCTTCTGGCGCAACTCGTCGCTCTCCTTGATCGCCCGTTGGGTCTGGCAGGCGCTGAGCAGGGCCACGGCCAGGCTCAAGGGTATCCACGTGCGTATGGCCATGATCGTGTCCTGCGCCGGTCAGTGAGTGTCCAGCCGCAAGGTGCTGACATGCTTGAGGGGCATGTAGGTCAGCACCACGGCGGTGTCGGTGAGTTTGTCCAGCCGGTAGTGCGCGTCGAGCATCTTGCCGGGCACGATGCGCCCGGGTACCGAGCAACGGTTGCACAGGGTGTACTGGCTGCCATTGCCGCTGAGCACGACGATTTTCGCCTGGTTCTCGTAGCGCCATTGCGCGCTCACGGTGAAGGGCAGGGGCGGTGGCTTGGGCGCTGAGGTGTCGACCGGCATGGGCGGCGGTGCAGGTGTCCAGGTCTGGGCGGGGAACAGGTCGATGGCTTCGGCCACCGCCGGCGCAGGTGCTGCGACCGGTGCCGAGGGCACCTGTACAGGGCGGGCGATCACTGGCACCGGCGAGGGCGTGGGAGTGTCCGCAGTGTCCTGCCAGAACAGCCAGCCGCAGCCGATCAAGGTCAGCAGCAACAGCACGCGCAGATACAGCGGCAGCGTCATTCCACCACCCCCAGCACACTCACCTTGAGGCTGATGTTCAACATGCCGCTGGTGATTTCCTTGCGCTCCAGGGCCAGGCGTTCGATGCGTACGGCCGGCTCGTTGGCGACGTCGTCCAGGGCATCGCGCAGCAAGGCGTAGGGGCCGACGAGGGGAATGTCCACGTCCAGCCGTTGCAGCCCGGTGTCGCCGGGCGCGGAGTAGGCCAGGGTGGTCTGTTCGATGATAAAGCCGCGCCGGGTGAGGACGTCCAGCAGCTTTTCCAGGCGTGGGGCGAAGTCCTGTGCACTGGGCAGGCGTTCGACCACGGCCGGTTCGGTCACCTGCACATCCTGGGGCTGCTCGGCGATCCCGGCCTCCAGTTCCTGGCGCCGCAGGCTGTCGGCAATGCCTGCCGGATGAATCACTGTGACTTCGATCAGCAACGTTGCCGCCATCAGCCCCAACGCCAGCAGCCCCCAAAAGCCCAGGCGCTGTTGCCATTGCATCAGGTGCCAGCGCACACGCGGGAGGTGGCGGGTCAGGGCGTCCATGGGCGACTACCCTGCACCAACCGCAAGTTTGACCTGCACCGGGTGTTGCGGGTCATTGGCTTTGCGTGTGCTTTGTTGCAGGTTCACGTGCACCCCTGGCTGGGCCTTGAGCCGTTCGACAAAGCGAAAGGCATCCCTCAGCATCTTGGCTTCCAGCTCCAAGTGAATCAGTCGGGCCTGGGTGTCGACCTCCACGCGCGTCAGCGCGACTTCCGCGGACCAGGCCCGGGCCACGGCGTCCATCAGCGCGAAGGGCGTGTCCTGCTGTCGGGAAAAAGCGGCCAGTTGTTGTTTCTGCTGGGGTGACAAGCGAATGGCGGCCTGGATCAATTGCTCCTGGCGGCGCGTCAATTCGATAAAGCGCTGCTCCAGTGCGTCGGTCTGTTGTTGCTGATGCTCCATGCGCTGCCAGTGTTGCCAGGTGACGAAGACAAGCCCGGCGGCGACCAGCCACAACACACTCACCAGCGGCCGATAGACGGCGTTGGGGTGCAGGAAGTCGACGCCCGGCGCCTGCCGCTGTCGCCAGGCACCGGCGAGCTGTGATTTCAGCTGAGCGATCATGCCAGCGGCTCTCCGAGCCAGGGATGCAGTGGCCCCAGCCAATGTTCAGTGGGGTGATTGGCGACGACCCATGTGGCCGCCGCGTGCCGTTGCGCCAGCAGGTCGGCGGTGAACAGGTTGTCGCTCAAGGGGCTGCCGGGTGGGGTTTGCAGCACGCAGACTTGTTGAGCCACACCCCGTTGCCGGTAAAGGCAACTGAGACCTCGCGCCTCAGGTACCGCCAGCACGCAATCGTCAGGCAATTGCTGCCAATACCGTTGGGCCACGGCCGTCAACAATGGCGTGCATGTCACCAGCGGCAGGTGCTGTTGCTTGAACAACTTCCGCAGGTCTTGCAGCAAATTCCGTGGCGTCGCGACCGCCAGGCGTTCATCTCCAAAGGTGCTGTTGGCGACTTGCACTTGCCATTGTCCGGGGTCGATGCCGGCCTGTTGGTTGAAGGTCACTTCGGCCAAGCCTTGCCAGTCGGCCTGGCTGTACAAACCGGTTTGCCACGCCAGCATCAGGTAGTGCACATGGGGGAAGCCCAGCAGCACCGTGGCCCGGTCCAGAAACCCGACGCGGCCGCGCGGCGCCTGTTCCAGCAGTTCGGCACAGGCGGCCAATGGTTCGCCAGTCTGTTGCGCACGCCATACTGCTGCACCGCGCCAGCGCGGTCGTGCGGCCCATTCGGCGCCGTCGCTGTGCAGCCACACCACATGCTCAATAAAGGGAAATGACACGGTGGATCTCCTTGAGCGTGGTGTCGCCCTGGGCGGCGTGGGCCAGGGCGATGTCGCGGATAAACACGTGGCCGGCTTCACGGGCCAGTTCGCGCAGGGTGGAGGCCGAACTGCGGTTGAGCAGGCCCTCCTTGATGCTGTCGGTCAGTGTCAGCACTTCGGCCAGGGCGAGTCGGCCGCGATAGCCGGTGTGACGGCAGGCCTCGCAGCCTTTGCCCACGCGGTAGTGACCCTGTTGGAGTTGAGCCTCGGTGAGTTGGGCGAGGTGGGTGATGTCGGGGTCGGGATCGGCATCCGTGCCGCAATCCGGGCAGATACGCCGCACCAGGCGCTGGGCGACCACGCCGTTAAGGGCTTCGACAAAGCTGGCCGGGTCCACGTCCATGTAGGTAAAGCGCTCCAGCACACTGAACGCGCTGTTGGCGTGTACCGATGACAGCACCAGGTGCCCGGTCAACGCCGCTTGCACCGCAATGCCCGCCGTTTCACCGTCGCGTATTTCCCCCACCAGGATGGTGTCCGGGTCGTGGCGCAGGATCGAGCGCAGGCCACGGGCGAAGGTCAGGCCCTTCTTGTCGTTCACCGGGATTTGCAGGACCCCGGGCAGTTCGTATTCCACCGGGTCTTCGATGGTGATGATCTTTTTCTCGCCGGTATTGGTCTCCGACAGGGCGGCATACAGCGTGGTGGATTTGCCGCTGCCGGTGGGGCCGGTCACCAGCAACATGCCATAGGGTTCGCCGGCCAATACACGGATGCGCGCGATGGTCTCGGCGTTCAACCCCAGGGTTTCCAGGCTCAGGGACTCGCCGCGCTGGGACTTGTCGAGAATCCGCAGCACCGCATCTTCACCGTGGATGCTGGGCATGATCGACACGCGAAAGTCCACTTCGCGACCCTGGATTTTCATCTTGAAACGCCCGTCCTGGGGCACCCGCCGCTCGCCGATATCCAGCTCCGACAACACCTTGATCCGCGACAGTGCCTGCTCGGCCATGTCCATGCCGCTGGCCTGGCCCATCTGCTGCAACACGCCGTCGATGCGGTACTTGATCACCAGGCCCTGGGGGGTGGTTTCCACATGGACATCGCTGGCGCGGCTTTGCAGGGCATCGAACAGCATGGAGTTGACCAGGCGCACCACCGGGTTGTCGTCGCGGGCGATGCTGCTCAGGGAAATTTCCTGGGCGGCCTGGCCGACGCGGGCATGCTCGTCGTCCTCACCGAAAGGTTGCATCACCCGTTGGCTGGCTTCGGCCAGGCTCAACTGGGCCTTGACCGCGCCGGGCAGGCTCATGGCCAGGGGCAGTTGACGCAAGGTTTTCGAGGATTGCAGCCAGTGCCGGCTGGCCAGGGTGAAAGGGTCTCCCAGTACCAGGCACGGCTGGCCGTGGTTATCCACCGGCAGCACGTTATGGATCAGCGCCTGGGGCAGTGCCAGCAGGTCGAAGCGCCAGTGTTCACTGAGGTTTTCCGGGGGGATGGCAAGCAGGCCCAGGGGCTGGGCGATCGTGCTTAATTGGTCGGGTGCCTTCTCCAGCACCTCCAGCAGGTAATTGGACAAGCTCAGCCCGCGTTGCTCTGCAAGGGCCTGCCATTGCCGTGTCTGTTCGCTCATCGCACTACCCCTGGATGGAGCCTGCCAGTTCGAAAATCGGCATGTACAGCATGAACACGATCAGGCCGATCAGCCCGCCCACCACCAGCATCAACAAGGGCTCGAAGACCTTGCTGAACAGCTCGATGGCACGCTCCAGCGCTTCATCGTGGAACTGAGCGATGCGCTCGCACATCGCCGCCAGCTCGCCGCTTTGTTCACCCACGCGTAGCAGGCGTTCGGCGACGGCGGTGGTCAATCGATGGCGGGCGAGGGCAGTGGACAGTGGCTGGCCGGCCTGGATGTCGGTCATGGCCTGGCGCAGGTCCGCCTGGCGTTCCACGGGCAGCAGCGCACCGGACAGCTCCACCGCAGTGACCACCGGCATGCCGCCCATCAGCAACATGCCGGCGGTGCGATAAAAGCGCGCGAGGATAAACAGCGTGCGCTGGGCGCCCAGGCTGGGGATTTTCCAGAACAGCTGGGCGATGCGGCGCTTGAACCCGGCGCTGCGCAACAACAGCACCAGCGCGGCAATCGCCAGCACCAGGCCAAGCAGCAACTCCATGCCGCGCGCGTCTACCAGTGCGCCCCACCACACCATAAAGCGTGCGGTGGCCGGCAGATCGGCCACGGCGTCGAACACCGAGGCAAAGCGCGGGATCACGAAGAACAGCAGGAACAGCAGGATCAACGCGCCCACGCTGAGCACCACCAAGGGGTACATCAGGGCGCCGCTGACGCGCTTCTTCACGGTTGCCAGGTGGGCTTCAAAATGATGGTAACGGCGCAGGGCCACGGCCAATTGGCCGCTGTGTTCCGAGGACGCCACCGTGGCAATCAACAGCGGCGGGAAGGTCTGCGGCTTGAGCAGCATCGCCCTGGACAGCGAGTTGCCCTCATACATCGAGGCGAGCAGCTCGCTCATGACCTGCCGGTTGATGCCGGCGGGCGCCTTGTCGCGCAGGGTCTCCACGGCTTCCACCAGCACCAGGCCGGCATCGAGCAGGACTACCAGCTCCTGGATAAACAGGCCGAGGGCGAACGTACTGCGGCGGCTGGGGAGTTTGAGTGGGCGGCGGGCTTTCAGCGAGATGACCTGGGCGCCGTCGGCCTGCAGTTGCTGGCGCGCCTGGGCGACGTCAACGGCTTGCAGGCGCAGGGTCTGCACATGGCCACCACGGATGATGCGCACGTCAAAGTCGGTCATGGCATTTGCCCCGCCCGTTGTTGGCGCTGTTGCAACAACACCGCGTAGTAACGCCACACCGCCAGGGCGTAGCGTGAGCGCCGTGCTTCCCGGTCCGGCTTGGCCCCGGCGTTATAGGCGCCCACGGCCTGCCAGCCATAACCCTGCTCGCGGATAAACCCGGCAAGAATCCACGCGCCCACCATGACGCTGGTGCAGGGCTGGGTGATCAGGTGCTGCTCGGTGATACCGAACCGGGCCAGTGCGGGCAAGTGGCGGCTGTTGATTTGCATCAGGCCGATATCCTGGCTGCCATCGCTGTTGAGGTTGCGTGCGCTGGGGTTGAGGCCGGATTCGACCTTGGCGATGGCGTACAGCAACAGCGGGTCGACGTGGTAGCGGCTGGCTGCCAGTTGCCAGCAGTTGGCCTGTGCGGTACCCGTGAGGCACAGCAGTATCAGGACCCGCCGCAGCGTGTGCATGTCAGAGGCCGTACACAATGTCGGCGTAGGTATTCACCCCGCCGGCCTTGCCGTCACGGCCCAGGCAGATGATCTCCGCATCGTTGGGCGGTGTGCCGGGGTTCTTGTAGAGATACGGGTTGCCCCAAGGGTCTGGCGGCAGCGTCTTCACATAGGGGCCCTGCCAATGGCTGGCGGTGGCGGGCCGGGCGGTGAGGGCGTCGAGGCCCAGGGTTTCGTCGGGGTAGTTGCCGTTGTCCAGGCGGTACTGGTTCAAGGCATCGGCAAGGGCTTTCATCTGGCCCTGGGCGGTTTGTACCTTGGCCAGTTCCAGGCGGTCGAACATCTTCGGGCCGACGTAGCCGGCGAGCAGGGCGATGATCAGCAGGACGACCAGCAGCTCCAGCAAGGTGAAGGCACGCTGGGGGCTGTGGATAAATGAGTGAATACGCATGGAAATACCCTGTTGGGAGTGCCAAGGTACGGCGGTTGTGTATAACTCTCCCGGCCCGCTGTGAAGCGGGCACCGCCGGTAGGACTGCGTTAGAACCTTTTCAATTCAAGTACATCTTCAACTGTAGCGTTGCTCGATATAAGGCGCCGTGAGGCGCCCTATAACGTTTGGCTCTTATGCTTATCCAGTAACTGAATATGCGTTCGAGCGGGTCATCGAACTTCGTCCCAGGCCTGGTCCCACGCCTGCCCCGTGCCTGGGGCATACGCCCATGCGGCGCCTGCACACCATGGGGTGAAGGGCTGAGGTTTGCATTTATAGTTTTTGCCGTTGTTGGTCACGATGTCGCCGGCTTTGTACGCAGTGCCTTCTTTGTAGGCCGGGTACTCTTCGCCACCACCTGCTGGTTTAACGATGACGATGACGGGGGGCGCTGCTGTACTTTTTTTGTTCTTATTGTCATACACCCGTAGTTCAATCTTGAGTTGCGTGTCCTGATTTACCGAGGGAGCAGTGAACGTCGCTGTCGACTGGTGGAAGCTGCCGCCCTGGAAGTTGTTGGTCCACATCCATCCGGCAGCACCTGGGTTGTATACCGTAGAGCCGGTGCCATCCATGGTGAAACGCTCACCTGATTTAACGTTTGCATGGGGTTTGATGACCGCTACCGGTGGGCGTTGATCGATAGGGGTTTCACCGCCGCCGGCAATGATCGACATCACCTGTTTGTAATCCGGGTTAGTGACATAGGTTGCGTTGGCCAGCGGATTTGCCGAGTTGAACGTAACCGTACCATTGGTCTTTACGCCGATTCTGGCAATGGCAGGGCTTACTAGGTCGGCTATTTCCAGTCCCCATTTGGCCGGAGGCAAATTATCGGCTCGGATCTCCTGGGTGATATCCACCAATTCCGTTCCTTTGGCATCGGCCCCAAAGATCCGGAAGTGGACGGAGTCGCCGACTTTGAGCGATTGCATATCGGGGCCAATGTAAGGGCCAATGTTTGTCAGAGGGTCCGGAACACCGCCACTTTGGAACCTTACATCTGAACAAGAAATGAAGAACTCGCCATTCGGATCATCCCTGACCCATATTCCTACCACTAACCCATTACCCGATGCGTTGCTGGGAATAGGCCGATTGATCAGGTAAAAGCCTGCAAGTCCGTTGAGCAGGGGGGGCGGGTTCCAATTGGTGTACGCTTTTTCGAGTCTTTCGGATTCCCCCAAGGGGATTAAATCGCTCCATTGCAATACGTCAGACGCGCTGTTAAAACCTGGTCTGGTTATAAACGCATAAAACGTGCTGGGCACATGAAGAATCGTGCCAACAAGGCGTATAGCCAGTGATTGACCTGGCACTACATCTTTCTTGGTCCATAACGGAGTGGGGTAATCCAAGCTGGCTTTTTTCGGATCATTTGCTGCGCATATGTGGCCGTCCGGGATAATGGCCTTGATCTGATCCATCGTCGGATGGTTGATCTCCGGAATCTTCGCAACCTCATGCCATTGATCGGCGGCAGTTGCCCACTCACTGGGGGAATTAAATGTTTTTGTAAAAGCCTCTCGACAGCCTTCATCTTTAATAGATGAGCCATTGTCAGAGCCCCACTGTCCTCCCTTTACGTAACAGTTCAAAGCACGGGATGGAGGCGTTTCGACAGCTCCATGCCCCCATCCTGCTGCGGGTGCCAATAACGCTGCGGCCAGGACCCATTTGAATAGATCTCTCGCATATCTCTGTAACGTATTCATGCTCTAGCCCACCTTCAATTCAGATAAACAAGTTCCGAACTGCTGGAACGATCAGTGTGTTTAAACGGTTAAATCATTGAGTCAGCTGATCTCCCAGAGGAGTGACGCGGGTTGCAGGGTTACTCTGTACAGAGCCATACAGAAACACCCACCCTTGATAACTGCCTTGCCCTGTAAAACTCTGATTGATGACCGCAAAGTTGCCTTGCTTGAACGGCGTACCCTTGGCCTGGCTGAACACGCCCATGATGGTTTCGCTCGGCCCTGGCACGACGCCCCAATCGGTGGTGCCGGTCAGCGGGTCGCTGTAGATCCGGCGCAGGTAACGCTTGATGGTGGGTTGGCGACGGTCGAGGACCAGGTCTTCGAGTGACTTGGGAAAGGTATTGCCGGCCGCGTAGTACAGGCCGATTGCCCGGCGAATCTCATTGCCCCGCGCCAGCAGTTCCAGCTCGCGTTCGCGCTGCAGCACGCTGGACCACAGGGTGCCGACTTCCATCAGCATCACGGCCACCACGGCCACTGTCACCAACATGCCCATGAACACCGAGCCCTGCTGGTTGTGCTTACCAGTCGGCATAGGCGTTCCCGTTCGTGTCGGTTCCGGAGGCACCGCTGCGTACATCGCCCAGGCCTTGTTCGTCCGAAGGTTGCAGTTGCCAGGTGTCACGCCTGCCGGTCAGCGGGTCCATGGGGATCTCGCGCAGGTAGCGACGGTCCACCAGGGCTTGCAGGGACTCGGGATTGGCGCCGTGGTCCTCGCGGTATTGGTCCAGGGCCTGGCGGATGGAGGACAGGTTGTGGCGCAGCACGGTTTCCTGGGCCTTGGTGTGCTGGCGGAAGTACTGCGGGGTGACCAGGGTCATGAGGGTGGCGATGATCGCCATGACCACCAGCAACTCAATCAGGGTAAAACCCCGATCACCATTGGCTGTATGACGTTCCATTCAAGCTCTCCCGGGTGCTTCGGGATGAAACGTCGAATACATCTTCTCCCTCTTGTGGATTATCCGCAGTGCTTTTGTAGCTGCGCAGTTGCCAGGTTTCTGCGGGCGCACGTTCAGGGCACTCGCACACGGGATCGCGGGGAATGCGTCGCAGGAAATAGAGTTTGTTGCCCTGAAGGTTGGTCTTGTCCGTTACCCCCTCGACCAATACGTGCAGGGAGGGGGGATAACCGCTGTCAGTGATGCTCTTTTCAATGCGGCCATCGTCACTGGCGTCTTTGTAGGCATCAATCGCACGCCGGATTTCCCGCAGCGAGCGTTGCAGGTCCAGTTCTCGATCACGTTTACCCATCAATGCTGTCAGCGGATAAGCCACTGTCGCAAGCGTGGCCAGCAGGGCCAGCGTCAGTAGTAATTCAATCAGCGTAAAACCTTTGGCGCAGTGATGGCTGGGCTTGCCCTGCCACATCACCGTTCTTCCTCCTGATCAGGCTGCCAAGGACTTCCGCGTTAACCCAGGCCATGGAATTGACTGCAAGGATGAGTGTAGATGCTGGGTGTTTTTTGTACAGGTTGTGGGTTTACCCACAAACGCTGTGAGCGTAGCTGTGGATAAGATGTTCGTGGGTCTCCACAACCCCCGTAAATCAACGCCTGCAAGCCGTTGTACGAAAAATAACCAAGCTAAGTCACGGTTTTTAGGTGCTTTTTTGTGTGGATAAGGTTGAAGCGGTGTTCGGACTTGCCCCCAAAGTCTGTTGGCGCTTCTGTGGATAAGATGTTTGATATCCGCTACAGGCCTTATGAATAGAGGCTTTCCGCCATCTGGTTGTTTATTGATCAAATTGCCGCTAAACCCCAGGAATATAGCTGAAACCCTTGGTATATGAAGGTTTGACGCGGTTTTCCACAGCGCTGCCGAAGTTGCCCCCAAAGTCTGTTGGCGGTTCTGTGGATAAGGTGTTTGCGTACCGCTACAGGTCACGTTTTACGTAGCTTGTAGGGTTTTGATCAATAAATGATCAATGTGTCGCTGGAACCGTCAACTTGAATAAGTCACGGATTTTCTTCAATTAATTTTGCTTGGATAGTGGAGTTGCCCACAATTGCTGTGGGTGGCTTTGTGGATAAGTTGTTGGGTAAAGGCTGGAGGGCAGGCTGGCAGTGGTCTGCGAGAGAGTTGATCAAATATTAAGCAGTGTGAGGTTCAAGTGTGGGAGGGGGCAAGCCCCCTCCCACAGTTTTGAGCTGTGGGTATCGGTTATTCGTGTGCAGCCACGCCTTTCAGGTAAGGCGCCGGCGCTGCGCCGAGGTTGTTCAACATGCGCTCGCTGTACCAGTCCACGAAGTTCACCACGCCGAACTCATAGGTCTTGGAGTACGGGCCGGGCTGGTAGGCGGTGGAGTTGATCCCGCGCTGGTTCTCTTCGGCCAGGCGACGGTCCTGGTCGTTGGTGGCGTCCCACACCTGGCGCATGCGCTCCACGTCGTAGTCCACGCCTTCCACGGCGTCCTTGTGCACCAGCCACTTGGTGGTCACCATGGTTTCCTGGGCGCTGATCGGCCACACCGTAAACACGATGATGTGGTCGCCCATGCAGTGGTTCCAGGAATGCGGCAGGTGCAGGATGCGCATCGAGCCGAGGTCGGGGTTCTTGATGCGGCCCATCAGCTTGGCGCAGCCCTGCTTGCCGTCCAGGGTCATCGACACGGTGCCCTTGAGCAGCGGCATGCGCACGATACGGTTGCGCAGGCCAAAGCTGGCGTGGGCGTAAGGGATCTTCTCGGCATCCCAAGCGGCGGCGGAGGCTGCCACGTGGTCTTTAAAGGCCTGATCTGTGCGCGGGTCGGTGACGTCGTCCCATTCCAGCAGGGTTTTCAACAGCTCGGGGTGCGACGCGTTGCAGTGGTAGCACTCGCGGTTGTTTTCCAGCACCAGCTTCCAGTTGGCCTTTTCCATCAAGGTGGTTTGCACCGCCACCTTGGTGTTTTCCATGTCGTAGGGTTCCATGTAGTGGTTCAGCGTCGACAGGAAGTCATCGATGGCCGGCGGGTTCTCGGCCAGGCTGATGAAGATGTAGCCGCCGGCGGTCTTCACATTCACCGGCTTGAGGCCATATTGCTTCATGTCGAAATCGGCGCCCATCTCGGTGCCGGCGAACAGCAGGCGCCCGTCCAGCTCGTAGGTCCACTGGTGGTAGTGGCACACCAGCTTGGCAACCTTGCCCTTGTCGCTGGTGCACAGGCGCGAGCCACGGTGGCGGCACACGTTATGGAACGCATGCACCACGCCTTCGGCGCCACGGATCACGATGATCGGGTTCTTGCCCACTTGCAGGGTCAGGTAGTTGCCCTTGGTGGGGATCTCGCAGGTCATGCCGGCGATCAACCACTCTTTCTGGAAGATCTCCTGCATGTCGATATCAAACAACCGCTCATCAGAGTAGAACGGCTGCGGCAGCGAAAAGGTGCGCTCGCGCTCTTGCAGCATTTGCGCGGTGGCCTTGCGTGCGGGTTCCAGCGGATCGCCCAAGCTTAAGGTTGCGGTGACGTCCATCGTGTGTGTCCTCAAGGCCATTCTGTGTGGCCGACGAATAGTGGCTGATCAGGTTTGCAGCAAGGCGTAAAGAAAACGTCGTTGTTGGGAGCGAGTGTGGGGCTGCTGATGTGCCGAACCTTATCCATGAGCGACATGGCCCACTCTGTTCCCGACGCGCAACCCCCGTGGTATGGGGGCTGGTCGCGATAAGTATGTGAATGTCGCAGATAGGTAAATGGGCGGTTCCCGCGTTACGCAGAATCGCCACCATAAGGCCGACGTCGGCGGTGGAGAACAACATGTCCAATAATTTCCTGAATCCGGTAACCACCCAGACCTGGGCCAATGGTCGGCACATCGTCCGTTGCGTCAAAGTCATCCAGGAAACCTGGGATGTGCGCACCTTCTGCTTTATGGCTGACCAGCCGATCCTGTTCTTTTTCAAGCCGGGGCAGTTCGTCACCCTGGAGCTGGAAATCGACGGCCAGCCGATCATGCGCTCGTACACCATTTCCAGTTCGCCGTCGGTGCCCTACAGCTTTTCGGTGACCATCAAGCGTGTGCCGGGCGGCAAGGTGTCCAACTGGCTGCACGACACCCTGCATGAAGGCCAGGAATTGGCGGTGCACGGGCCGGTCGGGCTGTTCAATGCCATCGACTTCCCTAGCCCGAAAGTGCTGTACCTCAGTGGCGGCGTGGGGATCACGCCGGTGATGTCCATGGCCCGCTGGTTCTACGACACCAACGCCAACGTCGACATGACGTTTATCCACAGTGCCCGTTCGCCCAAGGACATCATCTACCACCGCGAGCTGGAGCATATGGCGTCGCGGATCGACAACTTCAGCCTGCACCTGATCTGTGAGAAGCACGGCCTGGGTGAGCCCTGGGCGGGTTATCGCGGTTACCTGAACCACAAGATGCTCGAACTGATGGTGCCCGACTTCCTTGAGCGCGAAGTGTTCTGCTGCGGCCCGACGCCCTACATGAATGCGGTGAAACGCCTGTTGGAAGTCGCCGGTTTCGACATGGCGCGCTACCACGAGGAATCCTTCGGCGCCACGCCGCCGGAAGCCCGCGCCGACGCGGTGGAGCAGGCCGAGCAAGCGGCGGATGCCCCGGAAATCGATCTGGCGGATCTGCATCAGGTGGAGTTCATCGCCTCGGGCAAGAGCATTCGCGTCGCCCCTGGCGAGACCGTCCACGCGGCGGCGGCCAAGCTTGGGCTGTTGATTCCAAAGGCCTGCGGCATGGGGATTTGCGGGACGTGCAAGGTGATGAAGCTGGGCGGTGAGGTGGAGATGGACCACAACGGCGGGATCACCGAGGAAGACGAAGCCGAAGGCTACATCCTGTCGTGCTGCAGCGTGCCGAAGGGGGATGTGCGCATCGAGTTCTGATCCACTCAGCTCGTTCCCACGCGAGGGTGGGAACGATCAAGGGGACGTCGGAGGTCATGAATCTCCGACGTGGGGGTTAGCGGTTACTGGGCGTAGATGTGGACCACAAAGTGCTGGCCTGATGCTGTCAGTTCATAGACTTTGTCGTAGATCCGCAGCGTCCGCGATGGCTCTCGGATAGTGTCGCCGACTTTTGCGTACTTCCTGAACTCATCCCAATCAATCACGGTGGTGTTGACGGTGCCGTCGCCTTGCAGGGTGTTGCCGTTGCTTTGATACTCCATGGGTTTGGCTCTCTTCTGGATTTCCGTTTCCAGCCGAATGGTCGGCAGGCAGTTAGCCCGAAAGGGCGTCTCTGCAGCGACGTTTTCCTTTCGGGTTCCAAGAGGCTAGCCAATGAAAAGCCAGTGCGCAGCTGTCAGAAATATCAAATGACAGACTCGGCATTGCGCCAGCATCTGCTGCGGTCAGGCGCCCATCACTGTCCGAATATCCGCCGCCAATTCTCGTACGCGCTCTTCGTCGGTATCCCACGCGCACATGAACCGCGCACCGCCTTTGCCGATGAAGGTATAGAAGCGCCAGCCCTTGGCCGTCAGCGCGGCAATCGCCGGTTCCGAGAGTTGCAGGAACACGCCGTTGGCCTGCACCGGGAACATCAGCTCCACACCCGGAATATCCGCCACCAGGCTGCTGAGCAATTGCGCGCAGTGGTTGGCGTGGCGCGCATGTTTGAGCCAGGCGTCATTTTCCAGCAGTCCCACCCAAGGGGCGGACAGGAAGCGCATTTTCGAGGCCAGTTGGCCGGCCTGTTTGCAGCGGTAGTCGAAGTCTTCCGCCAGTTTGTGGTTGAAGAACAGGATGGCCTCACCCACGGCCATGCCGTTCTTGGTGCCGCCAAAGCACAACACGTCCACTCCGGCTTTCCAGGTCAGGTCGGCGGGTGAGCAGCCGAGGAACGCACAGGCGTTGGAAAAGCGTGCGCCGTCCATGTGCAGGTTCAGCCCCAGTTCCTTGCAGGTAGCACTGATGGCGCGGATTTCTTCCGGGGTGTAGACGCTGCCGACTTCGGTGGCTTGGGTCAGGGTCACTACGCGGGGTTTGGGGTAGTGGATGTCCTGGCGCTTGAGGGCGATCTCGCGGATCGATTCCGGGGTCAGCTTGCCGTTTTCGGTGCGGGCGGTGAGCAGCTTGGAGCCGTTGGAGAAAAACTCCGGCGCGCCGCATTCGTCGGTTTCGACGTGGGCGGTTTCCGAGCAAATCACGCTATGGTAGCTCTGGCACAAGGAGGACAGCGCCAGGGAGTTGGCGGCCGTACCGTTGAAGGCGAAGAACACTTCGCAGTCGGTTTCGAACAGGTTGCGGAAACCGTCGGCGGCGCGGTGGGTCCATTCATCATCACCGTAGGCACGTTGATGACCCTGGTTGGCTTGTTCCATGGCGGCCCAGGCTTCGGGGCAAATGCCCGAATAGTTGTCACTGGCGAATTGTTGGCTCTTGTCGGTCATGGCCCATTCCTGTGGTCGATGTTGGTGCGCACTGTAACCAAGATTGTTGACGCTGCGCACGCACTGTAAATGCAAAGTCACTGGGGAATTATGCACGGTTCTGAAACGATGCCTGTCGGACGCGTCCGTGATGGCGCTTTGGATTTGCTCAAGTGGTTGGCGCTGCTGAGCATGGTGCTGGACCACCTGCGTTATGTCGGTCTGAGCCTCGATGGCCTGTATGTGCCGGGGCGCCTGGCGTTTCCGTGGTTTTGCCTGGCGATTGCGACGAACCTGCACCGGGCCCGAAATGCGCCGGTGACCGGCCAGTGGCGCTACCTGGGCTGGCTGCTGCTGTTCAGCGTGATCAGCGAAGTGCCGTATCGGCTGTTTATCGAGGACGCCGATACGTTGAACGTGCTGCCCACCCTGGCGTTGGGACTGCTGGTTGCCCGAGGATGGCAGAAGAAGGCGTTTTTTGATCGAGGATTGGCGTTGATCGCCGTCACGATAGCGGCGGTATTTTCGTCGCACTTAATGTTCGGTTTCTTTGGTGTGTTGCTGCCACTGGCGATGTTGCTGGTGTTTCGCCGGCCTTGGTATTTCAGTGTGTTGCCAGGATGTGTCTGCGTGGCCGCTAACCAATGGCAGATCCTGCTCAATAGCGGTACGCCGGTGGCGCTGTTGGGGCTGGCGACCTGCCTGATTGCGCCATTGGCCGGATTGGTCTTATTGCGACATGCCTACAGCACCTCACCGCCAGCAATGCGCCGCTGGGCCTACGCCCTGTATCCCATGCACTTCCTCCTGCTGCTGCTCCTGCGCCACATCATCGCCTGACCCACCGCTATCGGGAGCAAGCCCCCTCCCACATTTGTTTCGTGTTGTTCCGGCAATGTCGTAAACGCACCTTTGCGTGGCGTGCGCAGGCATTTGGCCTGTCTGCGCCAGCCCTACCATCGCATCAAAGGGCCCTGCACGGGCCTCAACAATACGAAAGGCTGGGAGAGACGCGATGTTCAGCAAACAAGACCAGATCCAGGGATATGACGACGCACTGCTGGCGGCCATGAACGCCGAGGAGCAGCGCCAGGAAGATCATATCGAGCTGATCGCGTCGGAGAACTACACCAGCAAGCGTGTGATGGAAGCCCAGGGCAGCGGCCTCACCAATAAATACGCCGAAGGCTACCCGGGCAAGCGCTACTACGGTGGCTGCGAGCACGTGGACAAGGTCGAAGCCCTGGCCATCGAACGCGCCAAGCAGCTGTTCGGCGCCGATTATGCCAACGTACAGCCACACTCCGGTTCGTCCGCCAACAGCGCTGTGTACCTGGCGCTGATCAATGCGGGCGACACCATCCTGGGCATGAGCCTGGCCCACGGCGGTCACTTGACCCACGGTGCCAAGGTGTCGTCCTCGGGCAAGCTGTACAACGCGGTGCAGTACGGCATCAATACCGACACCGGCCTGATCGACTACGACGAAGTCGAGCGCCTGGCGGTGGAGCACAAGCCGAAAATGGTCGTGGCCGGTTTCTCCGCCTACTCCAAGACCCTGGATTTCCCACGCTTTCGCGCCATCGCTGACAAAGTAGGCGCGCTGCTGTTCGTCGACATGGCCCACGTCGCCGGCCTGGTCGCCGCCGGCCTGTACCCGAACCCGCTGCCGTACGCCGATGTGGTCACCACCACCACCCACAAGACCCTGCGCGGTCCCCGTGGCGGTTTGATCCTGGCCAAGGCCAACGAAGAAATTGAAAAGAAACTCAACGCCGCCGTCTTCCCCGGCGCCCAGGGTGGTCCGCTGATGCATGTGATCGCCGGCAAGGCGGTGTGCTTCAAGGAAGCGCTGGAGCCTGGCTTCAAGGCGTACCAGCAGCAAGTGATCGACAACGCCCAGGCCATGGCCAGCGTGTTTATCAAACGCGGCTACGATGTAGTGTCCGGCGGCACCGATAACCACCTGTTCCTGGTCAGCCTGATCCGTCAGGGCCTCACCGGCAAAGAGGCGGATGCCGCCCTCGGTCGCGCCCACATCACCGTCAACAAGAACGCCGTGCCGAATGACCCGCAGTCGCCGTTCGTGACCTCGGGCCTGCGCATCGGCACCCCGGCGGTGACCACGCGTGGATTCAAGGTGCCGCAGTGCATCGAGCTGGCCGGTTGGATCTGCGACATCCTCGACAACCTCGGCGACGCCGACGTCGAGGCCAACGTGGCCAAGCACGTGTCTGCCCTGTGCGCTGATTTCCCGGTTTATCGCTGAGCGCGGTTTTGGAGTAATGACTATGCAACGCTACTCGGGCTTCGGCCTCTTCAAGCACTCCCTCAGCCACCACGAAAACTGGCAGAAGATGTGGCGCACGCCGACCCCCAAGAAGGTCTACGACGTGGTTATCGTCGGCGGCGGCGGGCATGGTCTTGCGACCGCCTACTACCTGGCGAAAGAGCACGGCATCACCAACGTGGCCGTGGTCGAGAAAGGCTGGCTGGGCGGCGGTAACACCGCGCGCAACACCACCATCGTGCGTTCCAACTACCTGTGGGACGAGTCGGCGCACCTGTACGAACACGCGATGAAACTGTGGGAAGGCCTGTCCCAGGACCTGAACTACAACGTGATGTTCTCCCAGCGTGGCGTCTACAACCTGTGCCACACCCTGCAGGACATCCGTGATTCCGAGCGTCGCGTCAGCGCCAACCGCCTGAATGGCGTGGATGGCGAGCTGCTGAATGCCAAGCAAGTGGCCGACGAGATTCCGTACCTGGATTGCTCGAAAAGCACCCGTTACCCGGTACTCGGTGCCACCGTGCAACGGCGCGGCGGCGTGGCCCGTCACGATGCCGTGGCCTGGGGCTTTGCCCGCGCCGCCGACGCACTCGGCGTGGACCTGATCCAGCAGACCGAAGTGATCGGTTTCCGCAAGGAAAACGGCGTGTGCATCGGTGTGGAAACCAACAAGGGTTTTATCGGCGCCAAGCGCGTCGGTGTGGTGACCGCCGGTAACTCCGGGCACATGGCCTCGCTGGCGGGCTTCCGCCTGCCGATCGAATCCCACCCGCTGCAAGCGTTGGTGTCGGAGCCGATCAAGCCGATTATCGACAGCGTGATCATGTCTAACGCCGTGCACGGTTACATCAGTCAGTCCGACAAGGGCGACCTGGTGATCGGCGCCGGTATCGACGGCTACAACGGCTACGGCCAGCGCGGCTCGTACCCGGTGATCGAACACACTATCCAGGCCATCGTTGAGATGTTCCCGGTGCTGTCGCGGGTGCGCATGAACCGTCAGTGGGGCGGCATCGTCGACACCACGCCGGATGCGTGCCCGATCATCTCCAAGACCCCGGTGCCGAACATGTTCTTCAACTGCGGTTGGGGCACCGGTGGCTTCAAGGCCACGCCGGGCTCAGGCAACGTATTTGCCGCCAGCCTCGCGAAGGGTGAAATGCACCCATTGGCGGCGCCTTTTTCCATCGACCGTTTCCACAACGGTGCGTTGATCGACGAACACGGCGCTGCGGCCGTCGCCCACTAACAGGAGAAATTCCCTATGTTGCATATCTTCTGTCCTCACTGTGGCGAACTGCGCTCCGAAGAGGAATTTCACGCGTCCGGCCAAGCGCACATCCCGCGCCCGCTGGACCCGAATGCCTGCACCGATGAAGAGTGGGGCGACTACATGTTCTTCCGCGATAACCCGCGCGGCCTGCACCACGAACTGTGGATTCACGCCGCCGGTTGCCGCCAGTATTTCAACGCGACCCGCGACACCGTGACCTACGAAATTCTTGAAACCTACAAGATCGGTGAGAAGCCTCAGTTCACCGCCAAGGCCTCTGGAGAGAAGGTATGAGCCAGATCAATCGCCTGTCCAACGGTGGCCGGATCGACCGTAACAAAGTCCTGACCTTCAGCTTCAACGGCCAGAGCTACAAAGGCTTCGAGGGCGACACCCTGGCCGCTGCTTTGCTGGCCAACGGCGTCGACATTATCGGCCGCAGCTTCAAGTACTCGCGCCCACGGGGCATCTTTGCCGCCGGTGCCGAAGAGCCGAACGCCGTGCTGCAGATCGGCGCTACCGAAGCCACGCAAATCCCTAACGTACGCGCCACGCAACAGGCGCTGTACCAGGGCCTGGTCGCCACCAGCACCAACGGCTGGCCGAGCGTCAACAACGACATGATGGGCATCCTCGGCAAGGTCGGCGGCAAGCTGATGCCACCGGGCTTCTACTACAAAACCTTCATGTACCCGCAATCGTTCTGGATGACCTACGAAAAGTACATCCGCAAGGCCGCCGGCCTGGGTCGCTCGCCGACCGAGAACGATCCGGACACCTACGACAACTTCAACCGTCACTGCGACGTGCTGGTGGTCGGCGCCGGCCCTGCCGGCCTGGCTGCCGCATTGGCCGCCGCCCGCAGCGGCGCGCGCGTGATCATCGCCGATGAGCAGGAGGAGTTCGGCGGTTCGCTGCTCGACTCCCGCGAAAGCCTCGATGGCAAGCCGGCCACTGAATGGGTTGCCAGCGTTATCGCCGAATTGAAAGCCCTGCCGGACGTGGTGCTGCTGCCCCGCGCCACGGTCAACGGCTACCACGACCATAACTTCCTGACCATCCACGAGCGCCTCACCGATCACCTCGGTGACCGTGCGCCGATTGGCGTGGTGCGCCAGCGTATTCATCGTGTACGTGCCAAGCGTGTGGTGCTGGCCACCGGTGCGTGCGAGCGTCCGCTGGTGTACGGCAACAACGACGTGCCGGGCAACATGCTGGCCGGTGCGGTCTCCACTTACGTGCGCCGCTACGGCGTGGCACCGGGCAAGAAACTGGTGCTGTCAACCAACAACGACCACGCCTACCGCGTTGCATTGGACTGGCTGGACGCGGGCCTGCAAGTGGTGGCAGTGGCCGATGTGCGCCACAACCCACGCGGTGCATTGGTTGAAGAAGCCCGCGCCAAAGGTATTCGGATCCTCACCGGCAGCGCCGTGATCGAGGCCCGTGGCACCAAGCGCGTGACCGCTGCGCGTATCGCCGCGATTGACGTCAAGGCGCATAAAGTCACCAGCCCCGGCGAATGGCTGGACTGCGACCTGGTGGCCAGCTCCGGCGGCTACAGCCCGGTGGTCCACCTGGCCTCGCACCTGGGCGGCAAGCCGACCTGGCGTGAAGATATCCTCGGTTTTGTACCGGGTGAAGCCCCGCAGAAACGCGTGTGCGTCGGTGGCATCAACGGCGTCTACGGCCTTGGCGATTCCCTGGCCGATGGTTTTGAAGGCGGCGTGCGCGCCGCCAGCGACGCCGGTTTTGCCCCGGTGGAAGGTACGCTGCCAAAAGCCTTGAGCCGTCTGGAAGAGCCGACCCTGGCGCTGTTCCAGGTGCCTCACGAGAAAGCCACTGCACGGGCGCCGAAGCAATTTGTCGACCTGCAAAACGACGTCACCGCCGCTGCCATCGAACTGGCCACCCGCGAGGGTTTCGAGTCGGTGGAACACGTCAAGCGCTACACCGCGCTGGGCTTCGGCACCGACCAGGGCAAACTCGGTAACGTCAACGGCCTGGCGATTGCCGCGCGCTCGCTGAACGTGACCATCCCGCAGATGGGCACCACCATGTTCCGCCCCAACTACACGCCGGTGACCTTCGGCGCGGTAGCGGGCCGGCACTGTGGGCACATCTTCGAGCCGGTGCGCTACACCGCCCTGCAAGCCTGGCACGTGAAAAACGGCGCCGAGTTCGAAGACGTCGGCCAATGGAAACGCCCGTGGTACTTCCCGCGCAACGGTGAAGACCTGCACGCCGCGGTGAAACGCGAATGCCTGGCCGTGCGCGACAGCGTCGGCCTGCTGGATGCGTCCACCCTCGGCAAGATCGATATCCAGGGCCCGGATGCCCGTGAGTTCCTCAACCGCATCTACACCAACGCCTGGACCAAGCTCGACGTGGGCAAGGCGCGCTACGGCCTGATGTGCAAGGAAGACGGCATGGTCTTCGACGACGGCGTTACCGCCTGCCTCGCCGACAACCACTTCCTGATGACCACCACCACCGGCGGCGCCGCCCGTGTGCTGCAGTGGCTGGAAATCTACCAACAGACCGAATGGCCGGACCTCAAGGTGTACTTCACCTCGGTCACCGACCATTGGGCGACCATGACCCTGTCCGGTCCTAACAGCCGCAAGCTGCTGGCGGAAGTCACCGACATCGACCTGGACAAGGACGGCTTCCCGTTCATGACCTGGAAAGAAGGCCTGGTAGGCGGTGTACCGGCGCGGGTGTTCCGTATCTCGTTTACCGGTGAGTTGTCGTACGAAGTCAACGTGCAGGCCGACTACGCCATGGGCGTGCTGGAACAGATCGTCGCAGCCGGCAAGAAGTACAACCTGACCCCGTACGGTACTGAGACCATGCACGTACTGCGGGCCGAGAAGGGCTTCATCATCGTCGGCCAGGACACTGACGGCTCGATGACCCCGGACGACCTGAACATGGGCTGGTGTGTCGGTCGCACCAAGCCGTTCTCGTGGATCGGCTGGCGCGGCATGAACCGGGAAGACTGTGTACGTGAAGAGCGCAAGCAACTGGTGGGCTTGAAGCCGATCGACCCGAACGTGTGGCTGCCGGAAGGCGCGCAACTGGTGTTCGATCCGAAGCAGACCATTCCGATGAAGATGGTCGGTCACGTCACCTCCAGCTACGCGCACAACTCCCTGGGTTATTCGTTTGCCATGGGCGTGGTCAAGGGTGGCTTGAAGCGCATCGGTGAGCGGGTGTTCTCGCCCCAGGCGGATGGCAGCGTGATCGAGGCGGAGATTGTGTCTTCGGTGTTCTTTGATCCTAAGGGTGATCGGCAGAACATCTGATAGACCCAGTCGCCTGCATCGGGGGCTTGCCCCCGATGAGGCCAGAACAGTCACCCCAGAATTCAAGACAGGTGCTTTATGACAGCAGCCAATGTTTACCAACAACGCCCCACCTCCGGCGCCAAGGCCGAGTCGTCGCTGCACCATGCCGACCTCGCCAGCCTGGTCGGCAAGGGCCGCAAGAACGCCGGCGTGACCGTGCGCGAAAAGAAATTGCTTGGTCATCTCACGATCCGTGGCGACGGCCATGACGCCGCTTTCGCGGCTGGCGTGCACAAGGCCCTGGGCATCGAACTGCCCGGCGCCCTGCAGGTCATCGTCAAAGGCGAAACCAGCCTGCAATGGCTTGGCCCGGATGAGTGGTTGCTGATCGTGCCAGGCGGTGAGGAATTCGCCGCCGAACAAAACCTTCGCGCCGCCCTGGGTGACCTGCATATCCAGGTCGTCAACGTCAGCGGCGGCCAGCAGATCCTCGAACTCAGCGGCCCGAATGTGCGTGATGTGTTGATGAAATCCACCAGCTACGACGTGCACCCCAACAACTTTCCGGTGGGTAAGGCGGTGGGCACGGTGTTCGCCAAGTCGCAGCTGGTGATCCGCCATACCGCCGAAGACACCTGGGAACTGGTGATTCGTCGCAGCTTCTCGGATTACTGGTGGTTGTGGTTGCAGGATGCCTCGGCCGAATTTGGCCTGAGCGTTCAAGCCTGATATGACCCTGTAGGAGCGAGCTTGCTCGCGAAAAACGTCAACGATAACGCGCGCATCCTGAATGAACGCGGCGCCCTTGGATTTTTCGCGAGCAAGCTCGCTCCTACAGTAAGCAGCATCGCTGTATGAGGAGTTGACTGTAATGAGCCGCGCACCCGATACATGGATTTTGACCGCCGACTGCCCCAGCGTGCTCGGCACGGTGGACGCGGTTACCCGCTATCTGTTCGAGCAGGGCTGCTACGTCACCGAGCACCATTCGTTCGATGACCGCCTCTCGGGCCGGTTTTTTATTCGCGTGGAATTCCGTCAGCCGGATGGCTTCGATGAGCAGGCGTTCCGCGATGGCCTGGCCTCGCGGGGTGAAGCCTTTGGCATGATCTTCGAGCTGACGGCGCCGAACTACCGGCCAAAAGTGGTGATCATGGTCTCCAAGGCCGATCACTGCCTCAACGACCTGCTGTACCGCCAGCGTATCGGCCAACTGTCGATGGACGTGGTCGCGGTGGTGTCCAACCATCCCGATCTCAAACCTTTGGCCGACTGGCATCAAATTCCCTACTACCATTTCCCCCTCGACCCTAACGACAAACCGTCCCAGGAGCGTCAGGTGTGGCAAGTGGTGGAAGAGACCGGCGCCGAACTGGTGATCCTTGCGCGTTACATGCAAGTGCTGTCGCCGGAGCTGTGCCGCAAGCTGGACGGCAAGGCCATCAATATCCACCACTCGTTGCTGCCGGGGTTCAAGGGCGCCAAGCCGTATCACCAGGCCTACAACAAGGGGGTGAAACTGGTCGGTGCCACGGCGCACTACATCAACAACGACCTGGACGAAGGCCCGATCATCGCCCAGGGCGTGGAGGTGGTGGATCACAGTCACTATCCCGAAGATTTGATTGCCAAGGGGCGGGACATCGAAGGGCTGACATTGGCTCGGGCGGTGGGGTATCACATTGAGCGGCGGGTGTTCTTGAATGCCAATAGGACTGTGGTGCTCTGACTGCCCCCGATGAGGCCCTGACAAACAACACAAGCAACAGCATCTGTACCCGAGCACTCAACGCGCTGCCCACCCAAAAGGGCAACGCAGTTCCATAAAAACAACAGCGAGGTGAAAGCATGTCTGGTAATCGTGGTGTCGTGTATCTCGGCAACGGTAAAGTCGAAGTACAGAAAATCGACTATCCCAAAATGCAGGACCCCCGTGGCAGGAAGATTGAGCACGGCGTCATCCTGCGCGTGGTCTCCACCAACATCTGCGGCTCCGACCAACACATGGTGCGCGGCCGCACCACTGCCCAGACCGGCCTGGTGCTCGGTCACGAGATCACCGGTGAAGTGATCGAGAAGGGCAGCGACGTCGAAAACCTGAAGATCGGCGACCTGGTTTCCGTACCCTTCAACGTCGCCTGCGGGCGCTGCCGCTCGTGCAAAGAGCAACACACCGGCGTGTGCCTGACCGTCAACCCGGCCCGTGCCGGTGGCGCCTACGGCTATGTCGACATGGGCGATTGGACCGGCGGCCAGGCCGAGTACGTGCTGGTGCCGTACGCCGACTTCAACCTGCTGAAACTGCCGGACCGTGACAAGGCCATGGAGAAAATCCGTGACCTGACCTGCCTCTCCGACATTCTCCCCACCGGCTACCACGGCGCCGTCACTGCCGGCGTTGGCCCTGGCAGCACCGTGTACATCGCCGGTGCCGGCCCGGTCGGCCTGGCGGCTGCCGCGTCTGCACGCCTGCTGGGTGCCGCGGTGGTGATCATCGGCGACGTCAACTCCATCCGCCTGGCCCACGCCAAGGCCCAGGGTTTTGAAATCGTCGACCTGTCCACCGATACGCCGTTGCATGAACAAATCGCCGCGCTGCTCGGCGAGCCGGAAGTGGACTGCGCCGTCGACTGCGTGGGCTTTGAAGCACGCGGCCACGGCCACGACGGCGTCAAGGCCGAAGCCCCGGCCACGGTGCTCAACTCACTGATGGGCGTGGTGCGCGTGGCCGGCAAGATCGGTATCCCTGGCCTGTACGTCACCGAAGATCCGGGTGCCGTGGATGCCGCCGCAAAAATGGGCAGCCTGAGCATTCGCTTCGGCCTGGGCTGGGCCAAATCCCACAGCTTCCACACTGGGCAGACGCCGGTGATGAAGTACAACCGCCAACTGATGCAGGCGATCATGTGGGACCGCATCAACATCGCCGAGATCGTCGGCGTGCAGGTGATCAGCCTGGATGACGCGCCACGTGGGTATGGCGAGTTCGATGCGGGCGTACCGAAGAAGTTTGTGATTGATCCGCATAAGTTGTTCAGCGCGGCATAAATCCCGGGTACACGAAACCCAAATGTGGGAAGGGGCTTGCTCCCTCCCACATTTGGGTTTTCGTGTTTGGGATATCTACGATTGGCCAACGCACTTGGTATGCGGTCGGGCCCGTTGGCCGCTTACTCACTGATCCTCCTTTGCTTTCCGAGCTCACTATCAGTTCCCCGGGGTTGCTGATCGATTGCTGCTGACGCGGATTCAGGCCGGCTTATTCCGATGGGGTTGCAGAGGTGCCTGGAACAACCGACGGGATACCCAGTCCAACGCCTGCGTTCACCCCGACATCCAGAGGTTGCTCCAATGAAGATTTCACGCGGTTTCGCCCTTTCCTGCCTGATGAGCCTGGCCGCCACCCCGGTGTTTGCCGCAGGGTTCAGCCTTGGCGATGCGGCCAATGCCATCGCGGGCATGCAAGGGGGCAACAACAAGGCCGCAGCTGCCGCACCGTCGTCTGAAACCGCTGGCCTCCTCAGCGCCCTGACCTCACAACTGAACATCACCCCCGAGCAGGCCGTTGGCGGTACCGGTGCCATGCTGGGCCTGGCCAAGAACAAACTGAGCGGCAACGACTATTCGCAACTGGGCAACAGCGTGCCCGGCCTCGACCAACTCTCGGGTAACAATGCATTGGGCAGCCTCGGGGCCTTGAGCGGGATGCTCGGCCAGGCCGGCGGCAGCAAGACCAGCGGCCTGGACGGCTTGCTGGGTAACGTGAAGAACACCAACGACCTGAACACCGCGTTCAGTGCGCTGGGGATGGACAGTGGCATGGTCGGCCAGTTTGCCCCGGTGATCCTGCAGTACCTGGGCGGGCAGGGCGCCAACAGCTCGCTGCTGGGTAAATTGGCCCAGGCCTGGGGCACCGGTAGCTAAATACCCTCCGCGCGCAGTTGTTCGATGCGCGCATCCTTCTGCGTCCAGAGCTGGTTGACCCAGTTCTGGACGGTCTGGCGAAACGCCGGATCATTCTCGTAATCCCCCTGCCACAACGCCGGGTCCAGCTCACGGGTCTGGATGTCGATGATCACCTTGGGCACCGCGCCGCTGATCAAATCCCAGAACCCCGGAATCTTTTGCTGCGGATACACCACGGTCACGTCGAGCACGGCGTCCAGCTGTTCCCCCATCGCCGCCAGCACAAACGCCACGCCGCCCGCCTTGGGCTTGAGCAAGTGAGTGAATGGCGAAGCCTGCTGCTTGCGCTTGGCCTCGCTGAACCGCGTGCCTTCGAGGTAATTGACCACGGTCACCGGCTGGCGCTTGAACAGCTCGCACGCCTCCTTGGTGATCTTTAAATCCTGCCCTGCCAGCTCCGGGTGTTTGGCCAGGAACGCCTTGGTGTAGCGCTTCATGAACGGGTAATCCAGGGCCCACCAGGCCAGGCCCAGGAAGGGCACCCAGATCAGTTCTTTTTTCAGGAAGAATTTGAAGAACGGTGTGCGGCGGTTGAGGGCCTGGATCAGCGCCGGGATGTCCACCCAGGATTGGTGGTTGCTGATCACCAGGTAGCTGGTGTCACCGCGCAGCTCATCACCGCCGCGAATGTCCCATTGGGTGGGGATGCACAAGGCGAAAATAAGCTTGTCGATCTCGGCCCAGGTCTCGGCGATCCACATCACCGCCCATGAGGCGTAGTCCCGATAACGACCGGGTGCCACCAGTTTGAGCAGGGCAAACACCAGCAGCGGCCCGATCAGGACCAGGGTGTTGAGCAACAGCAGCAGTGAAACCAAACAGCCGGTGAGCAGGCGGCGCATAAGTAACTCTTGGAATCGTGTGGGCGGGCCATCATAAGCAAGCTGAGTCTAGAGGCCAAATCGCAAATGGCTGTACGAATGTTTCACAATGTGCCGGTTATGGTGGGTGTGACTAACTAAGTGCCGTCTTTGCGGTCTAGAATCCGCCTACTTCTTTCCGAGGAAATCACTTCGTGAAACTGCTTCTTGCCTCCCTCGCGTTGGTTGCCCTGCCTGTCATGGCCGCCGAGCCGACCCTTTACGGTCGCTATGAATACATCCAGTTGCCGGAGATCGGCGAAACCTTCAAGGCCAAGATGGACACCGGCGCGCTGACGGCCTCGCTGTCGGCCCGTGACATCGAGACCTTCACCCGTGACGGTGACGACTGGGTGCGCTTCCGCCTCGGCGGCAAGGACGCCACCAACAAGGTCTACGAGCACAAGGTCTCGCGCATCAGCAAGATCAAGAGCCGCGCCGATGAAGACGACGACAAGGACGAAGCCACCGTGGCCAAACGCCCGGTGATCGACCTGGAAATGTGCCTGGGCAACGTCAAGCGTACCGTCGAGGTCAACCTCACCGACCGCAGCAGCTTCAATTACCCGTTGCTGATCGGCGCCAAGGCCTTGCGTGAATTTGGCGCAGCAGTAAACCCGGCCCGTCGCTACACTGCCGACAAACCGGACTGCTGATTTGAACCCATGCCCCACATCCTGATTGTCGAAGACGAAGCGGCGATAGCCGACACGCTGATATTCGCCCTGCAAGGCGAGGGCTTTACCACCACCTGGCTGAGCCTCGGCCAGGAGGCATTGGCCCATCAGCGCCAGACCCCCGCCGACCTGATCATCCTCGACATCGGCCTGCCGGACATCAGCGGTTTTGAAACCTGCAAGCAATTGCGCCGTTTCAGCGAAGTGCCGGTGATGTTCCTCAGCGCCCGGGATGGTGAGATCGACCGCGTGGTCGGGCTGGAGATCGGCGCCGACGATTACGTGGTCAAGCCGTTCAGCCCACGGGAAGTGGCGGCGCGGGTGCGGGCGATCCTCAAGCGCGTCGGCCCCGCTGTGGCGCCGGCGCTGTTCCAGGTCGATCTGGAGCGCATGCAAATCAGCTATCGCGGCCAACCCCTGAGCCTGACCCGGCATGAATTCCGCCTGCTGCAAAGCCTGCTGGAGCAACCCGAGCGGGTGTTCAGCCGCGAGCAGTTGCTGGACGCGGTGGGCGTGGCGGCCGACGCCGGTTACGAGCGCAATATCGACAGCCACATCAAGAGCCTGCGCAGCAAGTTACGCAGCGTGGCCGCCGATGCCGAGCCGATCCAGACCCATCGCGGCCTCGGCTACAGCTACAGCCCGGGCAACAGCTGATGCGCCTGGGGCTGCGGATTTTCCTGGTGTATGCGCTGTTTATCGGCCTCACCGGCTATTTCGTGCTCAGCACGGTGATGAAGGAAATCCGTCCCGGCGTGCGCCAGTCCACCGAAGAAACCCTGGTGGACACCGCCAACCTGCTGGCCGAAATCCTGCGCGATGACGTGAAGCACGGCACCCTCGGCCAGAGCCACTGGCCCGAATTGCTCAAGGCCTATGGCAACCGCCAGCCCGGCGCGACCATCTGGGGCCTGGCGAAAAACCAGGTCAACCACCGTATCTACGTGACCGACGCCAAAGGCACCGTGCTGCTCGACTCCACGGGCGAAGCCGTGGGCCAGGACTACTCGAAGTGGAACGACGTCTACCTGACCCTGCGCGGCGAATACGGCGCGCGCTCCACCCGCAGTTCAGCGGATGATCCCACCTCATCGGTGATGCACGTCGGTGCGCCGATTCGCGATAACGGGCAGATCATCGGCGTGGTCACCGTGGCCAAGCCCAACAGCTCGTTGCAGCCGTATGTCGACCGCACTGAGCGCCGCCTGCTGTGGTACGGCGCGGGCCTGGTCATCCTCGGCCTGTTGCTCGGCGCGCTGTTGTCGTGGTGGCTGAGCGTTGCACTGCGTCGCCTGACCGCCTACGCCGAAGCCGTCAGTGAAGGTCGAAGGGCGGAGCTGCCGCATTATCGCGGCGGCGAGCTGAAGCAGCTGTCCACCGCCGTCGAGCACATGCGTACGCAACTGGAGGGCAAGGCCTACGTCGAGCATTACGTGCACACCCTGACCCATGAATTGAAAAGCCCGCTGGCCGCGATTCGCGGCGCGGCCGAGCTGTTGCAGGGCGATATGAGCCGCGAACAGCAGCAGCGCTTCGTCGGCAATATCGACAGCGAAAGCGCGCGCCTGCAGCAGTTGATCGAACGTCTGCTGAACCTGGCGCAGGTAGAGCAACGCCAGGGGTTGGAGGCGCAGGCGAGTATCCCGCTGGCGGCCTTGGTCGACGACGTACTCAACGCCCAATGTGCGCGAATCGAAGGCGCCGGGCTGCACGTCGAGCAAGGGATTGCGGCGGATGTGAGGGTGTTTGGCGAGCCCTTCCTGTTGCGTCAGGCCCTGGGCAACTTGCTCGACAACGCTCTGGACTTCACACCGCCCGGTGGCGTGTTGAGATTCAGCGCACAGACGCTGCACAACGACGTGCAGGTGAGCCTGTTCAACCAGGCCGCACCGATCCCGGATTACGCCCTGCCGCGCCTCAGCGAGCGCTTCTATTCCTTGCCGCGTCCCGGCAGCGGGCGCAAGAGCACCGGCCTGGGCCTCAACTTTGTCGAGGAAGTCATGAAGCTGCACGGCGGCACCTTGCAGATCGGCAATGTGCCGGGCGGCGTGCACGTGGTGCTGCATCTCCACACAGTCTCCACATTGCCCACATAAATCCCCCACACAGGCTGCCCAGACTCTCCTCATCAAAACAGGGAGAGACCCATGAACCGCAGCCTGCTTTTCAAACTTGGCGCGATTGCGCTGCTGATCCTGCTGTTGCTGATTCCATTGCTGATGATCAACGGCATCATCAGTGACCGCCAGCAACTGCGCGACGGCGTCCTGATGGATATCGCCCGCAGTTCCAGCTACGCCCAGCGCCTCACCGGGCCGGTGATGGTGGTGCCGTATCGCAAGACCGTGCGCGAGTGGAAGCTCAATGAAAAGCTCAACAAGCGCTACGAGGTCACCCGTGAAGAGCGGGGTCGCCTGTATTTCCTGCCGGACCGTTTTGAGCTCGACGGCAAGGTGCAGACCGAACTGCGCGCACGGGGTATTTACCAGGCGCGGCTGTTCCATGCCGACAACCGTATCAGCGGGCGTTTCGAGCTGCCTGCGCAGTTGGGCATCACCGAAGACTTTGCCGATTACCGCTTTGAACCGGCGTTTCTGGCGGTGGGGATCAGCGATATTCGTGGCATCGAAAATGCGCTGAAGCTGGAGCTGGGCAGCCAGCGCCTGGAGTTCGAGCCGGGCTCCCAAGTGGACTGGCTGGGGGAGGGCGTGCATGTGGCATTGCCGGAGCAGGACAGCAGGAAACCGGCTGTAGTGGACTTCGCCTTCGACCTGCGCCTGCAAGGCACCGAGCAACTGCAAGTGGTGCCGGTGGGCAAGACCAGTCAGGTGTCCCTGGCCTCCAACTGGCCGCACCCCAGTTTTATCGGCAACTTCCTGCCGGCCCAGCGCGAAGTGACTGACAACGGCTTCACGGCCAACTGGCAGACCTCATTCTTTTCCACCAACCTCGAACAGGCCCTGCAAACGTGCCTGGACGGCCAGGGCTGCAACGACTTCAACAACCGCAGCTTCGGCGTGAACTTCATCGACCCGGTGGACCAGTACCTCAAGAGCGACCGGGCGATCAAATACGCGCTGCTGTTCATCGCCCTGACCTTTGCCGGTTTCTTCCTGTTCGAAGTGCTCAAGAGCCTGGCGGTGCACCCCGTCCAGTACGCATTGGTGGGCGTTGCCCTGGCGTTCTTCTACCTGCTGTTGTTGTCGTTGTCCGAGCACCTGGGCTTTGCCTTGGCCTACCTGATTTCGGCGAGTGCCTGCGTGCTGTTGATCGGGTTCTACGTGTGCCACGTGCTGCGCAGCGTTGCCCATGGCCTGGGGTTTTCGACGGGGCTGGCGGCGCTGTATGGCTTGCTGTACGGGCTGTTGAGTGCCGAGGACTACGCACTGCTGATGGGCTCGCTGCTGCTGTTCGGGCTGCTGGGGACGGTGATGGTGCTGACGCGTAAGCTGGATTGGTACGGCGTGGGCAAGCGCAAGGCGGCCGAGCCGCTGCAGTTCGACCTGGAGGCGGTGCAATGATCGGGTTGCGCGAGGATCAGCAAGTGGGGGCGCAGTTAGCCGCAAGGATCGCCACATTCCTCAATACCACCACCGTCCAATGTGGGAGTGGGCTCGCCCGCGATAGCGGTGGTTCAGAAGCAGCTGTGCTGAATGACATACCGCGATCGCGGGCAAGCCCGCTCCCACATTGGGTCGGTGTGAACGTCACACGGGCGGCTGGGTCTCCAGCATCGAAGGCCGCTGGCTGACCTCGGTGTACCAGGCGGCCAGCTTGGGGTTGTCCGAACGCCAATGCATGTCCGGATGGCGGAAGTCGAGGTAACCCAGGGCGCAGGCTACGCTGATCGAGGCGATATCGAAGTGGCTGGCCAGCTCGGCGATGGCGTCCTGTTCCAGCTCGGCGAGGGCGCGGTGGATCTTGTTGCGCTGTTCGTCGAGCCACGGCGCCCAGTGTTTTTCCACCGGGCGCAGGGCGGTCTCGTAGCGCACCAGCACGGCGGCATCCATGATGCCGTCGGCCATCGAAGCCAGGGTCAGGCGCCGCCAGCGGGCCGAGCCATCGCGGGGGATCAGCGGGTTGCCGACGTGCTGGTGGTCGAAGTAATCGAGGATCACCCGGCTGTCGTGCAGCACGCTGCCGTCGGCCAGGCGCAGGGCCGGGATCTTGCCCACGGGGTTGCCTTGCACCAGCTGCGCATCCGGGTTGACCGGGGTCGGCATGCAACCGTGCAGGGCGACGCGGTCCTGCTGGCCGGTCTCGGCCAGCAGCACACGGACTTTACGCACGAACGGTGACGCAGGGTTGTGAAACAAGGTCATGCTGGGCACAGACATGGGCTTTCCTCTGTAGGAGCGAGCTTGCTCGCGAAGAACGTTAACGATAACGCAGCGCGTCTGCTTTGACGCGGTGTTCTCTGGTTTTTCGCCGGCAAGCCGGCTCCTACAGGAGGGCCCATGCGCCGATCAGCGCGGGGATGCCCAACCCCACCCAACTCAACGAATCCCACAGCCCATCCCCCAGCAACGCCGCAAACAACCCGGCGGCGCTGAGCAGGCCAATCCCCAGGGGAATGCCAAATACCTTCCAGAAACTCGATTGCCTTGGCTTCATGCCTTGCCCGCCTTGCGCCGCACGATCCACAAGTAAATCCCACTCACCAGGACGACGATGGTCAGCACATCCAGCGCCGCCCAGAGGATCTTCATCGGCATGCCGCCGTAGTCGCCGAAGTGCAGTGGCTGAGACATGCCCATGGCGTCCATGTACCACGGCCGTTCGGCGATGGCGGTGACGGCCAGGGTGCTGGCGTCGATCAGGACCGGCGTGAGCAGATGCGAGGTCAGGTGTGTGCTGCCCTTCATGAACACCGCGTAATGGTGCTCGCTGGAAAAGCGTGTGCCGGGGAAGGCGATAAAGTCCGGCTGCATGCCGGGCGCGGCCTTGGCGGCGATGCTCAGCAGCTCGCTCGCGGGGGCGCGTTGGGTCAGGGGCGGGGCGTTTTTGTAGGGTTCGATCATCGCGCTGAGGCTGTCGGTGCGCCAGGCGGCGATGATCAAATCGGCACAGGCGCTGATCACGCCGGTCACGCCCACCACCAGCGCCCAGGTCAGGGTGACCACGCCGATCAGGTTATGCAGGTCGAGCCAGCGCAGGCGCCTGGACTTGTCCTGGCGCACGGTGGCGAACTTCAAGCGGCGCATGAACGGCAGGTACAGCACCGTGCCCGAGACAATCGCGAGCACAAACAGAATGCCCATGAACGCCAGCAGCAGCTTGCCCGGCAGGCCGGCGAACATATCCACATGCAGGCGCAGCAGGAACAGGGTGAACCCGCCATTGGCCGACGGCATCTCGACCGCCTCACCGGTACGCGCGTCAAGCATGAAGGTGTGGGATGAGTTGGGCTCGGTCCCCGCTGTGGCGGCCATGATCGCGATCACACCGTTCTTGTCGTCTTCATCCCACGCCAGGTATTGCATGGCCTCGCCCGGGCGATGGGCCTGGGCTTTGCTCACCAGTTGCTCGAGGTTGAGTTGTGGCGTATCGGCAGGCATCTGCGCCAGCTCGGGCTCGTTGCCCAACAGGTGGTCGATCTCGTGGTGAAACACCAGCGGCAGGCCGGTGAGGGCGAGCAGCAGCAGGAACACCGTGCAGATCAGGCTGGTCCAGGTGTGGATGAAGGACCAGCGGCGGATGGTTTTGCTTTTCATGTTCTAGCCTTCAGACACGCCAAAGCCGCCCACAAGGGCGGCCCGATGGTTAACTCAGCCGATTACCACTGGTAGGTGGCGCTGGCGACGACGCTGCGCTGGTCGCCGAAGTAGCAGTAGTTGCCATCACAGGTCGACAGGTAGTCCTTGTTGAACAGGTTGGTGGCGTTCAACTTGACCGATGCACCCTTAAGGCTGTTGTCCAGGCGGCCCAGGTCGTAATGCACCGCACCGTCAAACACGGTATAGGCGTTGGCCTTTCCCAGCCAGGTGTTGGCCTGGTCGCCATAGGTGTTGCCGGTGTAACGGGCGCCAAAGCCGATGCCGAAACCGTCAAGCACACCGGTGTGCCAGGTGTAGTCGGTCCACAACGAGGCTTGCTGGTTGGGCATCAGTGTCAGGCGGTTGCCTTTGTAGATGCCTTTCTGCACTTCGGATTTTGCCAAGGTATAGGCGGCGATGACCTTGAGGTTCTCGGTCACATCGGACACGGCTTCCAACTCCAGGCCCTTGACCTTCACTTCGCCGGTCTGGCTGTTGATTTGCTGGCCCCCAGCGCCGAGGGTGGTCACCTGCACATTCTTCTGGGTCAGGTCGTAGACCGCTGCACTGAGCAACGTATTGGAGCCGGGCGGCTGATACTTGACCCCCATTTCCCACTGCTTGCCTTCGGTGGGCTTGAACGTCTTGAGCGCGTTTGTATCGGCGTTGCTCGCCGGTTGGAACGACTCGGCGTAGGACAAGTAGGGTACGAAGCCCGAGTCGAATACATAGCTCAGCGCCGCGTTGCCGCTGAAGTGTTTGATGCGGTCAGTGTTGGTCGCATCGCTGTCGTTGAAGTAGGTGGTGCCCTGATGCACCCAATCTTCACGCCCGCCCAGGGTCAGGCGCCACTTATCCAGGGCCATCTGGTCCTGCACGTAGAGACCGGTCTGCACGGTTTTCTGGTTGTAGTCGTAAAAAGGTCGGACATCGGTCGGGCGCAGGGTTGGCTGGGTATTGATCGGGTTGAAAATATTGGTGCCCGAGGCCGTCCCGAATATCGCGCGATAGGAGGTATCGGTGCGCTGGTGGTCCAGGCCGAGCAGCAGGGTGTGGATGACATCGCCAGTGGCAAAGTCTGCCTGGAAGTTGTTATCCACCGCGAACTGGCCGATGTCCTCGTCGACGTTGGTGGTCGAGCGGCTGATATTGCCCGCTGCATCCGCGGGGGAGAACGCGTAGGAACCCACGGTCAGTTGCTGGAACGACAGATCCGACTTGGTATAGCGCAGGTTTTGCTTGAACTGCCAGGTGTCGTTGAAACGATGCTCGAAGGCATAGCCCAGCGCGTAGTAGGTGCGATCGTAGAACTCGTAGTCCGGGTCGCCCAGGTTCTTGTGGTGGGAGACCTCGCCCAGCGGCGATTTGATCTTGGTGCCCTGGATCGGCATGAACTGGCTGGTGGTCCCGGTATCGTCACGGGTGAACTGCGAGAGCAGGGTCAGCTTGGTGTCGGTATCGATGTTCCAGGTCAGGCTCGGCGCAATGTTGTAGCGCTTGTTGTCGATGTGATCGACCTGGGTGCCGGCATCGCGTACCACGCCGCTGAGGCCATAGAGGAATTGGCCTTCATCATCGATCTTGCCGGTGCTGGCGAAGTTGATCTGGCGGTAGTTGTCGCTGCCGTATTGCACCTGGATGGCGTTGCTCGACTCTGCGCTGGGGCGTCGGCTGACCATGTCCAGCAGGCCGCCCGGTGGGGTCTGGCCGTACACCGACGAGGCCGGGCCACGCAGCAGGGCGAGGCGGTCGAGGTTCCAGGTTTCCGCTTTGGGGTTGGCGTACACGCCGCGCGGCAATGGCAGGCCGTCGAGGAACTGGGTGGGCTCGAAGCCGCGCACGCGCATCCAGTCGTAGCGGGTGTCGCTGCCATAGCTGGCTGACACGATGCCGGGCATGTATTTGACCGCGTCGTCCAGGTTCTGCACGTTGCGATCCTGCATCTGCTCGCGGGTGGCCACGGAGATCGAACGCGGGGCCTCCACCAGGGCGGTGTCGGTCTTGGTACCGGCGGCGGTCCGTGTGGCCAGGTAGCCTTGTACCGGGCCCCAGGCACTTTCCTGGTTGCCATCTTGCCCTGTGATGTTAGTCACCGGCAGCGCCATCACTCCCTCCGGAACCGCCACCAGCGTGTACGTCCCCGCGCTGCTCTGCTCCAGCTGCAAGCCGGTGCCACGCAGGGCTTCACGCAGTGCGCCCGGTGCATCGAACTGGCCCTGGACCGGGGCCGAGGTCTTGCCCGAGGCCAACGCTGGGTTGAGGGTCAGCGCCAGGCCGGCCTGGCTGGCGATCTGGTTCAGGGTGCTGGCCAATGAAGCGGCCGGCAGGTTGTAGGCGCGCACGCTGGAGGCTTGTTCGGCGGCAATCAGCGCAGTGCTGGCCAGCGGGGCGCTGAGGGCAATGGCCACGGCTAACAGGCTGGGGCGCAACAAGGTGTCTAGCGTGCGGGACATAGGGCGGCTCCTGAATGGAAGTAATTCGCAATTGCCTATGTGCCGAGCGAGATTTCAAAAGTGATAGGGCCGGTGGAAAATATTTTTTATTTGGCCTCAGGTGTCTTGGCGACCACTGTCACCCACCACGGCGTGTGCTGTTCGATCTGCACCGGCAGGGTGGGCAGCAGCGCGTTGAGCGCCAGGGTGGTGTCGTGCAGCGGGAAGCTGCCGGTGATGCGCAGGTCGGCCACGTTTTTATCCACACCCAGATGGCCGGTGCGGTAGCGGCTGAGTTCCTGCACCACATCGCCCAGGCGGGCGTTGTCGACCACCAGCATGCCGCGGGTCCAGGCATCGGTGGCGGGGGTGACGGCCAGTGCAGGGCCGAGGCCGTCGCTGCGCATCAGCACTTGCTGGCCTGCCTTGAACACCAGTTCCTGCTGCAGCGCTTCAGGCTGGGCGCCCACCGCCGATTGCAGCACGCTCAGGCGCGTGGCGTCGTCTTCGCGCTTGACGATAAACCGCGTGCCCAGCGCGCGCAGGCTGCCGTCGCGGGTTTGCACATAAAACGGGCGCGCATCGTTGTGGCCGGTTTCGACGAGGATTTCGCCTTCCTGCAACACGATCAGCCGGCGCTTCTCATCGAAGCGCACGTCGATGGCGCTGTGGGTGTTGAGGTTGATCAACGTACCGTCCGCCAGTTTCAGCGTGCGCTGCTCCCCGGTGGCGGTGCGCTGGTCGGCCAGCCAATAGTGGATCGGCACGTAGCGTTCGCCGGCAAACAACGCCAGGCCGCACACCAGGGCAATGCTCGCCAGGCCGCTGCCGAGCTTGCGCACGCGCTGGCGAATGCCCTTGCGCGACTGTAACAACGCCGCCCGCGCCGGGCCCGACGCCACGCTGAAACGCTGGTCGAGCATGCCCAGTTGGCGCCAGGCACGGGCGTGCTCTTCATCGCTGGCCAGCCATTTGCTGAATTCTTCGCGCTCCACCGCGCTGTCATCACCCGAATCGAGGGACAACTGCCAGGCAATCGCCGCATCCAGGACACGGGCCGACACGGGCTTGGAGCTGATCACGTTCACAGCGGCTCGCCATACAGGGCGATATAGCACTGGCGAATGCCCTGGGCCAGGTACTGGCGCACACGCGGCACCGACACCCCCAGGCGCTGGGCGATTTCAGCGTGGCCCAGGCCGTCGAGGCGGTTATACAGGAAGGCGGCGCGGGCCTTGCTCGACAGCTTGCCGAGCAGGCGGTCGATGGCCTTGAGGTCTTCGAGGATCAGTTGCTGTTCTTCCGGCGATGGGTGTTCGCTTTCCGGGATCAGCATCAGTTCGCTGAGGTAGGCCTGTTCGAGGGCCGCGCGGCGGAAGTAGTCGAACAGCAAGCCCTTGGCGATGGCCACCAGAAACGCCCGTGGTTCGCGGGGCTCGCGCAACTCGTCACGGCCGAGCAGGCGCATGAAGGTGTCCTGGCTCAGGTCTTCGGCACGGCTCGGGCAGGCCACATTGCGCCGCAGCCAGGCCAACAGCCAGCCACGATGGTCGCGATACAACGCACCAACAAGCTCACTGTGTGGGTTCTGGACCGACGACAAGGCATCACCGAATAAACAAGAGGTTTAAACTAACGAGAATTATTCGCGATTGTGTCAGAGGCGCGGGGCGGGTGCAATTGGCGTCCGTCGGGAGATGACATTAAAACGATGGCGCGTGTTTACGCCGTTTCCATTGGCTCAAACGCTCTTGCAGTGCCTGAGGCGTGTCGATCTGCTGCTGACGCGCGCGGCTGAACAGGATCAGCATCAGCTCCGCCGTGGCCAGGGCATCGGCGCTGGCGTGATGACGTTCGCCTACGTGCAGGTTGAAGTGGTTGATCCAGTCGTCCAGGCCGGCCTCGCGGATATGCGCCTCGGTGCACAACAGCGGGGCGATGTCGGCTACATCGAGAAACGTATGGGCCAGACGGTAACCCAGGCTGTCCTTGAGGGCGCGGCCCAGCATGTGTTGATCGAATGGCGCGTGGAAGGCGAGCAGCGGGCTGTCGCCGACGAACTCCATGAAGTCCAGCAGGGCCTCGGCCGGGTCGCTGCCCGCCGCGATGGCGCTGGGGCCGAGGCCGTGGATCAGCACACTGGGGCTGAGTTTGGTGCCGGCGCGGTGCAGGGTGCGCTCGAACAGTTGGGAAAAATCCACCGCGCCGTCCTCGATCACCACCGCGCCGATGGACAGCACCTGGTCACGGTTGAGATTCAGGCCGCTGGTCTCCAGGTCCACCACTACCCAGCGTTGGCTGCGCAACGTGCTGTCGCCCAACACTACGGGCCTGGGGAGTTGCTCCAGGCGCCGTTGTTGCGCGGTATCGAGTCTGGGCTTGGCCGTGCGAAGCCAGTCAAACAAGCTCACAGCTGATACCGCAAGGTCAGGCTGCTTTGCAGGCGCTGGGCCTGGCGCAGGGATTCACGCAGGATGCGGCGGTCCAGGTGGTTGAGGCTGTCGGGGTCGACGCGGTTGGAATACGGCTGGTTCTCGCGGGTCTGCAACTGATGCTGCTGCATGCGGGTTTGCTGGATAAAGTGATACGCCTCTTCATAGGCGGCGCCGTCCAGGGGCTCGATCACTTCTTTGACCACCAGCTGGCGCAGGCGCTCCAGGGTGTTATTGGCGTGGATGCCGTTGGCCAGTGCCAGCAGGCGTGCGCCGTCGACAAAGGGGGTCAGGCCCTGCACCTTGAGGTCGAGGGTGGCCTTTTCCGCGCCTTTGCGGGTCAGCACAAAATCGCGGAAACGCCCTACGGGCGGGCGCTGGCGCAAGGCATTCTCGGCCAGCATGCGTTGGAACAGCCGGTTATCCCCGACCTGGTCGAGAATGCCCTGGCGCAGTTGCTCGCAGCCGCGTTCATCGCCCCACACCACGCGCAGGTCGAAATAGATACTCGAGCCCAGCAGGTTCTCCGGCGTCGCCTCGCGAATAAACGCCGCAAACCGCCGCGCCCATTCCGCCCGCGACAGGCACAACTCGGGGTTGCCGGCCATGATGTTGCCCTTGCACAGGCTGAACCCGCACAGCGCCAGGCTCTGGTTGATCTGCTGTGCCAGGGGCAGCAACCGCTCGCGAATCTCGGCGGCGTCCACCGCGTCCCTGGCCTCGAACAGGATGCCGTTGTCCTGGTCGGTGTACAGCGTCTGCTCGCGCCGGCCTTCGCTGCCGAAACACAGCCAACTGAACGGCACGCCCGGGTCGCCTTTTTCGGCCAGGGTCAGCTCGATCACCCGGCACACCGTGTGATCGTTGAGCAGGGTAATGATGTGGGTGATCTGGGTAGACGACGCGCCATGGGCGAGCATGCGCTCCACCAGTTGGCCGATCTCGCCGCGCAGCGCCACCAGGTTTTCCACCCGGGGCGCGTTGCGGATGGTGCGGGCCAGGTGCACCAGGTCGACCCGTTGCAGGGAAAACAGATCGCGCTCGGACACCACGCCGCACAGGCGCTGGTCCTTGACCAGGCAGACGTGGGCGATATGCCGCTCGGTCATGGCGATGGCCGCATCGAAGGCGCTGTGATCCGGCGTTAAAAAGAACGGCGCCTGGGTCATATGGCCTTCAATGCCCTGGCTGAAGTCGCCGGTGCCGTCGGCCACCACCTGGCGCAGGTCGCGCAGGGTGAAAATGCCCAGGGGCGCCTTGTGTTCATCGACAATCACAATGCTGCCCACCTGCTGCTCATGCATCAGCGTTACCGCTTCACGCAACGGTGTCTGCGGGCTGCAGGTGACCGGATGGCGCATGGCCAATTCGCCCAGGCGGGTATTCAAGGAATATTGGGTGCCGAGGGTTTCCACGGCTTTTTGCTGCACTTGCTGGTTGACCTGGTCGAGCAGGCTGCTGACACCGCGCAGGGCGAAGTCGCGGAACGGGCTGGACAGCGCGAACAGCTTGATAAAGGCCGGTTTGTTCAGTTGCAGGCAGAAGGTGTCTTCGGCGGCTTTATGCTCGGTGCGGGTGGCGCGTTCACCTAACAGCGCCGCAAGGGGGAAACACTCACCGGTGGTGATTTCGAAGGTGGCTTGCGTGGCGTCCGGCCGTTCACCCACGACGCGGCCCTGCTTGACGATGTAGAAGTGTTCCACCGGCCCGCCCGACGGCTTGAGGATGCTCTCGCCGAGGCCGAAGAAGCGCAGTTGGCACTGTTCCACCAGAAACGCCAGATGCGCGTTTTCCATCTGGTTGAACGGTGGGAAGCGTTGCAGGAACTGCAGGGTGCCGTGGATGTTCTGCAAGACAGCAGTTTTTCCCGCCTGGGCGAAGGCATCAGCTTTACTCATAACCATGACCGCAATTTTTTTGTCGTTATCGTCCTGCATGGTCGACTCCTGAGCGGCGGGTGCCCATTGGACGTAAGTCTAGGTCGATGAAAACGCCGCAGAACTAGGGAAAAACCTTACACGACTATCGTCCAAACCCCGTAGAACACCCACTAGGCAAACTTTCCGACGAAGTGCACATTGAACGCCCTTCCGCAGATGTCTGACGAGTGTGCTGGAAGATTGTCGAAAACCGCTGAGAAACGTATGTCCGACCACGATATTTTAAGTGATGCCGAGCGCGAGGCGCTCAGCGCCGTGATGCTGGAGCCTGATCTACCGCCCCAACGCGTATTGATTGTTGACGACGACAAGGATGCGCGTGAACTGTTGGCGGAGATCTTGGGCTTGGACGGTATTCGCTGCATGACCGCCGACAGCGGTGAGAAAGCGTGGGACCTGTTGAAGTCCAGCAGTTCCATCGGCTTACTGATCACCGATCTGCGCATGAAACCCAGCAACGGTTTGGAGTTGATCAAGCAAGTGCGCGAATCCCCCCGTGCGGCGCTGCCGATCATCATCATGTCGGGGGATGCCGAAGCGCCGGATGTAATTGATGCGATGCATTTGAGTGTGGTGGATTTTCTGTTGAAGCCGATCGACAGCGTGAAGTTGGCGAAGCTGGTGAAGCGGGAGCTGGGGATGGCACAGTAGTTTCCGTTTATCGAAACTGTCAATTCTGACAGTAGAGCTTATGAAGCATTGGGTGCTTAGTGGTTCAGCTGGCATGGAGTGTTGATCCATCTTCATAACCACTGAAAAGGAACTCATTATGAGTACTGAAAAAACACCTATCGACGATACGGAATTACAAAAAGCCCGAACCAATGCTCAAGAGGGTAGTGCCCATATTCTGGTTCTTGAGAATCAAGCAGCTCGCTTTTTTCAGGCTAAAGAAGTGATTGGAGCCCTATCGTGGACTGCAATGTTAGGCGCTGATTCAGAGCGCATCGACCTGCGGTATGGCCACGACGTACCGAATGGCCTTCACACCTTCGACGCGAAGGATCTTAGACCGTGGTACCGGGCACCGGATGGCGAACTGTATTATTCAGCGATAGGAGGGACGATTTGGCTCTCGGTCGAACGGCCTCAATTCGGTACGGCCTTTGAACACACTGGCGTACTGCTGAACGTACGCTATGGGAAGGGAGACGGGTCTTTTGTTGTGCTCAATGGCACTTTCAGAAACGTCTATACGTGACACTCCTGCTGCTCGGAGCGCATTGAAAAAGCCCTGATCTTTCGACCAGGGCTTTTTAATTCCAGTTAATTACAAGCCATTCCTGGCCTTGAACTCCCTGCGCCGACGGTGCAACACCGGCTCGGTATAGCCATTCGGCTGTTTAGTCCCTTCAATCACCAACTCCACCGCTGCCTGGAACGCAATGTTGCTGTCGAAATCCGGCGCCAGCGGACGGTAAAGCGCATCCCCGGCATTCTGACGGTCCACCACCGGCGCCATGCGCTTGAGGCTTTCCATGACCTGGGTTTCGTTGACGATGCCGTGGCGCAGCCAGTTGGCAATGTGCTGGCTGGAGATGCGCAGGGTGGCGCGGTCTTCCATCAGGCCGACGTCGTTGATGTCCGGCACTTTCGAGCAGCCCACGCCCTGGTCGATCCAGCGCACGACATAACCGAGGATGCCCTGGGCGTTGTTGTCCAGCTCGTTGCGGATTTCTTCGTCAGACCAATCGGTGTTGCTGGCCAGGGGAATGGTGAGGATGTCGTCCACCGACGCGCGTTCGCGCTTGGCCAGTTCGGCCTGGCGCGCGAACACGTCGACCTTGTGGTAATGCAGCGCGTGCAGTGCGGCTGCCGTCGGCGATGGCACCCAGGCGGTGTTGGCGCCGGCCAGTGGGTGGGCGATTTTCTGTTCGAGCATCGCCGCCATCAGGTCGGGCATCGCCCACATGCCTTTACCGATCTGCGCACGGCCTTGCAGACCGGTGCTCAAGCCGATATCGACGTTCCAGTTCTCGTAGGCGCCGATCCATTTTTCGGCCTTCATCGCCGCCTTGCGCACCATCGCGCCGGCTTCCATGGAGGTGTGGATCTCGTCACCGGTGCGGTCGAGGAAGCCGGTGTTGATAAACACCACGCGTTCGCTGGCCGCCTTGATGCAGGCCTTGAGGTTGACCGTGGTGCGGCGCTCCTCGTCCATGATCCCGACCTTGAGGGTGTTGCGCGGCAGGTTCAGCACGTCTTCGATGCGGCCGAACAGCTCGTTGGTGAACGCGGCTTCTTCCGGGCCGTGCATCTTCGGTTTCACGATGTAGACCGAACCGGTGCGGCTGTTCTTGCGCGTGTTGTTGCCGTTGAGGCTGTGGATCGCGGCCAGGCTGGTGAGCAGGCCGTCGAGGATGCCTTCCGGTACTTCGTTGCCGTGTTTGTCGAGGATCGCGTCGATAGTCATCAGGTGGCCAACGTTGCGCACGAACAGCAACGAACGGCCGTGCAGCGTCACGTCCTGGCCGTCGACGCCGGTGTAGACGCGGTCGGCGTTCATGGTGCGGGTGAAGGTCTTGCCGCCCTTGGCCACTTCTTCGGCCAGGTCGCCCTTCATCAGGCCGAGCCAGTTGCGGTAGATCACCACTTTGTCATCGGCATCGACGGCGGCGACGGAGTCTTCGCAGTCCATGATAGTGGTAAGTGCAGCTTCCATCAGCACGTCTTTGACACCGGCGGCATCGGTCTGGCCAACCGGGGTGCTGGCGTCGATCTGGATTTCGAAGTGCAGGCCGTTGTGCTTCAACAGGATCGCGATCGGCTCGGCCGCAGGGCCCTGGAAACCAATCAGCTGCGCATCGTCACGCAGGCCGCTGTTGCTGCCGCCCTTGAGGCTGACGATCAGCTTGCCGTCGACGATCTTGTAGCCGGTGGAGTCGACATGGCTGCCGGCGCTCAGCGGCGCGGCTTCGTCGAGGAAGGCACGGGCGAAGGCGATCACCTTGTCGCCACGCACTTTGTTGTAGCCCTTGCCCTTTTCGGCGCCGTCGGCTTCGCTGATGGCGTCGGTGCCATACAGCGCGTCGTACAGCGAGCCCCAACGCGCATTGGACGCGTTGAGGGCGAAGCGGGCGTTCATCACCGGCACCACCAGTTGCGGGCCGGCCATGCGGGCGATTTCGTCATCGACGTTTTGGGTCGAGGCCTGGAAGTCTGCGGCTTCTGGCAGCAGGTATCCGATGTCTTGCAGGAAGGCTTTGTAGGCCACCGGGTCATGGGCCTGGCCGGCGTGGGTCTGGTGCCAGGTATCGATCCGCTCCTGGAAATCGTCGCGTTTGGCGAGCAGGGCTTTGTTCTTCGGTGCCAGGTCGTGGATGACCTTGTCGGCGCCGGCCCAGAACTGGTCGGCAGTGATGCCGGTACCGGGAATGGCTTCGTTGTTCACGAAGTCGAACAGGACTTTGGCGACCTGCAGGCCACCGACTTGAACGTGTTCAGTCATTGCTTGCCTCACTCTGCGGAGCTAATGCGCTGTTTCGGATTTTCATTATGTAGTGCACGGGAGGGCATACTACATGATGACTTGCGGTTGTGAAAATTAGACTAAATACGTCGTTTAGCGACCCACTTTGGTCGTACGGTCACAGCGGAGAACCGGATGTTCTCAAAAAACTATTAGATTGTTCCAGATAAATATAAAAATGGTACACGATTTGTTTTCGCGGGCCCCCGGGTCCACCTTGTAGATTGAATTCAGAGGGCTTCGCCATGGACCATCTTGTACTCACTATTATCGCCGCCGACAAACCCGGCCTGGTGGAACGTATCGCGCAGAACATCGCGGCCCACGGCGGCAATTGGCTGGAAAGCCGAATGGCGCATATGGCCGGGCAGTTCGCCGGGATCCTGCGGGTCAGCGTGCCTGCCGAGAGTCGTCAGGCCTTGGTGGGGGCTTTGGAGGATTTATCCACACACGGTATTCGCGTGCTGGTGGGCGAGGGCAGCAGTGGCCAGGCATCGGTGTCCAAGTCGATCGTGATGACGCTGCTGGGCAACGACCGCTCGGGCATCGTGCGCGAGATCACGGCGCTGTTGAGCAAGCAGGGCGTCAACCTGGAGCGCTTGAGCACCGATGTGCGCCCGGCACCGATGAGCGGTGATCCGCTGTTCAGCGCCGAGGCGCTGTTACAGGTGCCGTCGAGCTTGTCCTTGGAGGCGTTGCAGGAATCCCTGGAAACCCTGGCGGATGATCTCATGGTGGAACTGCACCACGAGGAATAACCACCCACAAGGTTATGCATGGAAATCTTGCATGGGCCTGTGGATAACCTGTAGAGACCCGGCGCCAGGCCACGTCCACCGGGCTTCTCCGCCAACTGAGCAAAAAACGAGCAGTTTCAAAGGCTTGTGCACAAATGGCGGGGACCAGGTTGTGGATAACCTTGGGGTGGATCTCTGCAAGCCAGGCCGGCTGGGGCTTGCAGAGGTTTGTACGTTATTTGATCAGCGTTTGCGCACGCTCAACCAGGCATCGACGCTGTATACCACCAACCCGGCCCAGATAAAGGCAAACGCGATCAGCGTGCTCGACGCCAGGTGCTCTCCGAACAGCAGCACCGCCTCCAGTAACACCAGGGTCGGTGCCACATACTGCAAAAAGCCCAAGGCGGTGTAGGGCAAATGCCGTGCGGCGGCGTTGAAGCACACCAGCGGGATCAACGTCACCGGGCCGGCCGCCACCAGCCACCAGGCTTCGGATGTGCTCCAGAACGCCAGTTGCGCACTGTGGGCCGACGGGTTGAACAACAACCAGGCCACCGCAATCGGCACCAGCATCCAGGTCTCCACCACCAGCCCCGGCAGTGCCTTGACCGGCGCCTGCTTGCGGATCAGGCCGTAGAAACCGAAGGTCAGCGCCAGTACCAACGATACCCACGGCAAGCTGCCTACCTGCCAGACCTGTTGCGCCACACCCACTGCGGCCAGCCCCACGGCCACCCATTGCAGGCGACGCAGGCGCTCGCCGAGCAACAGCATGCCCAGCAGCACATTCACCAGTGGGTTGATGTAGTAGCCCAGGCTGGCTTCGAGCATGCGCCCGCTGTTTACCGACCACACATAGGTCAGCCAGTTACCGGCGATCAACGAACCGCTGAGGGCCAGGATTGCTAGGCGCCTGGGGTTGTCGCGCAGTTCGCGGAACCAGCCCGGGTGCTTCCACACCATCAGCAGCAAACCACCGAACAGCGCTGACCACAGCACCCGGTGCACGATGATTTCGGCGGCGGGGACACTGGCGATGGCTTTGAAGTAGAGCGGGAACAGACCCCAGATGACATAGGCGCTCAGGCCCAGGATGTACCCCTTGCGGGGGTTGGCGGCTTGCATGCGGAATCCTTGCTTAGGCAGCTAACAAAGGGCGATTGTAAGGATATTTGTCAACCAATGGGATTACCCTTCTGTAGGAGCGAGCTTGCTCGCGAAGATCGTTAACGATAACGCGGGCATCCTGACTGCACGCGGCGCCCTCAGGTTTTTCGCGAGCAAGCTCGCTCCTACAGGAGCGAGCGGCGATTTCAGAAGAGTTTGAGGGGTTCTTCGTTGAGGGCTGAGAGTTGCTCGCGCAGCGCCAGCACCTGGTCGCCCCAATACCGCTCGCTGCCGAACCACGGGAAGCTGTGGGGGAACGCCGGGTCATCCCAGCGCCGTGCCAGCCACGCGCTGTAGTGCATCAGGCGCAACGCGCGCAGCGGCTCGATCAGCGCCAGTTCGCGGGGGTCGAAGTCGTGGAATTCCTGGTAGCCGTCCATCAGCTCCGACAGCTGGCCCAGGCATTCCTGGCGATCACCGGCGAGCATCATCCATAAGTCCTGCACCGCCGGGCCCATGCGGCAGTCGTCGAGGTCGACGATGTGGAACATCTCATCGCGGCACATCATGTTGCCGGGGTGGCAATCGCCGTGCATGCGGATGTTCTTGTGCGGCGTGGCTTTGTAGACCTCTTCCACGCGCTTGAGCAGGTCGCGGGCCACCGACTCGTAGGCTGGCAGCAGGCTCTTGGGAATGAAATTGCCTTCGAGCAAGGTATTGAGCGAGTCGTGACCGAAGTTCTTCACACCCAAGGCTTCGCGGTGTTCGAACGGGCGGGTGGAACCCACGGCGTGCAAGCGGCCGAGCAGTTGCCCAAGGCGATAAAGCTGGTCAAGGTTGCCCGGCTCCGGTGCGCGGCCGCCACGGCGGGGGAACAGGGTGAAGCGGAAACCGGCGTGTTCGAACAGGCTTTCGCCGTTATGAATCATCGGCGCGACCACCGGCACGTCGCACTCAGCCAACTCGAAGGTGAACCGGTGCTCTTCGAGGATCGCTTCGTTGGTCCAGCGCTGGGGGCGGTAGAACTTGGCGATCAGCGGTTCGGAGTCTTCGATGCCCACCTGATACACGCGGTTTTCGTAGCTGTTGAGCGCCAAGACGCGGGCATCGCTGAGGAAACCGATGCTTTCGACAGCGTCGAGTACCAGGTCGGGGGTGAGGGTTTCAAACGGATGGGCCATGCGAACTCCTGCGCGCAGCAGGGCGCCGCGTCCGGCCGGGTATGGTAACGCTGTAGGAGCGAGCTTGCTCGCGAAAAACCTGAGCACGCAGTTGGGTGTCAGGTTCCGCTGCGTTATCGTTGACGATCTTCGCGGGCAAGCCCGCTCCTACAGTGGGGCGGTCTATCAGGCACCGACTATCCCGCCATCATCCCGCCGAATCGCCATCACCGACGAACGCGGCTTGCCATTCGGCAGATGCTCCGGCCAGGTCGAACCCCCGGTTTCACCCGGGTGCTGAATCCCCACAAACAGGGTTTTCTGATCCGGCGAGAAGCTGATGCCCGTCACCTCACAGGCCACCGGCCCGACCATGAAGCGACGGATTTCACCGGTGCTCGGGTCGGCGCAGAGCATCTGGTTATTGCCCATGCCCGCGAAGTCGCCAGCGTTGCTGTAGTCGCCATCGGTGAGGATCCACAGGCGCCCGGCCTTGTCGAACCCCAGGCCGTCGGGGCTGTTGAACATGTTCTGCGGGTTGATGTTGGACGAGCCACCTTTTGGCGTGCCGGCATGCACACCTGGGTTGCCGGCCACCACAAACAGGTCCCAGCTGAAGTCCGCGGCGCCATGGTCATCGGCGTTGGCCTTCCAGCGCAGGATCTGGCCGTAGACGTTTTTCTCGCGCGGGTTGGGCCCGCCCACCGGTTGGCCGTCTTCGCCGCGCTTGGCGTTGTTGGTCAGGGTGCAATAGACCTGGCCGTCGGTGGGGCTGACCACGATCCATTCCGGGCGGTCCATGCGCGTGGCTTTGACCACACTGGCGGCCAGGCGCGCGTGGATCAGCACTTCGGCCTGGCTGGCGAAGCCGGTGCTGGCGTCGATGCCGTTTTTGCCATGGGTCAGCTCGACCCATTGCCCTTTGCCCTTCGGATGATCGGCGTTGCCATCGCCCGCATCGAAGATGGCCACGTACAAGGTGCCGTGGTCGAGCAGGTCTTTGTTGGCCTTGGGGTTCTTGTGGTTGATCTTGTCGCGGCTGACGAACTTGTAGATGAACTCGCCGCGTTCGTCGTCGCCCATGTACACCACGGCGCGGCCGTCACGGGTTTCTGCCAGGGCGGCGTTCTCGTGCTTGAAACGGCCCAGGGCGGTGCGTTTGGCCGGGGTGGATTGCGGGTCGAACGGGTCGATTTCCACGACCCAGCCGTGGCGGTTGAGTTCATTGGGGTTCTTGGCCAGGTCGAAGCGCGGGTCGTGCAGGTGCCAGTTGATCTCTTTGCTGGCGGCCACCACGCCGTAGCGTTTCTGCCCGGCATCGAAGGTTTGCTGGGGGTTGCTGCTGCCGAAGCAGTCGGTGAAGTTCTCTTCGCAGGTCAGGTAAGTGCCCCATGGGGTCTTGCCGTTGGCGCAGTTCTGGAAGGTGCCGAGGGCTTTTTTGCCGGACTTATCGGCGCTGGTTTTCAACCATTCATGGCCGGCGGCGGGGCCGCTCAGGCGGATCGGCGAGTTGCCGTGGATGCGGCGGTTGTAGCGCGAGTCCTGGACGAATTGCCAAGTGTCACCTTTGCGCCGTACTTCGATCACCGACACGCCTTCGCTGGCCTGGGCCTTGTGCACGTCTTCGGCCGATTGCGGCGCGCCGCCGTGGGCGAAGAGGTAGCGGTAGTTGGTGTATTCGTTGTTGATCGCCATCAGTGCGCGGTTGTCGTCGCCGGGGAAGGCGAACAGGCTCATGCCGTCGTTGTTGTCGCCGAACTGTTGTTCCTGGGCCTTGGCGGTGCCGTTGCCGGACGGGTCGAAGGCCGGCGCGCTCTTGTGCAGCGGCTGGCCCCAGCTGATCAGCACCGAAGCGCTGTAGCCCGGTGGCAGGGTGATGGTGTCGCTGGTGGCTGCGGCGATGCTGGTAAAGCCCAGCAGCGGGCTGGCGGAGGCGGCGTTGACGGCCAGGGCGCTGCGGCTCAGCAGGTTGCCACCGAGGAACATCGCCGCACCGCACAGGGCGCCGGCACCGATAAAGCGGCGGCGGGTGAGGCCGACCATCTGTTCGAGGTCGATGGCTTGGTTTTCTTCTAATAGGTTCATGTCAGGCTCCCTGCGGTTTTTGCAGACACCATAAGGAGCGGGCGTGACGAAATTGTTGCAGTTTGAAGAGCTACTCGGCTCAGACCGGCGTGCCGAGCAGCACATTGCTGGCGGCAAATTGCACTTGGAGCGTCCTGCCAGCGGCAGCGCCCAGGGCCTCGAGCGCGGCGGGCTGCGCCAAGGCGCATAAAACCTGGCCATTGGGCAGGGCGATGCGCACTTCGCTGGGGCCGTCCTCGGCGGCGAGAATCGCGTCGACGGTTCCGCTCATGCAATTGTGTCCAGGTGTTGCGGGTTCGTCGGGCGTCAGTAGTTCCAGCCAGCCGGCCTTGATCAGCGCGACAACTTCCACGCCGACCTCCAGCTCCAGCCGTTGTGTACTGTCATGGGTGATTTGCGCCGCCAGGGTCAGCCCTCCGGCGAGCTGCAAGTGAATCAGGTCGTTGCGGCCAAGCTGTTCAATCGCAATGACCTGGCCGTGCAACTGGTTACGGGCGCTGGTGCGCAGCATCAAGCGTCCGAGCAGGTTGAAGTCGCTGGCGGCCTCGTCCGAGCCGAGCACTTCGGCCTGCAACACTTGCAGGCGCTGGTAGAGGCGCAACACCCGTTCACCCTCGGCCGTGAGTTTGGCGCCGCCGCCGCCCTTGCCGCCGACACTGCGTTCGACCAAGGGTTTTTGCGCCAGGTTGTTCAGCTCGTCAATGGCGTCCCAGGCGGCCTTGTAGCTCAAGCCCGCACTTTTGGCGGCGCGGGTGATGGAGCCCTGCTCGGCGATATGCCCCAGCAGGGCGATACGCTGGGGGCGGCGGACAATATGTTGGCTGAGCAGCGTCGGTAGGGACATGGGCATTCGCTGTGGTGGGATGAGCGGACGTTGCAGCCGCGAGGCATGAGAGTCAAGTGCCAGGCTTTGGTGTGCGGGCCAGGCAGTACACGTCTACCTGTCGCGCGCCGGCGTTGATCAATAACCGCGCCAGGCTGTGGGCGGTGGCGCCGGTGGTGAGCACGTCGTCCACCAGCGCCAGGTGGCGGCCGCGCACCTCGGCACCCGGGGCCAGGGCGAAGGCGTTGAGCAGGTTGCGTTTGCGCGTCTTGGCGTCGAGGGCTTGCTGCGCGACGGTTTCATAAGGGCGTAGCAATAGATGTGCATCGTGGGGAAGGTCGAGGTCGGCGCTGAGCCAGCGCGCCAGCATCAGCGCCTGGTTATAGCCCCGTTCACGCAGGCGCCTGCGGGCCATGGGCACCGGCAGCAGCATGTCCGGGCGGGTGAGTGAGTGGTTGTCGAAGCGATGTTGCAAGTAGTGCCCCAGCAAGCGCCCCAGCATATGCCCGAGGGGCCAGCGTGCCTGGTGCTTGAAGCGACTGATCAGGGTGTCCACCGGAAAGCTGTAGGTCCAGGGGGCGATCACGTGTTTAAAGGCAGGCGGTTGTCTCAGGCACTGGCCGCAGACCAGGCCGTCCATCGCCAGAGGCAAGGCGCAGACTTCGCAATGCTCCATCAGCCAGGGCAGCTCGGTTTCGCAGACGTTGCACACACAGTCGGCGGTTTCAGTCGTCTCGTCGCAGATTAAACATTTCTGTGTGTTTTTTGACCAGATGTAAACTTCGTGTTTGCGGCTTGGTTGACAGTGCATGAATCTTCCTTAAATATGCCGAGCATCCGTGTCGTGTCTGTGGGTATTGCCCTTCCCGCAGCGCTTGCCAAAGCATAATCAAGGAATCGCCCATGAGCGCCAGCACCACCGCCACCTTGCGTCACGATTGGTCCTTAGCCGAAGTCAAAGCGTTGTTCGTGCAGCCGTTCAATGACCTGTTGTTCCAGGCGCAGACCGTGCACCGCGCGCATTTCGATGCCAACCGTGTACAGGTGTCGACCCTGCTGTCGATCAAGACCGGTGCCTGCCCGGAAGATTGCAAATATTGTCCGCAGTCGGGCCACTACAACACGGGCCTGGAAAAAGAAAAGCTGATGGAGGTGCAGAAGGTCCTCGAAGAGGCCGCTCGCGCCAAGGCCATCGGTTCGACCCGTTTCTGCATGGGCGCCGCCTGGAAACACCCGTCGGCCAAAGACATGCCCTATGTGCTGCAGATGGTCAAGGGCGTGAAGGCCATGGGCCTGGAAACCTGCATGACCCTCGGCCGTCTCGACCAGGACCAGACCCAAGCCCTGGCCCAGGCCGGCCTGGATTACTACAACCACAACCTGGACACGTCGCCGGAGTTCTACGGCAGTATCATCACCACCCGTACCTACAGCGAGCGCCTGCAAACCCTGGCCTATGTGCGTGAGTCGGGGATGAAGATCTGCTCCGGCGGCATCCTTGGCATGGGCGAGTCCCTCGACGACCGCGCCAACCTGCTGATCCAGTTGGCCAACCTGCCGGAGCATCCGGAGTCGGTGCCGATCAACATGCTGGTGAAAGTCGCCGGTACACCGTTGGAAAATGCCGAGGACATCGACCCGTTCGATTTCATCCGCATGCTGGCCGTGGCGCGCATCCTGATGCCGCAATCCCATGTGCGCCTGTCGGCGGGGCGCGAAGCCATGAACGAGCAGATGCAGGCCCTGGCGTTCTTTGCCGGTGCCAACTCGATCTTCTACGGCGACAAACTGCTGACCACCGCCAACCCCCAGGCCGACAAGGACATGCAACTGTTCTCGCGCCTGGGCATCCTGCCGGAAGCCCGTGAAGAGCATGCGGATGAAGTGCACCAGGCGGCCATCGAACAGGCGTTGGTGGAGCAGAAGAGCAGCGAGCAGTTCTATAACGCCGTTGTTTGATTCCCACCTGTTTTGACCGAGTTGCACCTGCCACCCCGAGGCCTGCATGTCTTTTGATCTCTCCGCGCGCCTCGCTGCCCGCCGTGCCGAACACCTTTACCGTCAACGCCCGCTGCTCCAGAGCCCCCAAGGCCCGGAGGTGGTGGTTGACGGTCAACCCCTCCTGGCATTCTGCAATAACGATTACCTGGGCCTGGCCAATCACCCGCAAGTGATCGAGGCCTGGCGCGCCGGGGCGTCCCGTTGGGGCGTGGGCGGCGGTGCCTCGCACTTGGTGGTGGGTCACGCCACGCCGCACCATGAGCTGGAGGAGGCGCTGGCCGATCTCACCGGCCGCCCGCGTGCTCTGCTGTTTACCACCGGCTACATGGCCAACCTTGGTGCGGTCACGGCGTTGGTGGGGCAGGGCGATACGGTGCTGGAAGACCGTCTCAACCATGCCTCGCTGCTGGATGCCGGCTTGCTGTCCGGTGCGCGCTTCAATCGCTATTTGCACAACGACGCGATCAGCCTGGCCAAGCGCCTGGAGAAAGCCACCGGCAATACGCTGGTGGTCACCGATGGTGTGTTCAGCATGGACGGCGATCTGGCCGACCTGCCGGCACTGGTCCGTGCAGCCAGGGCCAAAGGCGCCTGGTTGATGGTGGATGATGCCCATGGCTTTGGTCCGCTGGGTGCTAATGGCGGCGGGATCGTCGAGCATTTCGGCTTGAGCCAGGACGACGTGCCGGTATTGGTCGGCACCCTGGGCAAAGCGTTCGGCACGGCGGGCGCGTTTGTCGCGGGCAGTGAGGACCTGGTCGAAAGCCTGATCCAGTTTGCCCGGCCGTATATCTACACCACCAGCCAACCGCCGGCGCTGGCCTGCGCCACCCTGAAAAGCCTGGAGCTGCTACGCACCGAACATTGGCGGCGCGAGCACCTCGACCGCCTGATTCGTCAGTTTCGCCAGGGTGCCGAGCAACTTGGCCTGGACTTGATGGACAGCTTTACACCGATCCAGCCGATCCTGATCGGCGACAGTGCCAAGGCCGTGCGTCTGTCGCAGATGCTGCGTGAGCGCGGCCTGATGGTCACGGCGATCCGCCCACCCACCGTACCCGCCGGCAGCGCGCGTTTGCGCGTGACCTTGACCGCAGCCCACAGCGAAGCGCAGGTGCAGCTATTGTTAAACGCATTAGAAGAGTGTTTCCGCTTGCTTGGCGCCATGGAGCCCGACCATGCGTGATCGACTGATCCTGCTGCCCGGCTGGGGTCTCGGCGTATCGCCGCTGGAGCCTTTGGCCGCCGCCTTGCGTGGCCTGGACGCACACCTGCAGGTGCAGGTCGAGCCATTGCCGGCGCTTGCTTCCAGCGACCTCGATGAATGGCTCGACGAACTCGACGCTACCCTGCCCGACAACGCCTGGCTGGGCGGTTGGTCCCTGGGCGGCATGCTCGCTGCCGAACTGGCGGCGCGGCGCGGCGAGCGTTGCTGCGGCTTGCTGACCCTGGCGAGCAACCCGTGTTTCGTCGCCCACGACGGCTGGCCCCATGGGATGCCCGCCGCGACCTTCGATGCGTTCCTGGCCGGCTGCCATGCCGACTCCCAAGTCACCCTCAAGCGCTTCGGCCTGTTGTGCGCCAAGGGCGCCGAGGACCCGCGCGGGCTGTCGCGCCTGCTGGTCAGCGGCGCGCCGCATTCAGCGTCCAGCGTGTTGATGCCCGGCCTGGAACTGCTGGCCCAACTGGATACCCGCGAAGCCTTGCTGGCTTATCGCGGCCCACAGTTGCACCTGTTCGCCGGCATGGACGGATTGGTGCCCGCCGAAGCCGCCAGCGACCTGCTTAAGCTGCTGCCGGATGTGGAAATCGGCCTGATTGAACAGGCTGGTCACGCTTTTCTTCTGGAAGACCCCCACGGTGTGGCGGGGGCCATCCAGGCTTTTTTGCATGAGTGCGTCGATGACTGATTTATCCCAGCCCTTCCTGCCGGGCGCCTTGCCGGACAAACGTCAGGTGGCGGCGTCGTTTTCCCGTGCGGCGGCCAGTTACGACAGCGTCGCCGAGTTGCAGCGAGCCGTAGGGCATGAGCTGCTGGCCCGCCTGCCATCAGCGTGCGCGCCACAGCGCTGGCTGGATATGGGCTGCGGCACGGGTTATTTCAGCCGCGTGTTGGGCGAGTTGTTGCCCGCCAGCCAAGGTGTGGCGTTGGATATTGCCGAGGGGATGCTCGATCACGCCCGGCCTTTGGGCGGTGCTGAGTATTTCATCGCGGGTGATGCCGAGCGTCTGCCTTTCAAGGATGGTAACTGCGGGCTGATCTTTTCCAGCCTGGCGGTGCAGTGGTGTGCGAACTTCGAGGCGGTGCTCAGCGAGGCCTATCGCGTGCTGCAACCGGGTGGCGTGCTGGCGTTCGCCAGTTTGTGCGTCGGGACGCTGGATGAGTTGCGCGAAAGCTGGCGGGCGGCGGATGGCCTGGTGCACGTCAATCGCTTCCGCACTTTCGAGGCGTACCAGCAGTTGTGCGCGGCCAGTGGTTTGCGCGTGGTCAGCCTGGAACGACGTCCCCATGTGCTGCATTACCCGGATGTGCGCAGCCTGACCCATGAGCTCAAGGCGCTGGGGGCGCATAATCTCAACCCAGGCCGCCCGGGAGGGTTGACGGGCCGTGCGCGGATTGTTGCACTGGTAGACGCCTACGAGCAGTTCCGTCAGGCCGAGGGACTGCCGGCCACGTATCAAGTGGTGTACGCCGTCCTGGAGAAGCCCCTATGAGCGCCGCTTATTTCATCACCGGCACCGATACGGATGTCGGCAAGACCACTATCGCCGCCGGCCTGTTGCACGCCGCCCGGCTAACCGGCAAAAGTACTGCGGCGGGAAAACCCGTGGCTTCCGGTTGCCAGGTCACGGCCAAGGGCTTGCGCAACGCTGATGCCCTGGCGCTGCTGGCCGAGTGTTCATTGCCGTTGAGTTATGCCGAGGTCAACCCGCTGGCGTTCGAACCCGCCATCGCGCCCCATCTGGCCGCACGGGAGGCCGGCGTCGCGCTGACGGTGCAGTCGTTGTTGAAACCCATGCAGCAGATTCTGGCGCGTCAGGCGGATTTCACCCTCATCGAAGGCGCAGGCGGTTGGCGGGTGCCGTTGGCTGACCAGGACAACCTGTCGGACCTGGCCATGGCGCTGCAACTGCCGGTGATCCTGGTGGTGGGTGTGCGCCTGGGTTGCATCAGCCATGCCTTGCTCACCGCCGAAGCCATCACCCGGGACGGTTTGCCCTTGGCCGGTTGGGTGGCGAATATCATCGACCCCAAGACCTCTCGTCTGGAAGAAAACCTCGCGACCCTGGCCGAGCGTTTGCCCGCGCCATGCCTGGGCCGAGTGCCCAAGCTCAAGCACGCCGGTGCCGAGGCGGTAGCTGAGTACCTGCAACTGGACCTGCTTGACTGATTCTGGCTATCGGCACGGCATTATGCCATTAGTGTTTTTAACGGGCTTTTTGCCAGTATGTCTGCTTCAATTCAACTTCACGATTCTCTAAAGGCAGGTTAAAGCCATGGAAATCTCTGGCAGCAGCGCGTTTTACTCGGGGCTGAGCACTATTCAGGCCGGGCAGAGCCGTGTCGACCAGGCCGCCGGCAGGATTGCCAGCGCCGCGACCACCCAGCCGTCGGACGCACAGAGCGACCGGTTGCAAGCCAATGACCGCGCCCAGCCGACGAATTCGGCGAGCAATATGGTTGAAATGGCCCAAGGCAAGTTTCAAGTGGAGTTGGGCGCCAAGGTCGCCAAGGCTTCAGACGAAATGCTCGGTACCCTGATCGACACCTTCGCTTAACCCCTCTTTCGTACGACCGGCTTCTTCCTGGGGCTGGTCGCCTTTGTGCAATCCTCCATTTTCTTCTGAGCACCTTGTGGCATCCCGCCGCAGGCCTCGCCATGCCTGGCATTGACCCGCGTCATGACAAACGGTGTCTGGACGACGCTTGACATCCCCAGGTCGTAAACGTATGTTTCAAACACCTGTTTGACCGCCACAACACATCCACGCGGTTGTTCATTCCAGATACATCAGCAGAGGTTTATCGCTATGCCTGACTACAAGGCCCCCTTGCGTGATATTCGCTTCGTTCGTGACGAACTGCTCGGCTATGAAGCGCACTATCAGAGCCTGCCGGCTTGCCAGGACGCTACCCCGGACATGGTTGACGCCATCCTCGAAGAAGGCGCCAAGTTCTGTGAGCAAGTGCTGGCACCGTTGAACCGCGTGGGTGACATCGAAGGGTGCACCTGGAGTGAGTCTGGCGTAAAAACCCCTGCTGGTTTCAAAGAAGCCTACAAGCAATTTGTCGAAGGCGGCTGGCCAAGCCTGGCCCACGACGTAGAGCACGGTGGTCAAGGCCTGCCGGAATCCCTGGGCCTGGCCGTGAGTGAAATGGTCGGCGAAGCCAACTGGTCGTGGGGCATGTACCCGGGCCTGTCCCATGGCGCGATGAACACCATTTCCGAGCACGGCACCCCCGAGCAGCAAGAGGCTTACCTGACCAAGCTGGTGTCGGGCGAATGGACCGGCACCATGTGCCTGACCGAACCACACTGCGGTACCGACCTGGGCATGCTGCGCACCAAGGCCGAGCCTCAGGCTGACGGTTCCTACAAAGTCTCCGGTACCAAGATCTTCATCTCGGCCGGTGAGCACGACATGGCCGACAACATCGTCCACATCGTGCTGGCCCGCCTGCCGGACGCACCGGCGGGTACCAAAGGCATCTCGCTGTTCATCGTGCCCAAGTTCCTGCCCAACGCCGACGGCTCGATCGGTGCGCGCAACGCCGTGAGCTGTGGTTCCCTGGAACACAAGATGGGTATCCACGGTAACGCCACCTGTGTGATGAACTTCGACGCGGCCACCGGTTTCCTGATCGGCCCGGCGAACAAAGGCCTGAACTGCATGTTCACCTTTATGAACACCGCTCGCCTGGGCACCGCGCTGCAAGGCCTGGCTCACGCCGAGATCGGCTTCCAGGGCGGCCTGAAATACGCCCGCGATCGCTTACAGATGCGTTCCCTGACTGGCCCGAAAGCGCCGGAAAAGGCCGCTGACCCGATCATCGTGCACCCTGACGTGCGCCGCATGCTGCTGACCATGAAAGCCTTCGCCGAAGGTAACCGTGCGATGGTGTACTTCACCGCCAAGCAAGTGGACATCGTCAAATACGGCACCGACGACGAGGCCAAGAAACAGGCCGACGGCCTGCTGGCATTCATGACCCCGATTGCCAAGGCGTTCATGACCGAAGTCGGTTTTGAATCCGCCAACCACGGTGTGCAGATCTATGGCGGCCACGGCTTTATCGCGGAGTGGGGCATGGAGCAGAACGTTCGCGACAGCCGTATCTCCATGCTGTACGAAGGCACCACCGGCATCCAGGCACTGGACCTGCTCGGCCGTAAAGTGCTGATGACCCAGGGCGAAGCGCTCAAGGGCTTCACCAAGATCGTGCACAAGTTCTGCCAGGCCAACGAAGGCAACGACGCGGTCAAGGAGTTCGTGGCACCGCTGGCTGCGCTGAACAAAGAGTGGGGCGAGTTGACCATGAAGGTCGGCATGGCCGCGATGAAAGACCGCGAAGAAGTGGGGGCCGCTTCGGTGGATTACCTGATGTACTCCGGTTACGCCTGCCTGGCTTACTTCTGGGCCGAAATGGCGCGCCTGGCTGCCGAAAAACTCGCCGCCGGTACCAGCGAAGAAGCGTTCTACACCGCCAAGCTGCAAACTGCGCGCTTCTACTTCCAGCGGATCCTGCCGCGGACCCGTACCCACGTGGCCACCATGCTGTCGGGCGCCAGTAACCTGATGGACATGAAAGAAGAAGACTTCGGCCTGGCTTACTAAGCCTTACCGGGTTCATCTGAAACCGTCGCTTCCCTTGGGAGCGGCGGTTTTTTCATTGGGGGATAAAAAACACAGTGCAGCGCTCAGGGATTGCCTCCGGCTGCCGTTACAGTGATGGCAATGTGATACATGACGGGCAGGGTGTGCTTAACTGTTCGCATCAAGGCACAGTGCTACTACTTTTTGCGGGTCGGAGTTTTACCCTTGTCACGCGTGTCTGCTTTACGTTTCAGTCACTTCCTCCCTTCGTTGCTGCTGTTGCTGGCCGGGCTCTCGGCTGCGTACGTCAAGGACCTCAGTGTCTTTTTCACCTCGCTGTTCAATGTGCTGCCGACCCTGGTGCTGTTGCTGGGCGGTTCGTACTGCGCGGTTTATCGCCGCCAGCGTGAATTGTTCCTGATGATCACGGTGTACATCGCCTACTTCCTGCTCGATACCCAGACCGATTTCTATCGCGACAATGGCCGCGTGCGCGAAGACGCAGCCGTGGTGTTTCACCTGTGTTGCCTGTTATTGCCGCTGCTGTTCAGCATCTACGCGCTCTGGCAGGAGAAGACCCATCTGTTCCGCGATTTTGTTGCCCGTTGTGCGGTGCTGCTGGCAATCGGCAGTGTGGCGCTGGCCTTGGAGCAAAGTTATCCCCAGGCGCTGCTGAACTGGTTGGCGGAGATCCGCTGGCCCGCCCTGCATGGGACCTGGATGAGCCTGATCCAGCTGTCATACCCGATGTTCCTGGTCGGCTTCCTCACTCTGGCGGCGCAATATTGGTACCAGCCGCGCCCGCTGCATGCGGCGCAACTGGTCGGGTTGCTGGGGATGTTCTGGATGTTGCCGCAGACCTTCATCCTGCCGTTCACCCTCAACATCATGTGCAGCCAGGTCATGCTGATGATCGCCGCCGGTGTGGCCCATGAGGCTTATCAAATGGCGTTCCGCGACGAACTGACCGGCCTGCCGGGGCGCCGTGCCCTGAACGAACGCATGCAGCGGCTGGGGCGCAACTATGTGCTGGCGATGACCGACGTCGATCACTTCAAGCGTTTCAATGACACCCATGGCCACGATGTGGGCGACCAGGTGCTGCGCCTGGTGGCGAGCAAGCTGTCCAAGGTCAATGGGGGTGGGCGTGCCTACCGCTATGGCGGTGAAGAATTCGCCGTGGTGTTTGCCGGCAAGACCCTGGATGAGTGCATGCCGCACCTGGAGGAAATCCGCGAGATCGTCGCCAACTACGACATCAAGTTGCGCAACTCGGACCGCCCTCAGGATGATCAACAAGGCCGTCAACGCCGGGCGGGCAGCGGCGCGTCGAGTGTGTCAGTGACGGTCAGCATTGGCGTGGCCGAACGCCAGATCGACCAGCGCACGGCGGAAGAAGTGCTCAAGTCCGCCGACCAGGCGCTGTACGCCGCCAAGGGCGCGGGGCGTAACTGTGTGGTTGCGGCCGGGCAGACCCGCCGTGGCGCGGTGCGCATGCAGAGCGCTGCCGGTTGAGTGATGGCGCTGTATTCAGCGGTTCTACAATGATTGTCCGAGGCGCTGGCCGGCAGTAGGTTGAAAGGATCTGCCGCCGGAGACATCGCCATGCCTGAGTACAAAGCTCCCCTGCGCGACATGCGCTTTCTGATCGACAACGTATTTGATTTCCACGGCCACTACGCTGCCCTGGGCGCCACGGATGCCAGCCCGGACATGGTCAGTGCAATCCTCGAAGAAGGCGCCAAATTCTGCGAGAACGTGCTTTCGCCACTCAACCGCAGTGGTGATGAAGAGGGCTGCCATTTCGACAACGGCGTGGTGACCACGCCCAAGGGCTTCAAGGAAGCCTTCGCCCAGTACGTCGAGGGCGGCTGGCACGGGGTGGCGGCAGACCCGGCCTACGGTGGCCAGGGCCTGCCGCAATCGTTGGGCCTGGTGCTCAGCGAGATGATCGGCTCCAGTAATACCTCATGGGGCATGTATCCGGGCCTGACCCACGGCGCGATGTCGGCGATCCACGCCCACGGCACCGAAGAGCAGAAGGCCACGTTCCTGAGCAAACTCACCGCAGGCGAATGGACCGGCACCATGTGCCTGACCGAAGCCCATTGCGGCACCGACCTGGGCCTGATCAAGACCCGTGCCGTGCCCCAGGCGGATGGCAGCTACGCGATCACCGGCAGCAAGATCTTCATCTCGGCCGGTGAGCACGACATGAGCGCCAATATCATCCATCTGGTGCTGGCCAAGCTGCCGGATGCGCCGGCGGGCACCAAGGGTATCTCGTTGTTTATCGTGCCCAAGTTCCATGTGGATTCGGCTGAGCGCAATGCGGTGCACTGCGGCTCTATCGAGCACAAGATGGGCATCAAGGCCTCGGCCACGTGCGTGCTCAACTTCGACGGCGCCAAGGGCTTTTTGATTGGCGAGGCGAACAAAGGCCTCAACTGCATGTTCACCATGATGAACCACGCCCGCCTGGGCACCGGTATGCAGGGCCTGTGCAATGGCGAGGCGAGCTTCCAGGGCGCGATCAAGTACGCCAACGACCGCCTGCAAATGCGCGCGCTGACCGGCGCCAAGGCCCCGGAGAAAGCCGCCGACCCGATCATCGTGCACCCCGATGTGCGCCGTATGCTGCTGACCATGAAAGCCTTCAACGAAGGTAACCGCGCACTCACCTATTTCACTGCGCAGTTGCTCGATACCGCGCACCTGAGCAGCGACGCTGGCCAGCGTCAGGAAGCCGAAGACCTGTTGGCGTTCCTCACTCCCATCTGCAAAGCCTTTATGACCGACACCGGGCTGGAGGTGACCAACCACGGCATGCAGATATTCGGCGGCCATGGCTACATTCGTGAGTGGGGCATGGAACAACTGGCGCGCGATGCGCGGATTGCGCCGATCTACGAAGGCACCAACGGCATCCAGGCCCTCGACCTGCTGGGGCGCAAGGTGTTGGGCAGCCAGGGCAAGCTGCTGCGCGGCTTTACCAAAATCGTGCATAAGTTTTGCGCGGCGAATGCCGAACATGCGCAGCTCAAGGGCTATGTGGTGCAGCTTAATCAACTGAATCAGGAATGGGGCGAGCTGACCGCCCAGGTCGGTATGGCCGCGATGAAAAACCCGGATGAGGTGGGCGCAGCGGCGGTGGATTACTTGATGTACAGCGGTTACATCATCCTCGCCTACCTGTGGCTGCGGATGGCCATTGCAGCGCTGGCGCACGATGACACTGACTTCGCCAAGGCCAAGCTGGCGACCTGCGACTTCTACTTCAAGCGCCTGCTGCCACGTACCGCAACCCATCGCGCCGCCGTGGAAGCGGGCAGCGAATGCCTGATGAGTCTGCCTGCGGAGTCGTTTGCGTTGTGATGACTTAAAAATACCAATCAGTCACAAGTGGACCCTATGTGTCTGAAAAGTTGTTCGGGTACACTCGGAGCCTGTAAAACCGATCCTATCGAATCACTTTTCACGTTCTCACGAGGTTTGCCATGGCTGATTACAAAGCGCCGCTGCGTGATATGCGCTTCGTCCTCAACGAAGTCTTTGAGGTCGCCACCACTTGGGCCCAATTGCCGGCATTGGCAGACAGCGTTGACGCCGAAACCGTAGAGGCCATCCTCGAAGAAGCCGGCAAGGTCACCGCCAAATCCATCGCCCCGCTCAGCCGCGGCGGCGATGAACAGGGCTGCCGTTGGGATAACACCGCGGTGTTTACTCCGGAGGGTTATCCACAGGCCTACAAGACCTACGCTGAAGGTGGCTGGGTCGGCGTAGGCGGCGACCCCGTGTTTGGCGGCATGGGCATGCCCAAGGCGGTATCGGCCCAGGTCGAGGAGATGATCAACTCGTCAAGCCTGGCGTTCGGCCTGTACCCGATGCTGACCTCCGGCGCCTGCGTGTCGATCAACACCCACGCCAGCGAGGAACTCAAGGCCATCTACCTGCCGAAGATGTATTCCGGCGAATGGGCCGGCTCCATGTGCCTGACGGAAGCACACGCCGGTACCGACCTGGGGATTATCCGCACCAAGGCCGAGCCGCAGGCAGACGGTTCCTACAGGATCAGCGGGACCAAGATCTTTATCACTGGCGGTGAACACGACCTCACCGAGAACATCATTCACCTGGTACTGGCCAAACTGCCGGACGCACCGGCCGGTCCCAAGGGGATTTCGCTGTTCCTGGTGCCGAAGTTCATGGTCAATGCCGACGGCAGCCTGGGTGCGCGCAACCCGGTGAGCTGTGGCTCCATCGAACACAAGATGGGTATCCAGGCATCCGCCACCTGCGTGATGAACTTCGATGAAGCCGTGGGTTACCTGGTGGGCGAACCCAACCGTGGGTTGGCGGCGATGTTCACCATGATGAACTACGAGCGCCTTGGCGTGGGTATCCAGGGCCTGGCGTCCGGCGAGCGCTCCTACCAGAACGCGATTGAATATGCCCGCGACCGCCTGCAAAGCCGTGCGCCGACCGGTGCCCAGGCCAAAGACAAAGTGGCCGACCCGATCATCGTCCACCCCGATGTGCGCCGTATGCTGTTGACCATGAAAGCCGCCAACGAAGGCGGTCGCGCGTTCTCCACCTATGTGGCGACGCAGCTGGACATCGCCAAGTTCAGTGAAGATGCCGCTGCCCGTGAGCGGGCCGATAACCTGGTGGCCTTGTTGACTCCGGTCGCCAAGGCGTTCCTCAGCGACCTGGGCCTGGAAACCACCGTGCTCGGCCAGCAAGTGTTTGGCGGCCACGGTTACATTCGCGAATGGGGCCAGGAGCAACTGGTGCGTGATGTACGCATCACGCAGATCTACGAAGGCACCAACGGCATCCAGGCACTGGATTTGATGGGGCGCAAGATCGTCGGTAGCGGCGGTGCGTTCTACACCTTGTTCGCCGACGAGATTCGCCAGTTCATCGCCTCGGCGGGGCCTGAACTGGCTGAGTTCAGCCAACCGTTGAGCGCAGCGGTGGATAACCTGGACGAATTGACCGCCTGGGTGCTGGATCGCGCCAAGACCAACCCGAACGAGATCGGCGCAGCCTCGGTGGAGTATTTGCATGCATTTGGTTACATGGCCTACGCCTATATGTGGGCACGCATGGCCAAGGCCGCGTTGGGCAAGGAGGCTGAGGAAGACTTCTACGCCAGCAAACTGGGCACCGCGCGCTTCTACTTTGCGCGTCTGTTGCCACGTATTCACTCGCTGAGTGCGTCGGTAAAAGCCGGTAGCGAATCCTTGTTTTTGCTGGATGAGGCACTGTTCTAAGGGCTTGGAGGGCGTGTAAGCATTCTCTTACATGACGTACTGCTAATCGTCCTCTATCGCCAAATTGGATCCACGGATAATCTACTTCACATGGACGTCGCGCAGGAAGCGCAAAGCAACAACACGGACACGTAGGATTCTGCCAGGATGGCGGAGTGAAATGGATGTCAGGGAAACAGTCTGCAAAGCCCCGCTTCGGCGGGGTTTTCTTTTGCCTGCGAAAAAGTCAGGCGCCGAATTTCAGGGCAGGGCCTGCGGCGCATTCATCACGTCTTCCAGCAAGGTGCGCAGCAGCGCCATGGTTGCCTGCTGGCGCTGTACATCGCGACACACCAAACCTACCTTTAGTGGCACCCTGGGTTCACTCAAGGGCTTCCAGAGCAGCGACTGGCTGTTGTGTTCGTCCTGGGAGCGTCCCGGCAGCACCGTGGCCAATTTGGTGTTAGGCAAGCTGTCGAGAATCCCCACCATGGTATTCAACTCCGCCTGTACCTGCGGCCGGCGTCCGAGGTTGGATAACTGACCCTGCCAGATCTGTCGAACCTGGAACTCTTCCCCCAGCAACAACATCGGCAGTTCGGCGGCCTGTTTCAGCGAGACTTTCTTGAATTCGCGCAGGGGATGGTCCTCGGGGATGACTACCTTCAATTCATCTTCGTACAACAACACGCCGTGCAGCCCCGGCTGGCGTGGCGGCAGATAGCTGATGCCGATGTCCAGCGAGCCGTTAAGCAACCGCCGTTCAATCTCGATCCCGGTCAATTCGTAGATCTGCACCACCAGGTGCGGCTGGGCCTTGCGCACGCGCTCGAGCATTTGCGGGACCAGGCTGGTGTGCACGGTTTGCAACACGCCGATGGCCAGGGTGCACATGGCCTGGCCCTTGAAGTTACGCAAGGCTTCGACGGCTTGCTGCATGCCATCGATCAGCGGCAAGGCATGGTTGTACAGGGTATGGGCGGCCAGGGTGGGCAGCAGGCGTTTGCTGCTGCGTTCGAACAGGCTTACATCGAGGTTGCGCTCCAACTGGCGGATCTGTTGTGAGAGCGCCGGCTGGGAGATCGACAGGCGTTCAGCGGCACGGCCCACATGGCCTTCTTCATACACCGCGACGAAATAACGCAGTTGCTTAAAATCCATAAGGCTTACTTATCGAAAAAGCTGGAAAATCGAAATGGCCGGTAGCCCCCGAGGCGCCTAGTCTAGCGCCTATTCGCAGGGCTTACAGGGCCGGATCGGGCAATGAACAGCGTTTATGTTGATGGCGTTTACATAGGCAAGGCAACACACCCGCAGACAGTGATTGCAGGGAAAACCGACCAAGGTCCGGTTGCCACTGGGGACAAGCTGTGAATCTCTTCAATATGCGTCGCCCCGTGCCCAGCCTGGACGACCTGGTGCTGGAGGCTTCACCCGATACGCTGTCCAGCGAGGCGCTGATGCCCACCGTGGCGAGGCCGCCTCAGGTTTTCGTGCGTGGTCAGGGCTCCTGGCTGTGGGACAGCGACGACCGTGCCTACCTGGATTTCAGCCAGGGCAACGCTGCCAACAGCCTCGGCCACAGCCCGCAGGTCTTGATCAAAGCCCTTGCCGACCAGACCCAGGCCCTGATCAATCCAGGCCTGGGTCTGCATAACCGCGCTCAACTCAATCTTGTCGACCGCCTGTGCCATCGTACCGGCAGCGACCAGGCCTACCTGCTCAACAGTGGCGCAGAGGCCTGCGAAGCGGCGATCAAGCTGGCGCGCAAGTGGGGCCAACTGCATCGCGGCGGGGCCTACCGCATTATCAGCGCGAGCAATGGTTGCCATGGGCGCAGTTTCGCCGCACTGGCGGCGTCGGCCGGCAATCTGGAAAACCGCTTTGAACCGCAATTGCCCGGCTTCAGCCATGTGCCCTTCAACGACCTTCCGGCCCTGCATGCTGCGGTCGATGCACAGACAGTCGCCATCCTGCTGGAGCCGGTCCAGAGCGAAGCCGGTGTGATCCCCGCGACGGAACATTACCTCAAGGGGGTTGAACGGCTGTGCCGCGAACTGGGGATCCTGCTGATCCTCGACGAAGTGCAAACCGGCCTCGGCCGTTGCGGCACCTTGCTTGCCGAACAGCAATACGGTGTGCGAGCCGACATCATCACCCTCGGCAAAGGCCTGGGCGGCGGCGTGCCGTTGGCTGCGCTGCTGGCGCGCGGCAACGCCTGTTGCTTCGACGTGGGTGAGCTGGAAGGTACCCATCATGGCAACGCATTGATGGCATCGGCCGGGCTGGCGGTACTCGATACGGTGCTGGAGCACGGCTTCCTGGAACACGTACGTGAATCCGGCCTTTACCTGGGCGAAGGCCTTGCCCGACTGGCCTACCGCTACGACCAGGGCCCATTGCGCGGCCACGGCCTGATGTGGGGCCTGACGTTGTCGGATGATTCTGCAGATGCAGTGGTAAAAGCCGCCCTGCACGAAGGCCTGATCCTCAACGCCCCGCAACCTGACTGCCTGCGCTTCACCCCGGCGCTTACGGTGAGCAAAAGCAACATCGACGAAATGCTCCTGCGCCTGGCCCGCGCTTTTTCCCGGGTGCGCACCGCCCAGTTGCAATGCCGCAAGGGCATCGCCGTTTAACCCACATTCCTGAACCGTCTCGCGGTATACGCGGCGCCTCCAGCCTGATTTTTTCGGCTGGGGGCGTTTTTTTGCGTGTGAAATTTTTGGATTGAAAGCGTTGATTGATCGCCTGTGAAAACAATGGCTTTTTAGCGTGCGTCGATAAGGACTGTCGACGGAGCACGGGTTGCTCCACTTCTAATCTATACCACTGGGTGGTATGTTTGTGGGAAGGGATATCCATGAGGCTTAGGTTATTTAAAACACGGCAGTTTGCTGATGCGGCCAGCAAGTCCTGGATCTACGATTCGGAGTTGAGGGAGGCATTTGGCCAATTGCTGAGGGGGCAGGCAGATAATCTGGGAGGCGGTGTTTGGAAAAAGCGCCTCAACCAGAATAGGCATCGCTCCATAGTGTTGGCCAAGGGCAGGCAATACTGGGTTTATCAGTTGCTGTTCGCCAAGCAAGACCAAAGCAATATCAGTCAGAAAGATTTGGCTTGGTTTCGGGCGATGGCAAAAGTTTATGAAGGCTTAAACGAAACGCAGATCCAGCAGCTCTTGGATCTCAGGGAGTTTGTGGAGATACATCATGACCAAAAAATATGAAAGTGAAGCGCTGGAGTCCATTCACCAATCCGCCAAAGCGCTTTATTCCATCGGTGCCATTAGTAAAACTACCCTTCGTGAATACGACGAAGCGTGCTTCTCCGCCGTCCCGGAACAAATCCCTGCCGAACAGATCAAGCAGCTACGTGAAAGTAGCCATGTCAGCCAACCGGTGTTTGCTCGTTACCTGAATACCAGCGCCTCCACGGTGAAGAAATGGGAGTCTGGCGAGAAGCAACCCAGCGGCATGGCGCTCAAACTTCTTAGCATCGTGCAAAAGCATGGGTTAGAAATCCTGGCCTGAAGGATGGCCCGGTGCCAGATCCCACTGAACCCTCACGAACGCCCAAGGTCGATTAGCTACACGGCTCACACGAGCCGATTTTCTGGAGCTGACCCATGGACATCATTCGTATCATCATCGCCATTCTGCTGCCGCCACTGGGTGTGTTCCTGCAAGTGGGTTTCGCCGGCGCGTTCTGGCTGAATATTCTGCTGACCTTGTGCGGTTACTTCCCAGGCATCATTCACGCCGTGTACATCATCGCCAAGCGCTGAGCCCGTCAGCCTTTTGCGATGAGCCGTGAATTGCGCTCATTTCGAAAGGCCAGTTGCTCGATGGTCTGGGTAGCGTGCTCGGCTTCTTCCCGCGCCTTGAGGATGATGCCGTGCTGCTCGGACTTGCTGCACACCGGGTCGGCATTGCTCGCATCCCCCGTGAGCATGAAGGCCTGGCAACGGCAGCCACCGAAATCCTTTTCCTTTTCATCGCACGAACGACACGGCTCGGGCATCCAGTCGTAGCCGCGAAAGCGGTTGAACCCGAAAGAGTCGTACCAAATGTGCTGCATGCTGTGGTCGCGCACATTGGGAAACTGCACGGGCATCTGTCGGGCGCCGTGGCAGGGCAGGGCGGTGCCGTCTGGCGTCACGGTCAGAAAGATACTGCCCCAGCCGTTCATACAGGCCTTCGGGCGCTCCTCGTAGTAGTCCGGTGTCACGAAGATCAGCTTGCACGGATGGCCTTCGGCTTCGAGCTTGGCGCGGTATTCGTTGGTGATGCGTTCGGCGCGCACCAGTTGTTCCTTCGTCGGCAATAAACCCACGCGATTGAGTTGCGCCCAGCCATAGAACTGGCAGGTGGCAAGCTCGACAAAATCCGCTTCCAGCGCAATACACAGCTCGATGATGCGGTCGATCTTGTCGATATTGTGCCGATGGGTGACGAAGTTCAGCACCATCGGGTAGCCATGCGCCTTCACTGCGCGGGCCATTTCCAGCTTTTGCGCGAAGGCTTTTTTCGAACCGGCCAGCAGGTTGTTCACCTGTTCGTCGCTGGCCTGGAAGCTGATCTGGATATGGTCCAGGCCGGCTTTCTTGAAGTCGCTGATCTTCTGCTCGGTCAGGCCGATGCCCGAGGTGATCAGGTTGGTGTAGAACCCCAGCTTGCGCGCCTCGGCGATCAACTCGGCGAGGTCCTGGCGCACCAGCGGCTCACCGCCGGAAAACCCCAGTTGCGCCGCGCCCATCTCGCGGGCCTCGCGAAATACCTTGACCCACTGCTCGGTGCTCAGCTCCTTGCCCTGCTCGGCAAAGTCCAGCGGGTTGGAGCAATACGGGCATTGCAACGGGCAGCGGTAGGTCAGCTCGGCGAGCAACCACAGCGGCAGGCCGATGGCGGGTTTCTCAGGCAAGGGTGATCCAGTGCTCAGCACGGGCGACCTCCATGAATTGCTCGATGTCGTCACCCAGCTCAGGTACGCCGGGGAACTGTTCTTCGAGCGCGGCAATGATCGCCGCCACGTCGCGCTCACCGTCAATCAGGCCTCCAATCAGCGCGGCGCTTTCGTTGAGCTTGATCATGCCTTCGGGGTAGAGCAACACATGGCCTTTTTGCGCGGGTTCGTACTGGTAGCGGTAGCCCTGGCGCCAGGTCGGTTTTCTGCTGCGATCGAAGCTCATAGGGTGATCCCTTTATGCCACACCCGCTGCTCGGTCACGCTGTGATACGGCGGGCGTTTCAGTTCGTAGGCCATGCTCATGGCATCCAGCATGCTCCACAGGATGTCGAGTTTGAACTGGAGAATTTCCAGCATGCGCTCCTGGCCTTCACGGGTGGTGTAGTGCTGCAAGGTGATTGCCAGCCCATGCTCCACATCGCGCCGCGCCTGGCCCAGGCGCGTGCGGAAATACTCGTATCCGGTGGGGTCGATCCACGGGTAGTGCTGCGGCCAGCTGTCGAGGCGCGACTGATGGATCTGCGGCGCGAACAGCTCGGTGAGCGAGCTGCTGGCGGCTTCCTGCCAGCTGGCGCGGCGCGCAAAGTTGACGTAGGCGTCTACCGCAAAGCGTACGCCGGGCAGCACCAGTTCCTGGGAGCGCAACTGGTCGGGGTCGAGGCCGACCGCCTGGCCCAAGCGCAACCAGGCTTCGATGCCGCCGTCCTCACCCGGTGCGCCATCGTGGTCGAGCAGGCGCTGGATCCACTCGCGACGGATCTCGCGGTCCGGGCAGTTGGCCAGGATCGCCGCGTCTTTCAGCGGGATGTTCACCTGGTAATAGAAACGGTTGGCGACCCAGCCCTGGATCTGCTCGCGGGTGGCACGGCCTTCATACATCGCCACATGGTACGGGTGATGGATATGGTAGAAGGCGCCTTTGGCCCGCAAGGTGGCTTCGAACTCGGCGGTGCTCAATGGTGTGTCAGTCATGTCGTCTGCTCCTACAATTCAATGCTCATGCCGTCGTAAGCGACTTCGACATTGCGCCGCACCAGTTCCGCGCGCTCGGGAGAATCTTCATCGAGGATCGGGTTGGTGTTGTTGATGTGGATAAGCACCTTGCGCTGCTTGGGCAACTGCTCCAGCACTTCGAGCATGCCGCCGGGGCCATTTTGCGCGAGGTGGCCCATCTCACGGCCGGTGCGGGTGCCGACGCCACGGCGCTGCATTTCATCGTCGTCCCACATCGTACCGTCCACCAGCAGGCAATCGCTGCCGGCCATGATCTCCAGCAACGGCGCGTCGACCTTGCCCAGGCCCGGGGCGTAGAACAGTTTGCCGCCGGTGCGCAGGTCTTCGACGATCAGGCCGATGTTATCGCCTGGGTGCGGGTCGAAGCGGTGCGGCGAGTAGGGCGGGGCAGCGCTGCGCAGTGGCAGCGGGGTGAAGCGCAGGTTGGGGCAGGCCGGGATAGCGAAGCTGGCATCCAGTTCGATGCGGTTCCAGGCCAGGCCGCCGTTCCAGTGGGTGAGCATGGTGAACAGCGGGAAGCCGGTGCTCAGGTCTTCATGGACCATGTCGGTGCACCACACCTGGTGCGGGCAACCTTCGCGCAGGCTCAACAGGCCGGTGGTGTGGTCGATCTGGCTGTCCATCAGGATGATGGCACTGATGCCGGTGTCGCGCAGTGCGCGGCCTGGCTGCATCGGCGCAAAACCCTGGAGTTGCGCGCGGATATCCGGCGAGGCATTGCACAGTACCCAGTTCACGCCATCGTCGGAAATGGCGATGGACGACTGGGTCCGCGCCTGCGCCCGCAGGCTGCCGTCACGAAAACCTGCGCAGTTCACGCAGTTGCAGTTCCACTGCGGGAAGCCGCCGCCAGCGGCGGAACCTAGAATCTGGACAAACATGGCCGCTCCATCAAGCAAAGCTCAAAACAAAAACGCCCCGGGCGAACCGAGGCGTTGTATTACCCAGCGGCTTAGCGGCTGGCGAAGTACATGGTGACTTCGAAGCCGATGCGCAGATCAGTGTAAGCAGGTTTGGACCAGGTCATATTCTTACTCCTACGAAGGGATGGGACGTTTACTACCAAGTAATACATATAGTCCACCTCCAGTCGGAGATGTTCAGATGTGTGCGTGGGAATGTTACGCAATTCTTTTCAAGTTAGCGCTGTCTTGGTGGAAAAAGCCTGTTGCAGGGTTGGCAATGATCAGCTCGCTGGTTGCCAGCTCTCGTCGACAGGCGGGCCGTTGGCGATGCAGCGCCAGCCGCCGGTCGCATCCTGCAGCTGTTGGGCCGCGTGTTGCAGGTCCTCCCGTGTGCGGGCCTGGATCAGCTGTTGAAGCCGGTACAGGTAATCCGACGGATGGCCCGCCAGGCGCGCGTGCCAAAGCAGTTCGGCGCTTTGGGTGATCGGTAACGTCGCAGCGCAGAACTGCTGTGCCAAGGCGTGATTGCCCACGTCATCGGTGCCGTCGATCAACAACGGTAGGTGTTTCAGGAAGGTTTGCAGGTGATCGACGATACCTGCCAGTGAAACGCTGGGTGATTGCACACCCAACAGCAGGCCGGTTTGCCCGTTGATCTGTCGGACACCGCTGAATACGGCGTAGCCCAATTGCAACTCGACCCTCAGGCGTTGGTAGAACGGCCCTTGGAGCAGGTGCCCAAGCAGCCGCCATGAGGCTTCATCGGCCAGGGATTGGCTGGGTGCCGGGCAAAACAGCAGCACGGCGGCTTCGGTTGAGTGAGTTTTAACCGTATGCCACCCACGTTGACCGCCGAGGTGTTGAAGAGAAGGTTCGAAGTGTGCAGGTTGCCCAGGCAGACGGGCGGCGGCTGCCTTTATCAACGTTTCACATGCGGCGGGCAGACTCAGCCCCAGGCCGTGCCAGCGCGCAGTGGCCCAGGATCCAGGCTGTTCGCTGGCGTCGGCACGGCCGGTGGCGCAGCACGTGGGCAGGGCCTGGAGCAGTTCCCGGATAGCGATCATGGGCGCAGGTGCCGGGGCAGTTTCCTGCGGCAGGTTCAGGCGCTGCGCCAACGCCTCCAGCACGGCCGGCATCGGCTCGTGCAGCCCGGTCATCTTCACCAGCCAATCATGGCCGGTGGCTTCGAACGATAATTCGACGCCCGCCTGGCGCGCATGCTCACGCAATGGCTGCAAGGTGTTTTCCAGCCCGGCAGGCGCTGGCGCGTCGAAGCGCCACTGCACGTACAGCGCGCCTTCATCGCCGTCATCCGCCAAGGCCTGGCTGAAGGTCAGCGCCGATACGTCCCTTCGCCCCCGTGAACGATCCTGGGCAAACGTGCGCAAGCCTCGGTGAGCGCTGGTTTGGCCACGGATCAGGCCGGCGCGTTCTTCTTTGACCGGTGGGCGCAGGAACGGGTTGTTCGGGGGCAGTTGCCAACGGTGTTCGGCGGGCGGCAATTGCAGTGAATCAAGCAGGGCCTTGAGCGCAGCGGCGCCCTGTTCGCTGAGGTCTTCGCTGTCATTTCGAGCCAATGCCAGGGCGCCCTGGACCTGTTGTTGGCGAGCGTTCAGCAGGGCGAACTCTTCGCGCAGTGGCGTCCAATCACTGTGTGCGAAAAAGCTCAGCCAGTCGTGCAGCAGCGCCTCAATGGGTGTGGTCGGTTCGTCCTTGTTATCGAGTGTAAAGTCGATGTCCAGCACGGCTTGTCCGGCGAAGTGGTACAGCACCGATGCCTGCAGGGCGCTGGCCAAGTGTAGGGTTTTCAACTCGGCGAGCAGCCCGCCCGGCGCAGAGGCATTGAGCCAGGTGCAGAGGAAATCCAGGGCTTCACGGGGCGCGTCACAGGTGATGATGTGGTGCAGGTGGTTGTTGTCGATGTGTTGATAGCGCCAAGCCTGGCCTTGCATCAAGACCGGTGGTGAGGCCTGCGGATGCAAGGGGCCAGCGATCAGTGGCGCGCTGAAACGCTGCGCCAGGGCTTCCAGCTCATCCAGCGTCTGCGGGCCGGCGAGGCTCAAGGTCATCTGCCCGCTTTGATAGAAATGTCCGTGGAATTCCCTGAGTGCCTTTTGAAATTCCTCGCGCTCCACCGGCAGGCTGTCACGGTTGCCCGCGTGAAAACCGCGCAGCGGATGATCCGCTGCCAAGCCTTCGAGCAGCGCCACCTGCTGCTGTGCCTTGGCATCCTGGGACCAGGCGACGTACTCGGCGTGCAGCACTTCGCGCTCGCGCAGTTGATCTTCCAGAGTCAGGCGCGGATGGGTCAGCATGTCCGCCAGCCGCTCCAGCCCGTGGGCAAAGACTGAAACCGGTAGTTCAAAGAAGAAGTCCGTGGTGCGCTCGCGGGTGCTTGCATTCACTTGGCCGCCGTGGCGCTGCACGTAGGCCATCAGCCCTTCGCCTGCAGGAAATCGCTCGGTTCCCAGAAACAACAAATGCTCAAGAAAATGCGCCAGCCCCGGCCAGGCCAACGGCACGTCGTGGCTACCGGCAGCCACCCGCAGCGCCGCCGCGCAACGTTTTAAGCGCGGTGCATGGCGCAGGGAAACCCGCAGGCCATTGGCCTGGGTCAGGTGAACGGGATAAAGGTGGGCCGGGGCGGGCATGGGCACTTCCAGAACGGGGCAAGTGCCTATGCTAACAAACCCATTCAGTCAGGGCTTGTACAGCGGGCCGTAAAGCTCGGGACGCCGGTCTTGCAGGTAATGGTTGGCGGCGCGGGCGTCGAGGATCGATTGCCGGTCCACTGTCCCGACAATCAAGGCTTCATCCAGGCCCGCCAGGGCAATTCGCTGGCCATCCGGTGCGGCAATGCTGCTTTGCCCGCAATACTGGATATCGCCTTCGTGCCCGCAGTAATTGGCGTAGGCCACGTAGCACTGGTTCTCGAAGGCCCGCGCCCGCACGGTGACATCGGCGACAAAGTCGAACGGCACCATATTGGCGGTGGGCACCAGGATCAGCTCGGCACCGGCCAGGGCCAGGCGTCGGGTGTTTTCCGGGAACTCCAGGTCATAGCAGATCAGGAACCCCAACTTCCATCCGTTGAGTTCCACCAGCGGGAAATCATCGTCGCCGGCACTGAACATCGAGTGATCCAGATCCCCGAACAGATGGGTCTTGCGGTAGTTGCACTGGCGCTGGCCGTGGGCGTCGATCAACTGCACGGCGTTGTAGATCTGCCCGTCTTCGGCCCGCTCCGGATAGCCGTACAGAATGGCCCGCCCGGCGTTTTGTGCGATTTCGGCAATGGCTTGCGCAGACTCCCCATCCTGCGCTTCGGCCAATGCACCTACGGCTTCGGCGCCGATGTTGTAACCGGTGAGGAACATCTCCGGCAGCACCAGCACATCGGCATCGGTCGCTTCATGCGCGAGCTGGTGCAGGCGCTTGAGGTTCCCGGCTACATCCAGCGGTAGCGGCGGGCATTGGTACAGGGCGACACGCATGGCGTAACTCCTTAATCGGCCAGGGCAATCGGCCCGATCTCATCGAACACATCACCCGGCCCTGGGTTCTCGGGGTGAGTGCTGCCACCAAAGTGGGTCATGATGCCCCATACCGCGTTCAGCGAGGTTTGTACCGCACCCTCCACCCACGCCGGGGTCCAGGACACGTCGTCACCGGCGATAAAAATCCCACGCTGTTCGGCAGGCATGTCCTTCTGCATGAAGTGCGCATACATACGCTGGTTGTAGCGGTAGTGACCCGGCAACGCGCCTTTGAAGGCCCCGAGGAAATGCGGGTCGGCTTCCCAGGATACGGTGATCGGGTCGCCGATGATGCGCGCCTTGATGTCGACTTTCGGGTAGATCTTGTTCAAGGCGTCCAGCGCCAGTTTCACCCGCTTGTCGATGGGCTGCGGGAGCATTTTCAGCGCGTCGCTCATCCACGAGTACGACAGGCAAATCACCCCTGGTTTGTCGTCGCCATTGTCGAATAGGTAAGTGCCACGGGTCAGGCGATCGGTGAGGGTCATGCTCATCAGGTCGCGGCCGGTCTCCGGGTCTTTGTCTTTCCAGAACGGGTGGTCGACCATCACGAAGGTCTTTGACGATTGCATGTAGCGCGTGCGGTCGAGGGCCATCCACATCTTTTGCGAGAACAGTGTTTCATCGCACTCGATCTGGGTGGTCAGCAGCCAGCTTTGGCAGGTGGTGAGCACGGCCGCGTATTCGCGGGTATCGCCGTAATTGTCGGTCACCGCGAAACGGCCATCGGCAGCATGGGCAATGCGTTTAACCCCGGCCCTCGGTGCACCGCGGTGCAGCGAGCTCAGGCTGGTACCGGCGGGCCAGTGGGCGCATCGTTCCGGCACATGGCGCCAGATGCCCATCGGCACCTGGGCAACGCCGCCGACCACCAGGTGCTGGTGATCGTCACAGTTGGTCATGACAACGCGGAATATTTCCAGCATGGAGTTGGGGAAATCCGAGTCCCAGCCACCGGTACCGAAACCGACCTGGCCAAACACCTCGCGGTGGTGGAACGATAACTGTGCGAAAGCCTTGGAGGTCGCTACGAAGTCGTAGAAGGTGCGGTCGTCCCACAAGGGCACTAGCTTGTTCCACAGCGCTTTGAGGCGCGGCACATCACGGTCGCGGATGGCTTGCTGGATATCGCCGAACTGCGAGCCGGCTTCCAGGGCGTCGGCCCAGGCGTCAGCCACTTCCTGGAACAGCGCAGGCAGGTCGGACAGCTTTTGTGCGTAGTGGGTCTGGCCTTCCAGATCGATCACCGTACTGCCGGAAGCCGGCGTCAGCGGGTTGGGGAAGGGTTTGGTTTCCAGGCCCAGCTTGTCGACATAGTGATAGAACGCGGTAGATGACACCGGAAAACGCATCCCACCCAACTCGGCGATGATGCCTTCGGCGCCTTCGAAGGCCTGGGAACGCAAACGCCCGCCCATCTTCGAGGCCTCATACACTACGGGCTTGAGGCCCAGCTTCATCAGCTCGTAGGCGGCGACCAGCCCGGCGATACCGGCGCCGACGATGGCCACTTCAGCACCATGATGGGCGGCGGGGATACTGCCGAGTCCGGCGGGGTGTTCGATCCAGTCATCGAAGGCGAACGGGAAATCCGGGCCAAAGATGGTGATGGGTTTTTTACCGTCGGCAGGGTGGCGATGGGTCTTGCTGATGGTGCTGGACGGAATGCTCATGGCGGGCCCTTGCTGACGACTCGGCGGGAAGTGACCCGCTGAGTATAGGAAAAGATGGCAGCCAGTTTAGGGAGCGTTGCGTTCGTTAATAAGACGCAAAGTGTCGTCGGATTGGATTGTTTTTAGTCATAGTGACGGGATTGGTGGTCAGATTGGTTGGCCGCGATCCAATTTGTTACTGAGGATGATCGATGTGGTGGTTTTCTCCACGCCATCGACACTGCCGATCTGGTCCAGCAATTGATCGAGCTGCTCCGGCGAGTCGGTACGCAACCAGGCCACGTAATCGAACTCGCCGCTGACCGCGCACAGTTGTTGAACCTGAGCCATGGCGCTCAGCCTGCGCAGCACTTCTTTGCCCGAGCGCGGTTGCACGGTGATCCCCACATAGGCCTGCAAGCCCCCATCTACCACGCGTTGACCCAGGCGCACACCATAACCGGTGATCACCTGGGTTTTCTCCAGGCGCGCAAGGCGCGACGTCACCGTGGTGCGCGCAATGCCCAACTGCCGGGCAAGCATGGCCACGCTTTCGCGGGCGTTGATCTGCAGGGCGGCGATCAATTGACGATCGATTTCATCGAGGACGGCCAAGGGGGGCTCCAGTATGGGCAGTGAGGGGAGCCATATTACAATCTTCCAGATATGCAAAAGCCGCGCAATGCGCGGCTTTCGAATTGGTGGGCCCACACGGACTTGAACCGTGGACCAAAGGATTATGAGTCCTCTGCTCTGACCAACTGAGCTATAGGCCCTCAGTAGGTCGCGGATTATAACGATGGTTTCTCCACTGTGCTATCCGAAAAATCCTCAATGCTCCTGCGAAGGAAGGTCGTCGCAAAAAGCTCGGGCGGTAGCGGCAGGCTGACGATGTAGCCCTGCATCTGTTCGCAGCCTTCAGCAGCCAGGAAGGCTTGCTGCGCGGGGTTCTCCACGCCTTCTGCGATGATGGTGAATTGCATGCTGTGGCCCAGGGCGATGATGGCGCGCACGATGGCGGCGTCGTGGGGGTCGTCAGGCAGGCCGCGGACGAAGGACTGGTCGATCTTCAGGAAATCCAGGGGCAGGCGCTTGAGATAGCTGAGGGACGAATAGCCGGTGCCGAAATCGTCGATCGCCAGCTGTACGCCCAGGCGCTTGAGTTGGTGCAGGACTGCCAGCGCTTCTTCGGCCTGGCTCATGATGAAGTTTTCAGTGATCTCCAATTGCAGGCAGCCCGGTTCGAGGCTGTAGTCGCGCAGTAACTGTTCGATACGAGCCAGTAAACCAGGGTGGCGCAATTGCGCGCCGGCGAGGTTGACCGATAGGGGGCCAAAGTCATCGAAAGTGGTTTGCCAGGTGTGCATTTGCAGGCAGGCCTGTTCCAGGACCCAATCTCCAATCTGCAGGATAGTGCCGTTCTCTTCGGCGAGGGCGATGAAGTGTTCGGGCGGGACCTCGCCAAACATGGGGTGCCGCCAGCGAATCAGCGCTTCGGCGCCGATCAGTTCCTGGGTCGCCAGGCTCAGTTTTGGTTGGTAATACAGGCTCAATTCATCACGCTCAATGGCGCGGCGCAATTCGTGCTCCAACGCTACGCGCTCATTGGCCTGTACAGTCAGATCACGGGTATAGCTTTCGACCCGGTTACGCCCCTTGGCCTTGGAGCGGTACATCGCGGCGTCGGCGTTCTTGACCAGGGTGGCCACGTCGGTACCGTCCTGGGGGTACAGGCTGGTGCCGATGCTGGCGCTGATGAAGAACTCGTGTTCGCCGGCCTGGAACGGTGGGGTGAAGCAGGCCAGCAGCTTATTGGCCAGTTGCTCGGCGTCGCTGGCGTGTTGCAGGCCGGGCAGCAGGATGATGAATTCATCGCCGCCCAGGCGCGCGACGGTGTCGATGTCACGCAGTTGCTCCTTGAGGCGTACGGCGATGTCTTTGAGCAGCAGGTCGCCGATCGGGTGGCCGAGGCTGTCATTGATGTGTTTGAAACGATCCAGGTCGAGAAACAGCACCGCGCCTTGTTTGCCGGTTTCCTGATGGCCGTTGAGGGCCGCCTGCAGCCGACTTTCAAACAGCGTGCGGTTCGGCAGGCCGGTCAGTGGGTCGTGGTGCGCCTGATAGTCGAGGCGCGCCTGGGCCAGCTTGAGGCTGGAGATGTCGGCAAACACCGCGACAAAATGCGTGATCAACTGGTCGCGGTTGCGCACGGCGCTGATGGTCAGCCAGCTGGGGTACAACTCGCCGTTCTTGCGGCGGTTGGAGATTTCGCCCTGCCAATGACCTTGGGCCGTCAACTGGTGCCACATGGCGGCGTAGAAGGCGCTGTCATGCAGGCCGGAGGCGAGCAGGCGCGGTGTCTGGCCCAGGGCTTCGGCTTCACTGTAGCCGGTGATCTCGCTGAAGGCGCGGTTGACGGCGCTGATGTTCTGGCGCGTGTCGGTGATCAATACGCCCTCGGCGGTACTCTCGAATACCGTGGCGGCCTGTTGCAGTTTTTCCTGCATCAGCTGGCGCTCGGTGATGTCCCGGGCGATGGTGAGCATGCAGTCTTCACCGGCAATTGGCAGTGGGCGGCTGGAGACTTCGCACAGCCGGATCTGCCCGTCGCTGCGGCGTATATGGCAGATGAAGTCACGCACGTATCCATCTCGATGCATCAACTCCAGCATGTGCTTGCGTTCGTTAAGATCGACCCAGATGCCCAGGTCAAGGGTCGATTGGTCGAGGGATGTCGTACTGTTGAAGCCGGTGATGCGACTGAAACCATCGTTCACTTCAATCAGCAGGCCATCCCGCTGGCGGCTCAGCAGCAAGCCATCGGGAGAGGCGTGGAAGGCCTTGGCGAATTTCTCTTCGGAGATTTGCAGTTGTTGCTGGGTTTCCTTGAGTTGGGTGATGTCGCGGACCACCACCACAATGGCTTCAGTGGTGTCGAGTTGAAACGGTTCGGCGGAAATCAGCCCGATAAAGGCCTGGCCATTGCTGCGCAGAAAGGGCATTTCCAGGTTGCGAATGCTGGTGGTTTGCACGCGTTTCAACAGATCGGGGCCGATACCGGGGATGCCCCAGATATTCAGGGCGGTCGCGGTTTTTCCGATCACCTCTGCGGCTTTCAGGCCCACCTGGTCCTCAAATGCTTTGTTGACCTCAAGCAGGCAGCCATCGGACAGTCGCGCGATCACCAGGATGTCGGGGCATTGCTGAAACACGGAAGCAAACTTTTGCTCGGAAAGCTGCAGCGCCTCTTCAGTACGTTTGGCTTCGCTGATGTCGATCATCAAGCCCCGCAACACTGGTTCATGGCCGTGTTCGATCAGGCTCACAATGTCACGCACCCAAAGGCAGCGGCCGTCCGCCGTGATCACCCGATAGTCGATGCTGTGGTCGCGGTTGGCGCGGGTTTCCCGGTAGCAATAGGCTTCGGCGCGGATGAGGTCGGCGGGGTGAATGATGTTGCGCCAGAAGCCCGGAATCAGCCAATGGGCGCGCGGGTAACCGAGCAGGTCCTCGGCGTGGGGTGACACATAGCTGTAGGTGAAATCGGTAACGCTGGCTTCCCAGGCGATGGCGGACAGGCTCTCCACCAGGCCGCGATAATGGTATTCGCTGCTGCGCAGTTCCTGTTCGAGGGCGACGCGGCGGGAAATTTCCGAACTCAGCCGGCGATTGATCCGAATGACGATGGCCAATACGGTGCTCAACAACAGCACGGCGGGCAGGCCGTACATCAGCAGGTCGGTCCAGAACGTACGGTGGTCGGTGAGGCTGCCCACCCAGTGTTGCTGGATGGCTTCTGTTTCAGCGGGGCTGAGGTCGGCGAGAACCTTGTCCAGGATACCCACCAGTATTTTGTTGTCCCGTGGTACGCCCATCGCCAATTGATAGCGGTACGGCGTTTCGCCACTTACGTACAGGCCATCGAGCTTGAGCTGGCGCAGACTCCAGACGCTCGACGCGAGGTCGCCCACCACGGCGTCGACTTCGTCGGTGGCCAAGGCCTGCAGCGTCGAACTGACATTGGGCAGGGCCATCAGGTTGAGGTCTGGATGGTGGGTGCGTAGCAGTTCATGGGGGGCATAGTTTTCCACCACGGCAATCTTCAGCCCATAAAGGTCATTGAGGTTGCGTGGTCGGGCGCCGCCTTCATGGGCGAGGATGACAATGGGAAAGTCCAGGTAAGGGCGTGTGAATGCCATGAAGTCCTGGCGTTCGGGGGTAGACATGATGCCCGGCAGCAGGTCGAGTTGGCTGTGGCGTGCCTGCTCCAGCAAGGCACTCCAATTGACCGGCTCAATCAGTTTGATCCTGACCCCCAGGCGTTCCTGGATCAGGCGTACGTAGTCCGCCGCCAAGCCTTGGTAGCGGCCCTCTTCATCACGGTATTCGAAGGGTGGCCAGGAGGCGTCCACCCCCACGCGCAACTCCTGATGGTCCGCCAGCCAGCCACGCTCATCATCGCTAAGAGTCAACGCGCCAGCCGTTGCGGTCCAGGTCAGCAGCGACAGCAGTAACACAGTCGGCAATCTGGGCATAACGGTCTCGTTATGGCACGGGGAATGTTTCGAGTGTAGACGGGCATTGCGGGGGAGGGGATTTGCGCAGGATTTTATCTGCACAAAGCAAAACCCCCGGCCTGGGCCGGGGGTTCTGGTGTCACTCGTCGAGGAAGGAGCGCAGATGCTCGCTTCGCGTCGGGTGGCGCAACTTGCGCAGCGCCTTGGCTTCGATCTGGCGGATCCGCTCGCGGGTCACGTCAAACTGCTTACCGACTTCCTCAAGGGTGTGGTCGGTATTCATGTCGATGCCGAAACGCATGCGCAGTACCTTGGCTTCACGGGCAGTGAGGCCGGACAGTACGTCGCGGGTCGCTTCCTTAAGGCTCTCAACAGTGGCGACATCGATTGGCGACTGCATGGTCGAGTCTTCGATGAAGTCACCCAGGTGGGAGTCTTCGTCATCACCGATCGGGGTTTCCATGGAGATCGGCTCTTTAGCGATCTTCAATACCTTGCGGATTTTATCCTCAGGCATTTCCATGCGTTCGCCCAGCTCTTCCGGGGTCGGTTCGCGACCCATTTCCTGCAGCATCTGCCGGGAAATACGGTTGAGCTTGTTGATCGTCTCGATCATGTGCACCGGAATACGGATGGTGCGGGCCTGGTCGGCGATCGAGCGAGTGATCGCCTGACGGATCCACCAGGTGGCATAAGTCGAGAACTTGTAGCCGCGACGGTATTCGAACTTGTCCACAGCCTTCATCAAGCCGATGTTGCCTTCCTGGATCAGATCGAGGAATTGCAGGCCGCGGTTGGTGTACTTCTTGGCGATGGAGATCACCAGACGCAAGTTCGCTTCAACCATCTCTTTCTTCGCGCGGCGGGCCTTGGCCTCACCGATCGACATGCGACGGTTGATGTCCTTGATCTCGGCAATCGTCAGACCGGTTTCGGTCTCGAGTGCGGTCAGCTTCTGCTGGCAACGGATGATGTCCGGCTGCAGGCGGCCAATGGCTTCAGCGTACTTCGCCTTGCCTTTGGCCAGGGCGTCGCTCCAGCTTTCGTCCACTTCGTGGCCCGGGAACTGGCGCAGGAAGTCGGTACGCGGCATGCGCGCATCACGGACACAGAGCTGCATGATCGCGCGCTCTTGTGCACGCAGACGCTCAAGGGCGCTACGAACGCGTTCAACCAGGCCTTCGAATTGCTTCGGGACCAGCTTGATCGGCATGAACAGCTCAGCCAGCGCCAGCAGCTCGGCAATTGCCAGCTTGTTGGAGCGACCGTGCTTTTTCAGGGCTTTGCGGGTGATTTCCATTTGATCGGAAACCGCGCCGAAACGCTGGGCAGCAATGATCGGGTCTGGGCCGCTTTCGACTTCATCTTCGTCGTCGGTGCTGGCTTCGGCATCGTCGTCTTCGGTGTCATCGTCCGCTTTCGCGGCTTTGGCATCGACAGGCGGCGGTACTTCGGCAGCAGGCGGCGCGATGCCGTCGTCCGGGTCGATATAACCGCTCAGGACGTCGGACAGGCGGCCACCTTCGGTGGTGACGCGAGTGTACTCGGAGAGAATGTGGTCAACCGTGCCAGGGAAGTGCGCGATTGCGCCCATCACTTCACGGATACCCTCTTCGATACGCTTGGCGATTTCGATCTCGCCTTCGCGTGTCAGCAACTCGACGGTACCCATTTCACGCATATACATGCGCACAGGGTCAGTCGTGCGACCGATGTCGGTCTCCACCGCGGCCAACGCGGCAGCGGCTTCTTCAGCGGCTGCCTCGTCGGTATCGGCGTCGGCCAACATAAGGGCGTCCGCATCCGGAGCACTCTCGTGTACGGGGATCCCCATGTCATTAATCATGCGGATGATGTCTTCCACCTGCTCTGGATCTGAAATATCCTCAGGCAGGTGATCGTTGACCTCTGCGTAAGTCAGATACTTCTGCTCACGACCAAGGGTGATCAACTCTTTGATACGAGACTGCTGTTGCGCTTTTCCGGACATAACACCCTATCCACTGAAGGTCTTGGCGGGCAAAAAACAAGCCGAGGATTATACCCGAGCTATGACCTCACACGCCAGCTGAGGTCGGGTTTGATGCGGAAACATTCTGTTTTAAGAGGTCGCGCATCTGTTTTGCTATCTGAATTTGCTCTTCAGCCGATAATCCCGGCTGTCTTGCTCTCTTGATCAGTTCATCGAGGGTCTGCGTGTGCTGGCCCGCGGATAACCTAGTAATGGTGTCTAAAAACTGTTGTTCAAGGTTATCGCCGTCAATTAGCCACTCCTTTTCCGCGAGTGCCTTCAACAAACGACCCTGCTCTGTGCCATGCCAGCGAGCCATCAGTTGAATGGAGTTTAGCTTAGGATTTTTCTGCACGGCCTCGATCAGTGCGATCAGCACCTGAGCGTAGGTATTGCTCGCGTTGGCAAAATGGTCGGCGCTTTCAACCTTGCTCGCTAATTGCGGGTGGTGGATAAGCGTGCGCAGGGCAATCAATGTGGGCGCTTCTACGGCGACCGGTGTGCGCGGGGCGTAGGCCTCATCGCGATCACCGCGCTTGCCGTTTTTGCTCCAGGGTTTCTTGTCCCATTTCTTGCCGCCGGCACCGGGCTTCTTCGGCGTCCATTCCTGCTGGGGGGCATACGCCTCCTGGGGTTGATGGAAGTCGGCATAGTCCGGCATGGCGTCATAATCCATGCCTGGGTCGTAGGCAGGTGGTGCGTCCTGCGGTGCGCTGTGTACCAGCTGGCTGACGGCTTCGCCACTCAGCCCTGTAATTTCCAACAGGCGTTGGCGCATCAGGGTGCGCAGGTTCGCGCCTGGAACCTTGTCGATCAAGGGGGCCGCGAGCGTGGCCATATGGGCCTTGCCTTCGAGGGAGCGTGGGTCGGCTTCTTCGGTCAGTTGCTGGAAGAAATAATCCGCCAACGGCTGCGCATGTTGATTGATGCGGGCGCGAAATGCGTCGGTGCCTTCGGAACGCACCAGGGTATCCGGGTCTTCTCCTTCGGGCAGGAACAGAAAGCGCGCGCGGCGCCCATCCTGCAGGCTCGACAGGGTGGCTTCGAGCGCGCGCCAGGCGGCGTTGCGGCCGGCCTGGTCGCCGTCGAAGCAGAACAGCACGCTTGGCACGACGCGAAACAGGCGCTTCAAGTGTTCTTCGCTGGTGGCGGTGCCGAGGGTGGCCACGGCGTTGCGCAAACCTTGTTGGGCCAGGGCGATCACGTCCATATAACCTTCGACCACGATGATTTCATCGAGGTTTCGATTGTTCTTGCGCGCTTCGAACAGGCCGTAGAGTTCCTGGCCCTTGTGGAATACCGGGGTTTCCGGGGAGTTCAGGTACTTGGGTTTGTCATCCCCCAGCACCCGGCCACCGAAGGCGATGATGCGACCACGGCTGTCGCGGATCGGGAACATCACGCGGTCGCGGAAGCGGTCGTAGCGCTTGCCGGTCTCGGCGTTCTCAACCAGGAGGCCGGCGTCGATCATGGCTTTTTGCTGCAGGGTATCGCTGCTCAGGTGTTTGTACAGGTTGTCCCAGCCAGGTGGAGCAAAGCCGAGGCCGAAGTCGCGGGCGATTTCGCCGGTCAGGCCGCGTCCCTTCAGGTAGTCGACGGCGGCCTTGCGCTGCGGATGGCTTTTAAGGGCCTGACGGTAGAAGTCGGCAGCGGCAGTCAGCAGCGGGTACAGCGGCGAGTCGGTGGGTTGCCGTGGTTTATGCGGGCGGCCACTTTCTTCGCGGGGGACTTCCATGCCGGCGGCTTTCGCCAAGTCCTCGATCGCCTGGGGGAAGTCCAGGTTGTCGTGGTCCATCAGGAAGCCGAGGGCATTGCCGCCTGCGCCGCAGCCGAAGCAGTAGTAGAACTGCTTGTCGGGGCTGACGCTGAATGACGGGGTTTTTTCCTTGTGGAACGGGCAGCAGGCTGTGTAGTTTTTGCCGGCTTTCTTCAATTGCAGGCGCGAGCTGACAACATCGACAATGTCGGTGCGGTTCAGAAGGTCGTCAATAAAGCTCTGGGGAATCAGCCCGGCCATGGCGTTCTCGTCATCACTGCGTGTAAATGAGTGCCCGTGAAGTGCTCAAGCGCACGTATCGAATGGCTTGACCATCAATCGTCTGCTTGGGCTGTCAGGAAGTGTATCTGCCGAACATTCACTGACGTTAGTTTCAATCAGTGTTTCGGCCTGGAAATGTTGCCCTCGAGTCCGGCGCTGGCCAATCGTGGCCTCGGATGCTCGGTGTTGGGCACAGCCGATACAGTTGATCGCCTGCTTACAAAATGAGTGTGCTCGTCAGTAGCCTTGTTAGGCTCGTCAGAAGAGACGTGCACCGCTGGCAAAAGAGCCAGTCCTGACGTTTGAAGCAGGTGTATCAGTCGCGTGTGCGGCGTCAACGATGAAGCATCAAGCGATATCCGCAAATGCCAACAGCCCGGCTGAGGGCCGGGCTTGGCAGAAGCTTGCTACGAACGTCTGTGTATTAGTACAGACGAACGGCGCGGCGCTGTTCGCGCTGAACTTTCTTGGCGTGACGCTTAACAGCGGCTGCTGCTTTACGCTTACGCTCAGAAGTTGGCTTCTCATAAAATTCGCGGCTACGAACTTCAGCCAGAACACCGGCTTTTTCGCAGGAGCGCTTGAAACGACGCAGAGCTACGTCGAAGGGTTCGTTCTCTTTTACTTTGACGGCTGGCATCCAGAGCTACCTTCTTTCATTACCGGGAATCAACGTTCTCGTCGCAAAAAATTCGCGGCTGAGGTCGTCGGTTTTTAAGGGTTGCGGATGTTAACCCCTCATTGGCAGGAATGCAAAGCCTCTGATCGAAAACCGCTAGTCGGGAGGGGGAGTGGCGACTATTATGCGCGCCTTCGAATTCAGCCTCTACAAGGCGCAAACCCATGCTAGTACTGGGACTTGAAACCTCCTGCGACGAAACCGGTGTCGCACTTTACGACAGTGAACGCGGGCTTTTGGCCGATGCACTGTTCAGTCAGATCGACTTGCATCGGGCCTATGGCGGCGTTGTGCCGGAGCTGGCCAGTCGTGATCACGTCAAACGTATGCTGCCGTTGATTCGCCAGGTGTTGGACGAGGCCGGTTGCGTGCCGACCGAGATCGATGCGATTGCCTATACGGCGGGCCCCGGATTGGTCGGAGCCCTTCTGGTTGGCGCCTCTTGCGCCCAGGCGCTGGCTTTTGCCTGGGGCATTCCGGCCCTCGGCGTGCATCATATGGAAGGCCATTTACTGGCGCCGATGCTGGAAGAAAACCCGCCGCAGTTCCCGTTCGTCGCTTTGTTGGTTTCGGGCGGGCATACGCAGCTGGTCCAGGTCGACGGAATCGGTCAATACATGCTGTTGGGCGAGTCCTTGGACGACGCTGCCGGCGAAGCTTTCGACAAGACCGCGAAGATGATGGGCCTCAATTACCCGGGTGGGCCGGAAATCGCCCGCCTGGCCGAAAAAGGCGTTGCCGGCCGCTACACCTTCCCGCGCCCGATGTGCGATCGCCCTGGCCTGATGTTCAGCTTCAGCGGCTTGAAAACCTCCGCGTTGAATACCTGGCAGCAGAGTGTCAGCGCCGGGGACGACAGTGAGCAAGCCCGTTGCGACATCGCGCTGGCGTTCCAGCAGGCCGTGGTGGAGACTTTGACCATCAAGTGCAAGCGCGCCCTGAAACAGGCGGGCATGAAGCGCCTGGTGATCGCCGGTGGCGTCAGCGCCAACAAGGCGTTGCGCAGCTCATTGGAAAAGATGCTCGGTGATATGAAGGGGGATGTGTTCTACGCCCGTCCTGAGTTCTGCACCGACAACGGCGCGATGATCGCCTATGCCGGTTGTCAGCGTCTGCAGGCGGGGCAGCACGAAAGCCTGGCGATCAGCGTGCAGGCGCGCTGGCCGATGGAGCAACTGCCGCCCTTGTAAGTGTGCAACGTGAATCGGGCTCATTGACGGTATTTAAAAATGCCGTTCGCGCCCGGCAAACAGGTCGCGTAAATTGCCCCGGTGTCGCCAGACAATCAGCAGTGTCAGCACGCTCATCGGCAGCAGCGCCGCCGGTTCCTGCCAGGCCAGCAACGGCAGGGTAAGCGGTGTGGCGATCAGCGCCGCCAGCGAGCTGGTACGGGTCAGGTAGAACGTCAGTAACCAGGCGAGCACGGCCAGCAACGCCGCCGGCGGGTAGATCCCCAGCAGCATGCCGGCTGCCGTGGCGACACCTTTACCGCCGCGAAAACGGAAGTACAGGGGAAACAGATGGCCGAGGACGGCGCACACGCCCACCCAGGCCTGCTGCTGCAGGGTCAGGCCGGCGAGGTTGGCGATCAGTACGGGCAACAGGCCCTTGCATACGTCGCCCAGCAGCGTCAGTACGGCGAGCTTCTTGCCGGCCAGGCGCAACATATTGGTGGCGCCGGCATTGCCTGAACCACTCATTCGCGGGTCGGGATTTCCCGTCAGGCGGCTGAGCAAAATGGCGAAGGACAGCGAGCCGAGCAGGTAGGCGAGAATCGCCAGTGACCAAAACATGCTAACTATTCCGGGCGAGGACGCCCTGATTCTAACGGGGCATCGCGCCCTTGTCGTGCTGCGGAGAAGAGCTTGGACAGAGTGTTTATCGAAGGCCTGGAAGTCGACACCGTGATCGGGGCCTACGACTGGGAGCGCGGAATCCGCCAATGCCTGCGCCTGGACCTGAGTTTCGCTTGGGATAACCGCCCGGCTGCGGCTGGCGACGACCTGGCCCTGGCGCTGGATTACGCCAGCGTGTCCGCGCGGATCCAGGCCTTTGCCGAGCAGTCCCAGTACCAGCTGGTCGAGACCTTTGCCGAACGCCTGGCCGAAGTGCTGATGAGCGAGTTCCAGATTCCCTGGCTGCACCTCAAGCTGACCAAGCCCGGCGCAGTGCCGGCTGCCAAGGGTGTAGGCGTGGAGATTGAGCGCGGATGTCGCTGACTCAGGTTTACCTTGGCCTCGGTAGTAATATCGAGCGCGAACCCCATCTGTGCGCCGGGCTCGACGCGTTGGCGAGTTTCCTGACGGATATGCGTTGCTCGGCGGTGTTCGAGAGCCAGCCGGTGGGCATCAAAAGCGGGCCGTTCTTCAATCTGGTGGTGTCGGCCTATACCGACCTGTCGTTGGTGGAGTTGGATCGCCGGCTGAAATCCATCGAGGCCGAAAATGGCCGCTATGCGCCGGATCGCAAAGGCCTGCCGCTGGATATCGACGTGCTGCTGTATGGCGAGTTGGTGGGTGACTTCGATGGCTTGATCCTGCCGCGGGCGGAGATCCTGAAAAATGCCTTTGTGCTCTGGCCGCTGTCGATGATGGCGCCGGACCGGGTGCACCCTGAAGCGGGAAAGACGATGGCTGCGTTGTGGCGTGATGCTCAGATTGATCAGGTGCTGGCGCCTGTCGGATTTGAATGGCAGGGCCAGCAACTCACCCCGGACTCGCTCCTAAGAGGGTTTGTGTAGTTCCTTGTAGGCTTTGAGTGCCCTGAGTCGTTCACGCTTGAGCGCCTCGCCCAACTCCGGCCCCTTGAATCCCTGCTCAAGCAGTGGCGCCACGGCAACCTCGCGCGCTGCTTTCGCCGCACCGCGTAAGTAATCCGCCTGTGGATAACTTCTATGCTCCAATCCCTTGCGGCCCCGGGCATCCATTTCGCAGGCGACCACAAACTCCTCAAAGCGCTGTGGCCTGCGGTATACGTCAAAACTTTGCAGCAGCTCCAGCAGCGTCGAGGCTTTCAGCTCCAGCGCGCGATGACCGTGGGTGTGATACTGGCCCACCAACAGCGCCAATTCCTGGCAATCCCTTGGCACTTTGAAGCGCTCATTGACGGCCTTGATCAGCTTCAAGCCTCGATGCTCATGAGCAATGTGCTGCGGTAACTTATCCACAGGCGTCAGGCCCTTGCCCAGGTCATGCAGCAGGCAGGCCCAGCGTACGGTCAGGGGCTGTTTGTGCATGGCAGCTTGTTCCAGCACGCTCAAGGTGTGCACGCCAGTATCTATCTCGGGGTGATGGGCTTCGGGTTGTGGCACGCCAAAGAGTGCATCCACTTCCGGCATCAAGATCTTCAGCGCATTACAGTCCCGAAGTACCTGGATAAACACCTGAGGCTGATCTTCCATCAACGCCCTGGAGATTTCTTTCCAGCTGCGCTCTGGGGTCAGGGCTTCCAATTCGCCGGACTCGCTGAGTTGACGCATCAGCTCCAGCGTCTCCGGAGCTACCGTAAAACCCAGGTGTGCATAGCGCGCGGCAAAGCGGGCGACACGAAGAACTCGGAGGGGATCTTCGGCGAATGCGGGGGAAACATGACGAAGTATGCGGGACTCAAGGTCGCGCTGGCCGTGATACGGATCAGTCAGATTACCGTCGTCGTCTTCGGCCATGGCGTTGATGGTCAGGTCGCGACGGATCAGGTCTTCTTCCAGCGTCACCTCGGGGCTGGCGTGAAACACAAAGCCACCGTAACCCCGACCACTCTTGCGTTCGGTGCGGGCGAGGGCGTACTCATCGCCGTTTTTTGGGTCCAGGAATACCGGGAAGTCCGAACCCACTGGCTTGAAACCCTTGGCGAGCATTTCTTCGGTGCTCGCGCCGACGACCACGCGGTCGACATCGGTGACCTTGATGCCCAGCAGGCGGTCACGCACGGCGCCGCCGACTTTGTAGATTTTCATGAAAAAGCCTCCATTAGCGGCACAGGATACCGCCTGTGCCTGGCCAATGGAGGCTTTGCTGTTTCAGAGATGAACGACGGCCAAGTCCAGGCGGCCGTAGTCGTTGTCGTTATGATCGTTGCGCGGTGGCACATGGTGGGTCTTCATCACTTGGTCGCCTTGCAGGGTTTCCAGGTGGATGTCGAAGCCCCAGAGGCGATGCAGGTGCTTGAGCACTTCTTCGGTGGATTCGCCCAGGGGTTTGCGGTCGTGCTGCTGGTGGCGCAGGGTCAGCGAGCGGTCGCCGCGCACATCGATGCTGTAGATCTGCACGTTGGGCTCACGGTTGCCCAGGTTGTATTGCGCTGCCAGGGTTTCACGGATGGTGCGGTAGCCGGGTTCATCGTGGATGGCCGGCACCACCAGGTCATCCTTGAGGTCATCATCCAGGATGCTGAACAGTTTGAGGTCGCGGATCACCTGGGGTGAGAGGTACTGCAGGATAAAGCTCTCATCCTTGAAGCTGCTCATGGCGAACTTGATCGTCGACAGCCAGTCACTGCCGGCGATTTCCGGGAACCAGCGGCGGTCTTCATCGGTGGGGTGTTCGCACATGCGCCGAATATCGCGGTACATGGCAAAACCCAGCGCGTAAGGGTTGATCCCGCTGTAATACGGGCTGTCGAAGCCGGGTTGGAACACCACGCTGGTGTGGGACGTCAGGAACTCCATCATGAAGCCGTCGGTGACCAGGCCTTCGTCGTACAGGTCGTTCATCAGCGTGTAGTGCCAGAACGTCGCCCAACCTTCGTTCATCACCTGGGTCTGGCGCTGTGGGTAAAAGTACTGGGCGATCTTGCGTACGATACGCACGATTTCCCGTTGCCACGGCTCCAGCAGCGGTGCGTGCTTTTCCAGGAAATACAGGATGTTTTCCTGGGGTTCGGCGGGGAAGCGCGCATTGTCCTTGTCGCTGTTCTTGCCGGCGCGTTTGGGAATGGTGCGCCACAGGTCGTTGATCTGCTTCTGCAGGTGCTCTTCGCGCTCCTTCTGGCGCAGGCGCTCTTCCTCGGCAGAAATAGGGTACGGGCGCTTGTAGCGGTCGACGCCATAGTTCATCAGGGCGTGGCAGGAGTCGAGCAAGTCTTCCACGGCGTCGATACCGTGGCGCTCCTCGCACTGCATGATGTACTGCTTGGCGAACACCAGGTAATCGATGATCGAGCTGGCGTCGGTCCAGGTGCGGAACAGGTAGTTGCCCTTGAAGAAGCTGTTGTGCCCATAGCAGGCATGGGCCACCACCAGCGCCTGCATGCAGATGGTGTTTTCTTCCATCAGGTAGGCGATGCACGGGTCGGAGTTGATCACGATCTCGTAGGCCAGACCCATCTGGCCCCGGGTGTACGACTTTTCGGTACTGAGGAAATGCTTGCCGTAAGACCAGTGGTGGTAACCCAGGGGCATGCCGACGGAAGCATAGGCGTCCATCATCTGCTCGGCCGTGATCACTTCGATCTGGTTGGGGTAGGTGTCCAGGGCATAACCCGCCGCGATGCGGCTGATTTCCCGGTCATAGGCCTGGATCAGTTCAAAGGTCCACTCGGAACCGGTGGAAATGGGTTGGCGCTTAGTCTCTTTTTTGGCGGTCATGTCACTAACCTGCGCTGGAAGAGTTCACGGAAGACCGGATAGATATCGCCGGCCGAGACCAGTTGCTGCTGGGCGAACGTGTCGGCAAAGGCTTCGCCGATGCGCTCGTATTCGAACCACAGGGCCTGGTGCTCACGGGGGGTGATTTCGACGTAAGTGTAGTACTGCACAAACGGCATGATGTGGTTGATCAGGATGTCGCGGCAGATCGGCGAATCGTCGTTCCAGTTGTCGCCGTCGGAGGCCTGGGCCGCGTAGATATTCCACTCGTTGGCCGGGTAGCGCTCGGCCATGATCTCCTGCATCAGCTTCAAGGCGCTGGACACGATGGTGCCGCCGGTTTCCCTCGAGTAGAAGAACTCCTCCTCATCCACTTCCCGTGCGCTGGTGTGATGGCGGATGAACACCACGTCGATCTTGTCGTAGTTCCGCTTCAGAAACAGGTACAGCAGGATAAAGAAACGCTTGGCGATGTCCTTGGTCGCCTGGGTCATTGAGCCTGACACGTCCATCAGGCAGAACATCACGGCTTTCGAGCTGGGGTTGGGCTGCTTGACCAGCAGGTTGTACTTGAGGTCAAAGGTATCGAGGAACGGCACGCGGTGGATGCGTGCGCTGAGTTTCTCTATTTCCGCCTCGATTTCCTGGATATCGCCGAAGTTGTCCGGTTCCTCGCGCTTTAAACGCGCCAACTCTTCCTTTGCGATCCTCAATTTGGCACGACTGCTGCCCGAGAGGGCGATACGCCTCGCATGGGCTGAGCGCAACGTGCGGATGATGTTGATTCGAGAGGGGTTGCCTTCGTTGCTGATCCCGGCGCGTACGGTCTTGAAGGTATCGGTGCCGGTCAGGTTACGCTTCACCAGATTGGGCAGTTCCAGGTCCTCGAACATGAACTCGAGGAATTCTTCCTGGGTGATCTGGAACACGAACTCGTCCATGCCTTCCCCGGAGTTGCCGGCCTTGCCCGGGCCTTTACCGCCGCCACCGCCCTGCGGGCGCTGGATATGCTCGCCGGTGGTGAACTCTTTATTGCCGGGGTGCACGACAGTCTGCTTGCCGCCCCGGCCGTGGTGCAGCACCGGTTCGTCGATGTCGCGTCCGGGAATGCTGATTTGTTCGCCATGCTCCATGTCTGTAATGGAACGGCGGCTGACGGCCTCTTCAACGGCCTTTTTGATGTGGTCACGGTAACGCCGCAGGAAACGCTGGCGGTTTACCGTGCTCTTGTTCTTGCCATTAAGGCGTCGGTCGATCACATAGCTCATGAGGAGCCCTCCGGGCAGCTTCACGTTACAAGCTTCAAGCGGCGAGCTGGAAGCTTAGAGACAAGCGGTCAACTGCCAGGCCCGTGACCTGGCAGTGGACGCCCATCGCTGCCTTACTGCGATTTGCGTACCCGCAGGTACCACTCGGAGAGCAGTCGTACCTGTTTGTCGGTGTAGCCGCGCTCGACCATTCGTGTGACGAAGTCGTTGTGTTTTTGCTGGTCCTCCTTGCTGGCCTTGGCATTGAAGCTGATGACCGGCAGCAGATCCTCGGTGTTGGAGAACATTTTCTTCTCGATGACCACCCGCAGCTTTTCGTAGCTGAGCCAGGTAGGGTTCTTGCCGTTGTTGTTGGCGCGGGCACGCAGTACGAAGTTGACGATTTCGTTGCGGAAATCCTTCGGATTGCTGATGCCGGCGGGTTTTTCGATCTTCTCCAATTCTTCGTTGAGGGCTACGCGGTTGAGGATTTCGCCGGTTTCCGGGTCGCGGTATTCCTGGTCCTGGATCCAGAAGTCCGCATAGAGCACGTAGCGGTCGAAGATGTTCTGGCCGTACTCGCTGTAGGACTCCAGGTACGCGGTCTGGATTTCCTTGCCGATAAACTCGATGTAGCGCGGCGCGAGGTATTCCTTGAGGAAGCGCAGGTAGCGTTCGCGGGTTTCGGCCTGGAATTGTTCCTGTTCGATCTGCTGCTCCAGCACATACAGCAGGTGCACCGGGTTGGCGGCGATCTCATGGGGGTCGAAGTTGAAGACCTTGGACAGGATCTTGAACGCAAAGCGCGTCGACAGGCCGTTCATGCCTTCATCCACGCCCGCTGTGTCGCGATATTCCTGGATCGACTTGGCCTTGGGATCGGTGTCCTTGAGGTTCTCGCCGTCGTAGACGCGCATCTTCGAATAGATATTCGAGTTTTCCGGCTCCTTGAGACGCGACAGCACGGTGAACTGGGCGAGCATCTTCAGGGTGTCCGGTGCGCAATGGGCCTTGGCCAGCGAGCTGTTGAACAGCAGCTTGTCGTAGATCTTGATTTCATCGCTGACCCGCAGGCAGTACGGCACCTTGACGATGTAGATCCGGTCGATGAAGGCTTCATTGTTCTTGTTGTTGCGAAAGGTGTGCCATTCCGATTCGTTGGAGTGGGCCAGCAGGATCCCGGTGAACGGAATCGCGCCCAGGCCTTCGGTACTGTTGTAGTTGCCTTCCTGGGTGGCGGTGAGCAGTGGGTGCAGCACCTTGATCGGCGCCTTGAACATTTCCACGAATTCCATCAGGCCCTGGTTGGCCCGGCACAGTGCGCCCGAGTAGCTGTACGCATCGGCGTCGTTCTGCGGAAATTCCTCCAGCTTGCGGATATCGACCTTGCCCACCAGTGCCGAGATGTCCTGGTTGTTCTCATCGCCAGGTTCGGTCTTGGCCACGCCGATCTGGTTGAGGATCGACGGGTAGAGTTTCACCACGCGGAACTGGCTGATATCGCCGCCAAACTCGGCCAGGCGCTTGGTGGCCCAGGGCGACATGATGGTGTTGAGGTAGCGTCGTGGGATGCCGAAGTCTTCTTCGAGGATCGCGCCATCTTCCGTGGCGTTGAACAGGCCTAGGGGCGACTCGAAGACCGGTGAGCCCTTGATGGCGTAGAAGGGCACTTTCTCGATCAGTTGCTTGAGTTTTTCGGCCAGGGACGATTTACCACCGCCAACGGGGCCGAGCAGGTAGAGGATCTGTTTCTTCTCTTCCAGGCCTTGGGCGGCGTGGCGGAAGTAGGAGACGATCTGGTCGATGCATTCTTCCATCCCATGGAAGTCTTCAAAGGCCGGATAGCGGCGGATCACCTTGTTGGAAAATATTCGCGACAGGCGCGAATTATTAGCGGTTTCCACCAGCTCCGGCTCGCCGATCGCCAACAACAGGCGTTCGGCGGCAGATGCGTAGGTGCTGCGGTCCTGCTTGCACAGCTCGAGATACTCTTGCAGCGTGAGTTCTTCCTGCTGTGTGGACGCGAAGCGTTGTTGGAAGTGGCTGAAAATACTCATGACGTCGTCACCTCGCTCGATACGTGGAGCCGACGCCGGATCTATCAGTCGATGCTGGCAGTCATTGACGAACGCCAATGGCTGTTTTCCCCCCAGAACACCCTGAAACGCTACCGATGACCCGTACGCCGGTGTACCGGCTCTCCCCTGATTCGGATGGCCTGCGCTTAAGGATAGTTCGGAATCTGAGAGGGCAAGGCGCGATGCGCAATTAGTTTGGCTACGCCGTTCGTCAGAAACGGCGCGAGCCCAAGCGTCACGCGGGGTAGCGGGGTGTGAAAAAAATTATTGCGAATCGCCGGAGGCAATTTCTGCAGGATACGTCGTACGCCACAGCTCAAAGCCGCCGTCCAGGCTGTAGACGTCGGAGAAGCCCTGGCTGACCAGGTAGGCGGCTGCGCTCTGGCTGGAATTGCCGTGGTAGCAGGCCACGATCAGCGGTGCATCAAGGTCGGCGGCACGAATGAAGTCGGCGATGTTGACGTTGTCCAGATGCAGGGCGCCAGCGATATGGGCGGCGGCGTAAGTCGGCTGGTCGCGGATATCGACGACCACTGCACCTTGCTCGCGCAGGGCCTGGGCTTGTTCGGGAGGGATACGTTTGAATTCGCTCATGGCGGGCTCCTATGGCCTGGCTGCAGCCGGCAGGGTAACGGGAAGAGTGGGTGGGCACTGGCAGCCGTGACGCTCGCCGGTGTCGATGTTCATCAGGGTCATGGCGCCGCCCCATACGCAGCCGGTGTCGAGGGCAAACACGCCAGGTTCCTCGCACTTGCCTTCAAGGGCTGCCCAGTGACCAAAGATGATCCTGGTGTCGCGGGTCTTGCGTTCCTTGTGGGCAAACCATGGTTTGTAGCCGGGCAGTGCCGTGTCGGCGCCTTCCTTGCTCTTGAGGTCCAGCTTGCCCTCGGCGGTGCAGAAGCGCATGCGTGTGAAATAGTTGGTAATCACCCGCAGGCGGGCGACGCCGGTAAGGTCGTTGTCCCACTTCACTGGCTCGTTGCCATACATGCCGTCGAGGTAGGCGGTGTACAGGCTGTCATCGGCCAGGGCGTTTTCGACTTCGGCGGCGCACTTGAGGGCTTTTTTAAGCGTCCACTGCGGTGGGATACCGGCATGGACCAAGGCCATATTGCGGCTTTCGTCGTAATGCATAATCTTTTGCCGGCGCAGCCAGTCAAGCAGTGGCGCGCGATCTGGCGCTTCGAGGATTTCGCGCAGGGTATCGCCCTTTTTCAGGCGCTCGATGTTATTGCCGGCGGCCAGCAGGTGCAGGTCATGGTTGCCCAGTACGCATACCAGGGAATCCCGCAGGCTATACAGGTAACGTAGCGTTTCCAGGGACTCGGGGCCGCGATTGACCAGGTCGCCGACCAGCCACAGGCGATCGTTTGCCGGGTCGAAGGCCACCCGTTCAAGCAGGCACTTGAGGGGCTCCAGACAGCCTTGCAGGTCGCCGACCGCGTACGTTGCCATCAGTGCAGGGCGCCTGGTACGGCGAGGCGGAAAGGCTTGATGATGGCGTCGAACAGTTTGCCATCAGTGGCTTTCATCTGATACGAGCCTTGCATGGTGCCGACCTTGGAGGTCATTACCGTGCCGCTGCTGTAAGTGTGGCTGGCGCCAATGTCGATCAACGGTTGTTGGCCGACAACGCCTGCGCCGCGAACTTCCTCGACCTGACCGTCACCGTCGGTGATCACCCAGTGGCGTGACAGCAGCTTGGCCGGCACCTGGCCGTTGTTTTTCACCGTGATGGTGTAGGCAAAGGCGAAGCGGTTCTGTTCAGGTTGCGATTGGTCCGCGAGGAAGCGGGTGACGACGCTGACGTCGATCTGGTAGCGAGGATCGGACATGCAAGAGGCCTTAAAAGCAAAAGCGGAGGACAGCAGATGCGGATCAGTCTAGGCCAAGAGGTGGGCACTAGGCCAGACATGTGTCTGGCCATGCCTGGGTGTTTCAGTCGGCGACTGGCGCAGGCTGGATGGCAAGCTGGTCGGCCAGGCGCACGAACGCGGCCAGGTCCAGTTGCTCGGGGCGCAGGCTGCCGTCGACGCCGGCTGCTTCGATCTCGGCGTTGCTCAGCAGGGCCTTGAGTGTGTTGCGCAGGGTCTTGCGGCGCTGGTTGAACGCCTCACGCACCACGCGTTCCAGCAATTTGTGATCCTTGGCCGGATGTGGCAGCACGGCGTGAGGCACCAGTCGCACGATGGCCGAGTCGACCTTCGGTGGTGGGTTGAACGCACCTGGGCCGACATTGAACAGGTGTTCGACGCGGCAGTGGTACTGAACCATGATCGACAATCGGCCCCAATCACCACCACCAGGGCCGGCAGCCAGGCGTTCCACCACTTCTTTTTGCAGCATGAAGTGCATGTCGCGGATGATCCCGGCGTTATTCAGCAGGTGGAAAATCAGCGGAGTGGAGATGTTGTACGGCAGGTTACCCACCACACGCAGGCTGTTAGGCGCGGCGTTGAGGGTATTGAAGTCGAACTTCAGTGCATCGCCCTGATGCAGGTTGAAGTTGGGCTTGCCGGCGAACTGCTGGTTGAGGATCGGGATCAGGTCCTTGTCCAGTTCCACCACGTCTAGTTGGCCGCCACTGGCGAGCAAGCCTTGGGTCAACGCGCCCTGGCCCGGGCCGATTTCCAGCAGGCGGTCTTCTGGCTTGGCATGGATGGAGCGCAGGATACGGTCGATCACGCCAGCGTCGTGCAGGAAGTTTTGCCCGAAGCGCTTGCGCGCCCGGTGTTGGTAATGCTCGGTCATATACGGGTCTCGGCCATCTGATAGGCGGTTTCCAGGGCCACGTGCAGGCTGCCGGTATCGATCTTGCCGCTGCCCGCCAGGTCCAGGGCGGTGCCATGGTCGACGGAGGTGCGGATGATCGGCAGGCCCAGTGTCACGTTGACTGCGGCGCCGAAGCCTTTGTATTTCAGCACCGGCAGCCCCTGGTCATGGTACATCGCCAGCACTGCGTCGCAGTGCTCCAGATATTTTGGGGTAAACAGAGTGTCTGCTGGCAGTGGGCCGCGCAGGTCCATGCCTTCTTGGCGCAGACGCTCCAGGGTTGGTTCAATGATGTCTATTTCTTCATGGCCCAAGTGGCCGCCTTCGCCGGCGTGGGGGTTGAGCCCACAGACCAGGATGCGCGGTTGGGCGATGCCGAATTTTTGTTGCAGGTCGGCATGCAGGATGCGTGTAACGCGCTCCACACGCTCGGCGGTGATGGCGTCGGCAATGTCGCGCAATGGCAGGTGCGTGGTCACCAGGGCGACCCGCAGGCCGCGTGTGGCCAGCATCATGACGACTTGAGCGGTGTTGGTCAGCTCGGCCAGGAACTCGGTGTGGCCGGAAAATGCAATCCCCGATTCGTTGATCACGCCCTTGTGGACCGGTGCAGTGATCATGCCGGCGAAGTCGCCGTCGATGCAGCCTTGCCCCGCGCGGGTCAGGGTTTCCAGGACGAACGCCGCGTTGGCCTTGTCGAGTTGCCCGGCAACGACCCTGGCTTGCAGCGGGGTGTTCCACACATACAAGCTGCCGGCGGGCGCCGGCAGGTCGGGCCAGTTGCCCGGTGCCACGTCCAGCAGACTGACGACCACACCCAACTGCGCGGCCCGCTCAAGGAGCAGGTCGCGGCTGGTAATGGCAATCAGGGGGTGCGGCTGGGGTTGCGAGGCGAGCAGCAGGCACAGGTCTGGACCAATGCCGGCCGGCTCGCCGGGTGTCACGGCGAAACGCTGGGGTTTCACGGAGCTGCCTGGTCGGTGCCTGTTTGCTCGGCGCCTGGCAGCTTGTTTTCCACGTAGGCTTCGTCACGGATCTGACGCAGCCAGGTTTGCAGCTCTTCGTCGTATTTGCGGTTACGCAGTACGTTCAGCGCCTGCTGCTCGCGGGCCTGGCTGGTGTTGTCGGTGGCGCGACGGCCAAGGACTTCCAGTACATGCCAGCCATATTGAGTCTTGAACGGCTTGGACAGTACGCCTTGCGGAGTATCGGCCATTACCTGCTGGAACTCGGGCACCAGGGCTTTCGGGTCGATCCAGTTCAGGTCGCCGCCGTTGAGGGCGGAACCCGGGTCTTCCGAGAAGCTCTTGGCCAGGGTGGCGAAGTCTTCACCGCTTTCGATGCGGTCATAGATCTTCTGGGCCAGTTCCTTGGTTTGGGCCTCGGTGCGGATTTCGCTTGGTTTGACCAGGATATGACGAACATGCACTTCGTCTTTCAGCGAGGTCTCGCCACCGCGACGTTCCAGCAACTTCAGGATAATGAAGCCGCCTGGGGTGCGGGCTGGCTGGGTGATGCCACCCACTTCCATGGCGCTCAGTTCACGGTCGAACGGAGGTGGCAGTTGAGCCGCTTTACGCCACCCCATATCACCACCTTCAAGGGCGTTGTCGCTGCCGGACTGGGCAATGGCCATCTGGGCAAAGTCAGCGCCGGCTTTCAGGCGATCATAGATAGCCTGGGTTTTCGCCGCTGCCGCATTCAGTTGCTCGGAGTTGGCACTGTCCGGCGTCGGAATCAGGATATTGGCCAGGTGCAGTTCTTCGGAAAGCTGCATCTTGCCCAGGTCCGAGGCCAGGAAGTTCTTCACTTCCTGCTCGGATACCTGGACCCGCTCGGCAACGCGACGCTGGCGCACACGGCTGATGATCATTTCGCGGCGGATCTGGTCACGGGCGTCTTCATACGACAGACCGTCGTGGGCCAGGGCCGCGCGGAATTGATCAATGCTCATGTTGTTGCGCTGAGCGATGGTACCGACCGCCTGGTTCAGTTCTTCGTCCGAAATGCGGATGCCGGAACGCTCGCCGATCTGCAGTTGCAGGTTTTCGACGATCAGGCGTTCCAGTACCTGCTGGTCCAGCACGCTGGTAGGTGGCACGCCACCGCCACGCTTGGCGATGGTTTGCTGCACTTCCTTGACGCGCTGGTCCAGTTGGCTCTGCATGATCACGTCGTTATCGACGATGGCCACGACTTTATCCAGTTGCTGAACCGCAGCGTGAGCCGATACGGTGCCCAGGAACAGCGCGCCCAGCACTAGCGGGCGCAGACAATCAGAAAGCTTGGTCTTCACGTTCACGATAACCTTCAATGCCTTTGTCGAGGAAGCTCTCTACCTTGGCGCCGGTCAGGCCGCCGAGTCCTTTGAGGACGATCTGCAGGAAGAGCCCGTGGTCACCCTTTTCGTTAAGCGGGGCGATCTGGCTGTATTCGTCGTTGGAAACCCAGTAACGGTTGATGACGCGCAGTTTCCAGCAGCAGTTGTCGTACTCGAAACCACCGAAGGCTTCCAGGGTACGGTTGCGAGCGTAGTCATACTGCCAGCGGGTGATCAGGTTCCACTGGGGAATGATCGGCCACATCATCGAGAAATCGTGTTGTTGGATTTTGTAGTAATCCTTCACGTAGTTCGGATCGCCTGGTTGACCGTAGTCGCCACCGAACTGCCATTTGCCGGTCAACTGGTTGTAGACGACCTGGTCGTTACGATAGCGATAACCGACGTTGATGATCTTGTTCGGGTTGTCTTCCGGCTGGTAGTGAAGCATCGCGCTACCGGAACGAGGGCTGTGCTCCTCGGTGTCCCAGTTGTAGTCGGCCGTGGCGCGCCAGTCGCGGTTGAAGCGGAACTCGTAGTCCAGGGCAACGGGCGATACGTCGGACTGTGCATCGGCACGGTCGGCCGCCAGGATGCCAGGCAGTTGTACTTCACGATCCTTGAAGTACACAGCCTGTCCCACGGATACGCGTTGACGCTCGAAACCGTTTTCTTCGATCCACCGGCTGGTCAAGCCCAGGGACAGCTTGTTCTCGTCGCCGATACGGTCGGAGCCGCTGAAGCGGTTGTCGCGGAACAGGGACGCGTAGCTGAACGAGTACTCGCTGGTGTCGAAGACCGGGATATCGGCCTGGTCCTTGTTCGGCACGTACAGGTAGAACGCACGCGGCTCGAGGGTCTGGCGATAATCCTTGCCGAACCAGTTGGTGTTGCGATCGAAGTACAGGCCGCTGTCGACGCTGGCCACCGGAACCGCACGGTCCTGGGAGCTCTTGAAGGTGCCGCCGGCGTACTGGGTGCCGTTCTTCGCCGCAGCAGCTTGGGCGGCGATAATGTCATTTTTGCCAGTGCTATCCAGATCAAGATCGTACTTGGTGTACACGTACTTGAGCTTCGGCGTGATGAAACCGTAGGTCCAGTTCATCGGGTAGTCGACGGCCGGTGCAACATTCAGGCGAGTGCCGTTTGCACGGGTCAGGCCAGTGACGTAAGTGTCCAAGCGACGCTCGGAGCCACCGTTTTCATTGATGAAGTCGCCGTTTTGCAGATTGCGCTCAAACCGAACTGCTTCGGTCTCGTAGCTGAAGTTCAGCCCACCCGGATGGTACGGCAGCTGGCCGTTGAAGGTGATCTGCGGCAGGCGGTCATACGGTGTGACCTGGGAAATCGTCGCCAACTGATAAGCCTGGACATTCAAGCGCGCCTGGAACGAGTCGCCGCGGTAGGCCACGGAGCCCTGCTGGTTGACGAAGTCCTGACTCTCGACACCTTCCTGATAGGACTTGAGGTCCTGGAAGTAGTAGGGGTCGCTGATCTTGGTGTAGTCGACCTGGGTCAGTACGCGCGAATCCAGCCCGCCCTTGTGCTGCCAATTGAGCATGTAGCGGGTTTTTTCGTAGTCGGTCTGCTTCTTGCGTTCGTCGTTGTCGTCGTTCAGGTACGCGCCGCCGAACTGGCCTTCGCTGGACTTGGTGAGGTAGCGGAACTCGCCTTCCATCATCATGCCGCGCTTGGTCATGTATTGCGGGTACAACGTGGCGTCGTAGTTCGGCGCCAGGTTGAAATAGTACGGCGTGACCAAGGTAAAGCCGGTTTCGCTGCCGGTGCTGAAGCTTGGCGGCAGGAAGCCGGACTGACGACGGTCGTCGATCGGGAAGTAGATGTAAGGGGTGTACAGGATCGGAATGTTCTTGATCCGCAGCGTCGCGTTGGTGGCCGTACCGAAACCGGTGGCCGGGTTCAACGTGATGTTGTTGCCCCTGAGCTGCCAGGCATTGCTGTCCGGCTCGCAGGTGGTGTAGGTACCGTCCTTGAGGCGGATGATCGCGTTTTCGGCGCGCTTGGCGTACAGCGCGTTACCGCGGATACGCGACTTGTGCAGCACGTATTCGGCGTTGTCGATCTGCGCCGCGCCGGTGTCCAGTTGAACCTCGGCATGGTCGCCGACGATCAATGCACCGTTGTCGCGCAGTCGCACGTTACCGTTCAGCTCACCACGGTTCTCGGCCTGGTACAGGCTGGCTTCTTCCGACTCCAGCTGCATGCTGCCCTGGCGCATGACGACGTCACCGGCCAGGGTTGCGACTTGTTGTTCCTGCTCGTAACGAGAGGCCTTGGCACCGATGAAGGTGGGCGCATCGCTCTTGTTCGTCTTGTCGTTCATGCCAGGACGCGTTGGCTCGATGTACGCACCGCCGCAGTAAGGACCGGTTTCCGCCAGCTGGGCTGCGGTCAACTTTTCACGAGGCACCCAGTCCAAGTGGCTGTAGTCGGCGCTGCGCGAACGCAGGCCACGGCCCTTGGACTCGGTGACCAGTGCGGTCTTCGGCTCGGCCTCGGCACTGCCGCCAGCGTCGGCCTGCGCCGTGCTGTTGGCCGAGCTGACGGCTGCGCCGTCATGCACCGGGCGCGGTGGCAAGGGGGCGGCGGCGGTTTTCGGCGCGCAGTCCCAGGCACCCGAAGCAGAGACTGAGCAGTCATACTGTTCCGCGGCGACCACGAATGAGGTGGCGAAGGGTTGCATGACCAGCAGACTGCCGGTTACCAGCAACGGAAATTTTCTACGAAACGCGGGGGATTTCAATGCCATCTTATTAGTCCGGGCTTCCTGCGTGCCATCTGCCCGCGGTTTGGGCCGCACGCCTCTCGATGGTCTGAAAAAGATGCGTGATAATAAAGCATGCCCCGCTTGACGGCTAGCGCCGTCGGAGACCCTTGTAATGCCCGAGCAAGATCTACGTTTACAACAGCTGGAAGTCTGGCTGGATGAGCAGTTGCCGATCCTTTTCAACGCTCAAGGCTGGGGTGCCGTACCCCCGGCCACATTGACTGCGGCCAGCAGCGACGCGAGTTTCAGGCGCTATTTCCGTTGGGACGGCGGCGGTCGAACATTCGTGGTAATGGACGCGCCGCCTCCCCAGGAAAACTGCAAACCTTTCGTCGATATCGCGTATTTGCTCTCCACTTCGGGAATAAATGTTCCGAAAATTTATGCACAAGACTTGCCGCGAGGCTTTCTTTTGCTCAATGACCTGGGCAGAAAAACCTACCTGGACGTGATAACCGACGAAAACGCCGATCAATTGTTTGCCGATGCCATCGACGCCTTGCTGGCTTTTCAGCAGTTGCCGATGGACGCACCACTGCCCAGCTATGACGTCGCCTTGCTGCGCCGTGAACTCGAATTGTTTCCCGAATGGTACGTGCGCCGGCACTTGGGTATCGAGTTGGATACTCGGCAGCAGGCACTTTGGCAGCGTGTCAGCGATCACCTGATCGACAGTGCCCTGGCGCAACCCAAAGTGCTGGTGCACCGCGACTATATGCCACGCAACCTGATGATCAGCGAGCCTAACCCTGGCGTGCTGGATTTCCAGGACGCGGTGTATGGTCCGGTCACCTACGACATTACCTGCCTGTTCAAGGACGCCTTTCTCAGCTGGCCCCAGGCCCGTGTGCGGGAATGGCAGCGCGACTACTGGGAACGTGCGGGCCAGGCCGGCATTCCGGTACAGCCGGATTTCGAAGACTTCCTGCGCGCCAGCGACCTGATGGGCGTGCAGCGCCACCTCAAGGTCATCGGTATCTTTGCGCGCATCTGCCATCGCGACGGCAAGCCACGCTATCTGGCCGATGTACCGCGCTTCTTTGCTTATATAGAGGCGGTGCTGGCCGATCGTCCGGAGTTGGGCGAACTGGCTGAGTTACTGACCAGCCTGCGCCAGCCCGCAGAGGCCAGCCTATGAAGGCCATGATCCTGGCCGCCGGTAAAGGCGAGCGGATGCGTCCGCTTACCTTGCACACCCCCAAGCCGCTGGTGCAGGCCGGCGGCAAGCGCCTGATCGAGTACCACCTGGAGGCGCTGGCCAAGGCCGGCTTTACCGATGTGGTGATCAACCATGCCTGGCTCGGCCAGCAGATCGAGCGCTACCTGGGAGATGGCGCGCAGTTCGGCTTGCGTATCCGCTACTCCCCGGAGGGCGAACCGCTGGAAACCGGCGGCGGGATTTTCCAGGCGCTGCCGTTGCTGGGGGATGAGCCGTTCCTGGTGGTCAATGGCGATATCTGGACCGACTACGACTTCACCCGCCTCAAGCAGCCGCTCAAGGGCCTGGCTCATCTGGTGATGGTCGACAACCCGGCACATCACCCCTCGGGCGGTGATTTCTACCTTGATCAGGGCTTGCTTCATGATGCGGCGCCCGGTGCCGATAACCTGACCTTCAGTGGCATTTCAGTGCTCGACCCCCGGCTGTTCGAGGGTTGCAGCGCCGGTGCCTTCAAGCTGGCGCCGCTGCTGCGTGCGGCCATGGCGAAAGGTTTGGTAACGGGGGAACACATGGCGGGACGCTGGATTGATGTCGGCACGCTGGAGCGCCTGGCGCACGTCGAAACCCTGCTGATAGCGGGGCAGTAGCATGTTGTGGCCAGGGACGCTGATCGGCGCCGGGGCTGGCTTTGCCATTGCCAGTATTCCGGGGGCCTTGTTGGGTGCGCTGTTGGGGCAGGCGCTGGATCGCCGCCTGCAACTGCACAGTTGGGCACAGTTGCGCGAGCGCTTGGGCGGGCGTCCGGCGTTACGCAATGACGAGTTATTGTTTGTGTTGCTCGGGCGCCTGGCCAAAAGCAACGGGCGTGTGGTGGACGGGCATATCCAGCAGGCGCGGCAGGAAATGCGCTCACTGGACATGACCGAGTCGGCCCAGCGCCGCGCGATTGCGGCGTTCAACCGCGGCAAATCCGGTTCCGACCGTGTACGCCGCTACCTGCGTGTGCTCAAGGCCCAGCCCCATGCGGCGGAAGGGGTGTTGCGGGCGTGCTGGCGGATGGTCTGGGCGGACGGCAAGGCGGACGCCGCCGAGCGTGATTTGATCGACCTGTGGGGGAAATGGTTGGGCTGGACGCCGCAACAGCTCCAGGCGTTGGCAGCCGACTACACACCTGAGCGCAAGCCGCTGGTCAATCGTGGCACGACCTACCAGGAAGCGCTGCGCTTGCTCGGCGTGACCGCTACCACCGAGCCGTCGGTCATCAAGCATGCCTATCGCCGCCTGCTGAGCCGTCACCACCCGGACAAGGTGGCCGGCAGTGGCGCCAGCCCCGCGCAAGTGCGTGAGGCGACCGAGCGCACCCGTGAATTGCACAATGCCTATTCGTTGATTCGCGAGCGCCGGGATTTTCGTTAGAGGTCACTATTTTCACGGATAAACACATTCCAATGTGGGAGGGGGCTTGCCCCCGATTAGGGTGGGTCAGCTACCTATCTGTTGACTGACACACCCCTATCGGGAGCAAGCCCCCTCCCACATTGGTTCTGTGCTGATCCTCAATCGGCGCTGGCCTGCGGGCTCAACCAGCCGCGAACCCGGCGATACAACTGTTCCTGCTCGGCGGCGCTGTTGCCGGGCAGGGTCTTCAATGACACCTGCTTATAGCCGTCATTCTTCAAGCGCTTCGCGGCCTGGGCGCGCGCCAGGGCGTTGTTGCGTGCTTGAGCGTTGTCTTGATAGAAGACGTCGGCCGTCGGCAGCTTCAGCGCCGGCGCCAGTTGCTGCACATCCGGATGACGCCCGGCAGGCGTCTGGGCGGCAACCATCACGAGCTTCTGCACCTGGGAGGGTTGTTTTTCAGTCAGGTAACGCGCCGCCCACCAGGCGCCAGTGCCATGGCCCACCAGCACCACCGTGCGTGCGCTCTGGGTCTGGGCAAAAGCCACGGCGGCATCGATGCGCGCGAAGATGCGCGAGGCGTCGGTCTTGTCCTGTTCGTCGGCACCCGGGACCACCGCCGGGTCGGTGCCTTCCGCCTCGGCGCTGGCGGCTTGCTCGATCGGCTTGTCGGCGGTGCTCGCGTCTTTACTGCTGGTGTCGACGGTGGCGTTGGGTGCTTCCATGACACGCGGTGGCAGGGTGTCCATGCTCACGTCCGGTAACGACAGGCTGAGGCTGCCCCAATTGGCATCCGGCAATTTACGTCGCAACGGGCCGATTGCTTGCGGCCAGTCAGCATTTTCGCCGGCGCCCGGTACGATAATCACCACGCCTTCGGGTTCGGCGCTGTTGGCCGGTTTCCACAGGGCAAGGAATGAATCACTGCCGGCCTGCAACTGTTGCTGCTCTTGCTGCGGGATTTTGCGTTCCAGAGCGCTGGCCTCTTCCTGGCTACGCTCGGGCAGGGGTTGGCGTTCGACGGGTTTTTCGGCCGCCGGTGCCGGTGCGTCTTCAGCCTGCACAGAAAAGGCACTGGTAAACAGCAGTGACAGGCACAATGCTGGCAGTGCCGAACGGTTTCGATAGGACATCGTTGATTTCCGGCCAGAAGTGATTCCAGCAGCCTAATGGGTTGGTCAGTATTTGTCAGTGATGTGAGACGTGGATCATGGGTTTTCGCTGTCTGCTGGTTATCGGCTGTTTGTGCCTTGCCTTGATGGCAAACGCTTCCCCCGCGCCCGCCACACCGCAGGCGCAGCTGAATGCGCCGCAGCGCGAATGGCTGGCCCGGCACCCGGAGCTGCGGGTGGGCGTGGTCTTGCAGGCGCCTTACGCGCAATACGACCGACGCCTGCAGCGCTTGTCCGGGGCGAATGTCGAGTTGATGCAGTGGCTGGCCAAGGCGCTGAATATCGAGCTGACCTGGCGCAACTTCCCTGATCAGGAGCAGTTGGAGGCGGCCGTACGCGACGACGAGGTGGACATTGCCCCTGGCCTGCAGCAAACCCCGGCCGGTTTGCGCCTGTGGCAGTTCACCGACCCGTATATGCGTGTGCCTCAACACATTGTCGGCATCCGCGAGGGCGGTGGTGCCGTGGAGTTGGAGAAGCTCGACGATCAATCCCGTGTGGCCGTGCGCATGCCCAGCGCCGTGGCCGATTACCTGCGCAGTACCTATCCCGGCCTCAACCTGCAAGGCGTGCCCATGGAGCGCCAGGCCTTGCAACTGTTGGTCAGCCAGCAGGCGCGTTATGCCGTGGTGGATGAAGCGCAATTAAGCCGCTTGTCCGCAGAGGCCGAGTTCAGCGGGCTGGCGGTGGTCGGGGACATCGGCCTGCCGCAATTGCTGCGGGTTGCCACGCGCCGGGACTGGCCGGAACTGGCCGGCATCATGGAAAGTGCCCTGAGCGCGATCCCGGCCCGCGACCTGGATCAACTGCACAGTCGCTGGCTGCAACCCAAATACCCACGTTTATCCGAATCCAAAGGCCTCTGGCAGAACCTCAGCCTGCTGCTCGGCCTGTTGCTGCTCGCCAGCCTGGCCGTGGTGTTCTGGCAGCGCCGCCAGCAACGTGTGCTGGAGCATGGCCTGCTGGCCGCCCGCGAAGAAAGCGCGGCCCGTGCCGCCGGTGCCGAAGCGCTGCGCTTGACGCAGTTCTCCATCGACCAGAGCACCGTCGGCATCCTCTGGGTCAACTGGGACAGCCACGTGCGCTACGCCAATCGTGCGGCCGAGAGCATGCTGGGTTACGAGCCCGGTGCACTGATCGAACGGCCGCTGGTCGACCTCGACCCGACCCTGGATATGGACCGCTGGCTCAATTTGTGGAAGCGCGCACGGGCCAGCGAGGAGGGGCCGCAGAATTTCGCCACCGATTGTTTGCGCGCCGATGGCAGCATCCTGCCGGCCAACGTGTCCTTGAGCTTTGTGCGATTTGCCGAGGCTGAATACCTGGTTGTCTACCTGAACGATGTCACCGAACTGCGCCGCACCCTGGCCGCCTTGATGCAAAGTGAAGCGCAACTGCGCGAGTTGTCCGCCCACCTGGAAACCGTGCGCGAAGAAGAAAAAGCCCGCATCGCCCGGGAAGTTCACGACGAACTCGGGCAAATGCTCACGGTGCTCAAGCTGGAAACCTCCATGTGCGAGCTGTCCTATGCGCAACTGGATCCTGGCCTGCACGAGCGCTTGAACAGCATGAAGCGCCTGATCGCCCAACTGTTCCAGTTGGTGCGGGACGTGGCGACGGCGCTGCGCCCGCCGATTCTCGACGCCGGGATTGCCTCGGCGATTGAATGGCAAGCCCGGCGTTTCGAAGCGCGCACGCAGATTCCCTGCCTGGTGCAGGTACCGGATAACCTGCCGACCTTGAGCGATGCCAAGGCCATCGGCCTGTTCCGTATCCTGCAAGAGGCGCTGACCAATGTGATGCGCCATGCCCAGGCGCATACTGTCGAACTGACCCTGGCGGTGGAAGGCACCGACCTGCGGCTGACCATCAGCGACGATGGCGTCGGTTTCGTCCAGGCCCAGGGGCGCCCGGTGTCGTTTGGCCTGGTGGGGATGCGCGAGCGGGTGCTGATCATGGGCGGGCAACTGAGCCTGGACAGTCAATTGGGCGAGGGCACCACCCTGAGTGTCACCGTGCCGTTGGATGCATAACGATAAGAGGAAGCCCTTGTGATCCGTGTACTGGTAGCCGAAGACCACACCATTGTTCGTGAAGGCATCAAGCAATTGATCGGCCTGGCTAAAGACCTGCTGGTGGTGGGGGAGGCGAGTAATGGCGAGCAGTTGCTCGAGACCTTGCGCCATGTGCCTTGCGAGGTGGTGTTGCTGGACATCTCGATGCCAGGCGTGAATGGCCTGGAAGCGATTGCGCGCATTCGGGCGCTGAGCAATCCGCCGGCGATCCTGGTGCTGTCGATGCACGATGAGGCGCAAATGGCCGCTCGCGCCTTGAAGGTGGGCGCTGCGGGCTACGCCACCAAGGACAGCGACCCGGCGCTGCTGCTGATGGCGATTCGCAAGGTCGCGGCCGGCGGGCGTTACATCGACCCGGACCTGGCGGACCGCATGGTCTTCGAGGTCGGCCTGACGGATTCAAGGCCCTTGCATTCGCTGCTGTCCGAGCGTGAATTTTCGGTGTTCGAGCGCCTGGCCCAGGGCGCCAACGTCAATGACATCGCCCAGCAACTGGCGTTGAGCAGCAAGACCATCAGCACCCACAAGGCGCGGCTGATGCAAAAGCTCAATATCACCTCCCTGGCGGAGCTGGTGAAGTACGCCATGGAGCACAAGCTCCTCTAACCACATACCCAATAACGACAACCCCAAAACACCGCCGAACCCATTCTTGCCGCTTGCAGCTCGCCTCTTGCCGCTGCCCTGTCCCATCCCCGCCATCCGTGTAGGGCGATCCCTACCCCAAACCTTCCATCCGGCTGATGCCATTCTCTCCTGGCCCCCGATTTCCGGGGGCTCGCGCCTGGACTACGCTTGTGCCACAGCAGTCCAAAATACAAAGGTGCGGGTATGAGCGAGGTGGATTCAAATGATGTGCTGGTCAGCTTTCGTGGCGTGCAGAAGAGCTACGACGGCGAGAACCTGATCGTCAAAGACCTCAACCTGGAGATTCGCAAGGGCGAGTTCCTCACCCTGCTCGGGCCTTCCGGTTCGGGCAAGACCACCAGCCTGATGATGCTGGCCGGCTTCGAAACGCCGACCGCCGGCGAAATCCAGCTGGCCGGGCGCTCGATCAACAACGTGCCGCCGCACAAGCGCGACATCGGCATGGTGTTCCAGAACTACGCGCTGTTCCCGCACATGACCGTTGCGGAGAACCTCGCGTTCCCGCTGTCGGTGCGGGGCTTGAGCAAGACCGATATCAGCGAGCGGGTCAAACGCGTGCTGAGCATGGTCCAGCTCGATGCCTTTGCCCAGCGTTACCCGGCGCAACTGTCCGGCGGCCAGCAACAGCGCGTGGCCTTGGCCCGTGCGTTGGTGTTCGAGCCGCAACTGGTGCTGATGGACGAACCCCTCGGCGCCCTTGACAAGCAATTGCGTGAACACATGCAGATGGAGATCAAGCACCTGCACCAGCGCCTCGGCGTGACCGTGGTGTACGTGACCCATGACCAGGGCGAAGCCTTGACCATGTCCGACCGCGTGGCGGTGTTCCACCAGGGCGAGATCCAGCAGATCGCCGCGCCACGTACCTTGTATGAAGAGCCGAAGAACACCTTCGTCGCCAACTTCATCGGTGAAAATAACCGCCTCAATGGTCGCCTGCACAGCCACACCGGCGAGCGCTGCGTGGTGGAGTTGGCGCGCGGCGAGAAGGTCGAGGCGCTGGCGGTGAACGTCGGCCAGATCGGCGGCCCGGTGACCCTGTCGGTGCGCCCTGAGCGTGTCAGCCTCAATGGCTCCAGCGAAAGCTGCGTCAACCGTTTCTCCGGGCGGGTGGCGGAATTCATCTACCTGGGCGACCACGTGCGTGTGCGCCTGGAAGTCTGCGGCAAGGCCGATTTTTTTGTGAAACAACCGATCGCCGAGCTGGACCCGGCGTTGGCGGTCGGCGACGTGGTACCGATTGGCTGGCAAGTCGAGCACGTTCGCGCACTCGACCCACTTCTAGAGGCGAATTGATCGCCCCATGGCTTCACCAACCCTGCACGTGGAGAGAACAACAATGTTGAGATCCCTGAAGTATTCCGTCCTGGCCCTGAGCTTGATGGGCGCGACACAGGCCATGGCTGGCCCGGACCTGACCGTCGTGTCCTTTGGCGGTGCGAACAAGGCTGCACAGGTCAAGGCTTTCTATGCACCTTGGGAAAGCGCGGGCAACGGCAAGATCGTCGCCGGCGAGTACAACGGTGAGATGGCCAAGGTCAAAGCCATGGTCGACACCAAGAGCGTGTCCTGGGACCTGGTGGAAGTGGAGTCGCCGGAACTGTCCCGTGGCTGTGATGAAGACATGTTCGAGCCGCTGGACCCGAAACTGTTTGGCAACACCGCCGACTACGTGAAGGGCGCGATCCAGCCGTGCGGCGTGGGCTTCTTCGTATGGTCGACCGTTCTGGCCTACAACGCGGACAAACTGGCTTCTGCGCCAACCAGTTGGGCGGATTTCTGGGACACCAAGAAATTCCCGGGCAAGCGCGGCCTGCGCAAGGGCGCCAAGTACACCCTGGAATTCGCCTTGATGGCCGACGGTGTTGCACCGAAGGACGTGTACAAAGTGCTGGCCGGCAAAGATGGCCAGGACCGTGCGTTCAAGAAACTCGACGAACTCAAGCCCTCGATCCAATGGTGGGAAGCCGGCGCACAACCGCCGCAATACCTTGCCTCGGGTGACGTAGTGATGAGCTCGGCCTACAACGGCCGCATCGCCGCGGTACAAAAAGAAAGCAACCTGAAAGTGGTGTGGAACGGCGGCATCTACGACTTCGACGCTTGGGCCATCCCTAAAGGCCTGTCCAAGGAACGTGCCGAAGCGGCGAAGAAATTCATCGCCTTCTCGGTGCAGCCGCAGCAGCAGAAGACCTACTCGGAAAACATCGCCTACGGTCCGGCCAACACCCAAGCCGTACCGTTGCTGGCCAAGGACATCCTCAAGGATATGCCGACTACGCCGGAAAACATCGCCAACCAGGTGCAGATCGACGTGAGCTTCTGGGCGGATAACGGCGAGCAGTTGGAGCAGCGCTTCAACTCCTGGGCTGCCAAGTAACACTGCATAACCCTGGGGGAGGGGGCTTGCCCCCTCCCACAAGGGATTTCTTGTGTGTGAAAGATTGCATTCATTTTCAAGATTCGGAGTCAGCCATGGCCATCGCCGTTCCCTCGAACGAGGTCAACAGCCCCACCCTCAAGCAGCGCCTGGCGCGTGCCGAGCGGCTCAATCGCTGGAAGGCCCAGGCCTTGATTGCGCCGCTGGTGCTGTTTTTGCTGCTGGTGTTCCTGGTGCCGATTGTTGCGCTGCTGTTTAAAAGCGTCGGCAACCCGGAAGTGGTGGGCGGTTTGCCGCGTACCGTGGTGGCGGTGACGGCCTGGGACGGTCGTGGTCTGCCGGGTGAGCCGGTGTACCAGGCCCTCAGTGAAGACCTGGGCGAGGCGCGCAAAAACCAGACCCTGGGTGATCTGTCCAAACGCTTGAACATGGAACTGGCCGGCTATCGCAGCCTGCTGACCAAAACCGCGCGGGCGCTGCCGTTTACCGAAGCGCCCGGCTCTTATAAAGAAGCGCTGGAAAACCTCGACGAACGCTGGGGCGACCCGGCGTACTGGCAGGCGATCCGGCGCAATACCAGCAGCCTGACACCGTTCTACCTGCTGGCGGCCGTCGATCACCGCATCGACGACCTCGGCGAAGTGGCCCCGGCCACCCCGGACCAGGCGATTTACCTGGACATCTTCGCCCGCACCTTCTGGATGGGCCTGGTGATCACCGCCATCTGCCTGCTGCTGGCTTATCCGCTGGCGTATTTGCTGGCCAACCTGCCGGCGCGCAAGAGCAACCTGCTGATGATTCTGGTGTTGCTGCCGTTCTGGACCTCGATCCTGGTGCGGGTGGCGGCGTGGATCGTGCTGCTGCAATCCGGCGGGCTGATCAACAGTGCGCTGATGGGCATGGGCCTGATCGACAAACCCCTGGAGCTGGTGTTCAACCGCACCGGGGTCTACATCTCCATGGTGCATATCCTGCTGCCGTTCATGATTTTGCCGATCTACAGCGTGATGAAAGGCATTTCGCCCACCTACATGCGTGCGGCAATCTCCCTGGGCTGTCACCCGTTCGCCAGCTTCTGGCGCGTGTACTTCCCACAGACGTACGCCGGTGTCGGCGCCGGCTGCCTGCTGGTGTTCATCCTGGCGATTGGTTACTACATCACCCCGGCACTGCTGGGCAGCCCGAACGACCAGATGGTCAGCTACTTCGTGGCCTTCTACACCAACACCAGCATCAACTGGGGCATGGCGACGGCGTTGGGCGGCTTGCTGCTGCTGGCGACCGTGGTGCTGTACCTGATCTACAACCGGCTGGTGGGCGCCAGTCGCCTGCGCCTGAGCTGAGGAGAACTTGCGATGCTGAGCCCTTATATGTCACCAGTGGAACGGGTGTGGTTCTACAGCTTGCGGATCCTCTGCGGCTTGATCCTGTTGTTCCTGATCTTGCCTGTGCTGGTGATCATCCCGCTGTCGTTCAACAGCGGCAGTTTCCTGGTGTACCCGTTGCAAGGCTTCTCGCTGCACTGGTACCAGGATTTTTTCGCCTCGGCGGAGTGGATGCGTGCGTTGAAGAACAGCATCATCGTCGCCCCGGCCGCCACGGTATTGGCGATGGTGTTCGGCACCCTGGCGGCGATCGGCCTGACCCGCGGGAATTTCCCCGGCAAGGCGTTGGTGATGGCCCTGGTGATTTCGCCGATGGTGGTGCCGGTGGTGATTATCGGTGTGGCCAGCTACCTGTTTTTTGCGCCGCTGGGCCTGGGCAACAGTTTCTTCTCGCTGATCGTGGTGCATGCCGTGCTCGGCGTGCCGTTTGTGATCATCACCGTGTCGGCGACCTTGCAGGGTTTTAACCACAACCTGGTACGGGCCGCGGCCAGCCTGGGTGCCTCGCCCTTGACGGCGTTTCGCCGGGTAACCTTGCCGTTGATTGCACCGGGGGTGATCTCCGGCGCGCTGTTTGCCTTCGCGACGTCGTTCGATGAGGTGGTGGTGACCCTGTTTCTCGCCGGCCCCGAGCAAGCGACCCTGCCGCGCCAGATGTTCAGCGGCATCCGCGAAAACCTCAGCCCGACGATTGCGGCGGCGGCGACCTTGCTGATTGCCTTCTCGGTGTTGCTGTTGCTGACCCTGGAGTGGCTGCGTGGGCGTAGCGAGAAACTGCGCACGGCCCAGGTCTAAAGCCCGGCACAGCCCCTCCCACAGGGGGGGCTGTGACCATTCAGCGCCTGAATGGAAGACAACCCGATCCAGTCAGCTACTCTTGTGCCAGCCCATCACCGATAAGAGGCCGCGCACATGAGTACTTCCTCATTCAAGATCGCCCACAAACTGCTGACCGGCGCTGGCGCCATCGAGCAACTTGCCGCCGAGCTGACGCGCCTGGATGTGGATAACCCGTTGATTGTCACCGACGCGGCGCTGGTCAAGTCCGGCACGGTGGCGCTGGCACTTGAACATCTGGGCGAGCGCTCTTATGAAATCTTTGATCGCGTGCTGCCCGACCCGGAAATCTCCATCGTCGAAGACTGCATGCAGGCGTACCGCGACGGTGGCCACGACGGCCTGATCGGCCTGGGTGGCGGCAGTGCCATCGATATTGCCAAAAGCGTTGCCGCCTATGCCGGTTACCACGGCGCCCTGGCCGATTTATTTGGTGTCGACCAGGTGCCACGTAAAGGCCCGCCGCTGATTGCTATCCCGACCACCGCCGGCACCGGCTCGGAGGTGACCAATGTGGCGATCCTCTCCGACAAGGTCGCGCAGTTGAAGAAGGGCATCGTCAGCGACTACCTGCTGCCGGACGTCGCGTTGATCAGCCCGCAAATGACCCTGACCTGCCCGCGCAGCGTCACCGCTGCCAGTGGCGTGGATGCGCTGGTGCATGCCATTGAGTCCTACCTTTCCCTGAACGCCTCGCCGATCACGGATGCCTTGGCCATCGGGGCGATCAAGCTGATCGCCAAGGCGCTGCCCAAGGCCTACGCCAACCCGGCCAACCTGCAGGCCCGCGACGATATGGCCACCGCCAGCCTGATGGCCGGCATGGCCTTCGGTAATGCCGGGGTGGGCGCCGTGCATGCGTTGGCCTACCCGCTGGGCGGGCGGTTCAATATCGCCCATGGCGTGAGCAATGCGCTGTTGCTGCCCTACGTGATGCACTGGAACAAACTGGCCTGTGTCGAGCGTATGCAGGACATTGCCCAGGCCATGGGCGTGAATGTCAGCGGCCTGAGTGTCAACGATGCCGCCGACCAGGCCGTCGAGGCGATGACGCGATTGTGTGCCGCCGTGGAGATTCCTTCCGGCCTGCGCAGTTTCGGGGTTCCCGAGGACGCCATCCCGGCCATGGCCACGGAAGCGGCGGGTATCGAGCGCCTGATGCGTAACAACCCGCGCAAGCTCAGCGCGGCCGATATCGAGAAAATCTATCGGGCGGCGTACTAGCCGTTGAGTTAGGTCACGGTGCGCAGGGCAAAGCATGAGGTATACAATGCGCGCCATCGTGATTTAGCTCAAAAAAGGTGCGTCATGCAGCCCTTCGTTATTGCTCCATCGATTCTCTCCGCCGATTTCGCCCGCCTGGGTGAGGAAGTGGACAAGGTGTTGGCCGCCGGTGCCGACTTCGTGCACTTCGATGTCATGGACAACCACTACGTGCCCAACCTGACCATCGGTCCGATGGTCTGCGCGGCGCTGCGCAAGTACGGCATCACCGCGCCGATCGATGCGCACCTGATGGTCAGCCCGGTGGATCGCATCATCGGTGATTTCGTTGACGCCGGCGCGACCTACATCACCTTCCACCCGGAAGCCTCGCTGCACGTCGACCGCACCTTGCAACTGATCCGCGAGGGCGGTTGCAAGGCCGGCCTGGTGTTCAACCCGGCCACCCCGCTGGACGTGCTCAAGTACGTGATGGACAAGGTCGACATGGTGCTGCTGATGAGCGTCAACCCAGGCTTCGGCGGGCAGAAGTTCATCCCCGGTACCCTCGACAAGCTGCGTGAAGCCCGTGCGCTGATCGATGCGTCGGGTCGCGACATCCGCCTGGAAATCGACGGTGGGGTCAACGTCAACAATATCCGTGAAATCGCGGCTGCCGGTGCCGACACCTTCGTGGCAGGCTCGGCGATCTTCAACGCCCCGGACTATGAGGAAGTCATCGCCAAGATGCGCGCCGAATTGGCGCTGGCGCGTCCATGAGCGGCTTTGAGCAGCTGTTCCCCGGCAAACTGCCACGGCTGGTGATGTTCGATCTGGACGGTACCTTGATCGACTCGGTGCCAGACCTGGCGGCGGCGGTGGACGAGATGCTGCTCAAGCTGGGGCGCAAGCCGGCGGGGCTTGCGTCGGTACGCGAATGGGTCGGCAATGGCGCGCCGATGCTGGTGCGCCGGGCCCTGGCCAATCACATCGATGCCGAAGGTATCGATGAGGTTGAGGCCGAGCACGCCCTGGAGCTGTTCAATGTTGCCTATGAGCGCAGCCACGAACTGACCGTGGTCTACCCCGGCGTACGCGACACCCTCAAATGGCTGAGCAAGCAGGGCGTGGAAATGGCCCTGATCACCAACAAGCCGGAGCGCTTTGTCGCGCCGCTGTTGGACCAGATGAAAATCGGCCGTTATTTCCGCTGGATCATTGGTGGCGATACCTTGCCGCAGAAGAAACCCGACCCGGCGGCGCTGTTTTTCGTGATGAAAATGGCCAATATTCCGGCGTCCCAGTCGCTGTTTGTCGGCGATTCACGCAGTGACGTGCTGGCGGCGAAAGCGGCCGGCGTGCAGTGCGTGGCCCTGAGTTACGGCTACAACCATGGTCGTCCGATCGCTGAAGAGTCGCCGTCGCTGGTGATTGATGATCTGAGACTGCTAATCCCCGGTTGCCTGGGAGCTGGCGCTGAGATAACGTTGCCCGACATCGATCCGTCCCCTTCTGGAAATTCCATCGTGGTGGTCACTCGCAAACTCTGGATGAAAGTCATCAAGGCCCTGGCCCGCTGGCGTTGGCGCGCCTGACTGATCCTGGCCGCGCCATGCGGCACGTTTGCATACCTGACTGTTAGACCCTCACGCCACGAGGCACCTCATGATCCGCGAAGAATTCCTGCGTTTGGCCGCTGCCGGCTATAACCGTATCCCCCTGGCCTGCGAAACCCTGGCCGACTTCGACACGCCGTTGTCGATCTACCTGAAACTGGCCGACCAGCCCAACTCCTACCTGCTGGAGTCGGTACAGGGCGGCGAGAAATGGGGCCGTTACTCGATCATCGGCCTGCCATGCCGCACTGTGCTGCGGGTGCACGACCATCATGTGAGCATCACCCATGATGGTGTCGAGATCGAAAGTCATGAGGCCGAAGACCCGCTGGCCTTTGTCGAAGCCTTCAAGGCGCGCTACAACGTGCCGACCATCCCTGGCCTGCCGCGCTTCAACGGCGGCCTGGTGGGGTACTTCGGCTACGACTGCGTGCGCTATGTGGAAAAACGCCTGGGCAAATGCCCGAACCCTGACCCGCTGGGCGTGCCGGACATTCTACTGATGGTCTCCGATGCGGTGGTGGTGTTCGACAACCTCGCCGGCAAGATGCACGCGATCGTGCTCGCCGACCCGTCCCAGGCCGACGCCTTCGAGCAAGGCCAGGCCAGCCTCGAAGCGCTGTTGGAAAAACTGCGCCAGCCGATCACCCCGCGTCGCGGCCTGGACCTCAGCCGTCCGCCGGCGGCTGATCCGGTGTTCCGCTCCAGCTTTACCCAGGATGACTATGAGCGCGCGGTCGATACCATCAAGGAATACATCCTCGCCGGTGACTGCATGCAGGTGGTGCCGTCGCAACGCATGTCCATCGACTTCAAGGCGGCACCCATCGACCTGTACCGGGCGCTGCGCTGCTTCAACCCGACGCCGTACATGTACTTCTTCAACTTTGGCGACTTCCACGTAGTGGGCAGCTCGCCGGAGGTGCTGGTGCGTGTCGAGGACAACCTGATCACCGTGCGCCCGATTGCCGGCACACGCCCGCGTGGCGCGACCGAAGAAGCGGATCTGGCGCTCGAAGAAGACCTGCTCAGCGACGACAAGGAAATCGCCGAACACCTGATGCTGATCGACCTGGGCCGCAATGACACCGGGCGTGTCTCGGAAATCGGCTCGGTGAAGTTGACCGAGAAGATGGTCATTGAGCGTTATTCCAACGTGATGCACATCGTGTCCAACGTCACCGGCGAGTTAAAAGCCGGGCTGACTGCGATGGACGCGTTGCGGGCGATTCTGCCGGCGGGCACCTTGTCGGGGGCGCCGAAGATCCGCGCGATGGAAATCATCGACGAACTGGAGCCGGTCAAGCGCGGTGTCTATGGCGGCGCCGTGGGGTATTTCGCCTGGAACGGCAACATGGACACTGCCATTGCGATTCGCACTGCGGTGATCAAGGACGGGGAGCTGCACGTGCAGGCCGGTGGCGGGATTGTCGCCGACTCGGTGCCGGCCCTCGAATGGGAAGAAACCCTGAACAAGCGCCGCGCGATGTTCCGCGCCGTAGCGCTGGCTGAACAGACCCCCAATTCTTGAGGTTTCCCCCATGTTGCTGATGATTGATAACTACGATTCCTTTACCTACAACGTTGTGCAGTACCTGGGGGAGCTGGGCGCCGAGGTCAAGGTGGTTCGCAATGACGAACTGACCGTGGCCGAAATCGCCGCCCTGAACCCGGAGCGCATCGTGGTTTCGCCGGGCCCGTGCACGCCGACCGAGGCGGGTATCTCCCTCGAAGCGATCAAGTACTTCGCCGGCAAGCTGCCGATCCTGGGCGTCTGCCTGGGCCACCAGTCCATCGGCCAGGCCTTTGGCGGTGATGTAGTGCGCGCGCGCCAGGTGATGCATGGCAAGACCAGCCCGGTGTTCCATAAAGACCTGGGCGTATTCCAGGCACTCAACAACCCGGTGACCGTGACTCGCTACCACTCGCTGGTGGTCAAGCGCGAAACCCTGCCGGAATGCCTGGAGCTGACCGCCTGGACCCAATTGGAAGACGGCTCCGTCGACGAGATCATGGGCCTGCGTCACAAGACACTGAATATCGAAGGGGTGCAGTTTCACCCTGAGTCGATCCTGACCGAGCAGGGCTACGAGCTGTTCGCCAATTTTCTCAAGCAGAGCGGCGGCACGCGCTAAGGACTTTCCATGGATATCAAGACTGCCCTGAGCCGTATCGTCGGCCATCTGGACCTGAGCACCGCTGAAATGAGCGATGTGATGCGCGAAATCATGACCGGTCAATGCACCGACGCGCAGATCGGCGCTTTCATGATGGCGATGCGCATGAAGAGCGAAAGCATCGACGAGATCGTCGGCGCCGTATCGGTGATGCGTGAGCTGGCGGACAAGGTCGAGCTCAAGACCCTCGACGGCGTGGTCGACGTGGTCGGCACCGGCGGTGACGGTGCGAACATCTTCAACGTCTCGACGGCCTCTTCCTTTGTGGTGGCGGCGGCGGGTTGCACCGTGGCCAAGCACGGTAACCGTGCGGTGTCCGGCAAGAGCGGCAGTGCCGACCTGCTGGAAGCGGCCGGCATCTACCTGAACCTCACGCCGGTACAAGTGGCGCGCTGCATCGACAACGTCGGCATCGGCTTTATGTTTGCCCAGTCCCATCATGGTGCGATGAAACACGCCGCCGGCCCGCGCAAGGACCTGGGCCTGCGTACCCTGTTCAACATGCTCGGCCCGCTTACGAATCCGGCCGGTGTGAAGCACCAGGTGGTGGGCGTGTTCAGCCAGGCACTGTGCCGGCCATTGGCTGAAGTGCTGCAACGCATGGGCAGCAAGCATGTGCTGGTGGTGCACTCCAAAGACGGCCTGGACGAGTTCAGCCTGGCGGCGCCAACGTTTGTGGCGGAGCTGAAGAATGACCAGATCACCGAATACTGGGTCGAACCGGAAGACTTGGGCATGAAGAGCCAGAGCCTGCACGGCCTGGCGGTGGAAAGCCCGGCGGCGTCCCTGGAGCTGATTCGCGATGCCCTGGGGCGTCGTAAGACCGAGAACGGTCAAAAAGCTGCGGAAATGATTGTTCTGAATGCTGGCGCGGCACTTTACGCAGCCGATCATGCCTATAGTCTTAAGGAAGGTGTCGAATTGGCCCACGATGCGCTGCACACCGGTCTGGCTCGTGAAAAGCTCGAAGAGCTGGGAGCATTCACCGCTGTATTCAAGATGGAGAATGAAGGATGAGTGTGCCGACCGTTCTGGAAAAAATCCTGGCCCGCAAGGCTGAAGAAGTCGCCGAACGCCGTGCCCGTGTGAGCCTGGCCGAGTTGGAAGCCCAAGCGAAAGCCGCTGACGCACCGCGTGGATTTGCCAAGGCACTGATTGCCCAGGCCAAGCTCAAGCAGCCGGCCGTGATCGCCGAGATCAAGAAAGCTTCGCCGAGCAAGGGCGTGATTCGCGAAAACTTTGTACCGGCGGAAATCGCTGTCAGCTACGAGAAGGGTGGGGCGACGTGCCTGTCGGTACTCACTGACATCGATTTTTTCCAGGGTTCCGACCTGTTCCTGCAGCAGGCCCGCGCCGCGTGCAAGTTGCCGGTGATCCGCAAGGATTTCATGGTCGATCCGTACCAGATCGTCGAAGCCCGTGCCTTGGGTGCCGACTGTGTGTTGTTGATTGTCTCCGCATTGGATGACGTGAAGATGGCCGAGCTGGCGGCCGTGGCCAAAAGCGTTGGCCTGGATGTGCTGGTGGAGGTGCACGACGGCGATGAGCTGGAGCGCGCGCTGAAAACCCTCGACACACCGCTGGTGGGGGTCAACAACCGTAACCTGCACACCTTCGAAGTCAGCCTGGAAAACACCCTCGACCTGCTGCCGCGTATTCCGCGCGATCGCCTGGTGATTACCGAAAGTGGCATCGTCAACCGTGCCGATGTGGAGCTGATGGAAATCAGTGACGTTTATTCGTTCCTGGTGGGTGAGACCTTCATGCGTGCCGAGAACCCTGGGGCGGAACTGCAGCGTCTGTTCTTCCCGGAGCGTGGCGTGGCGGTCAGTGGTTCCACTCTCGATTGATTTGAAATGCGATCAACGTGTGGGAGGAGGCTTGCCCCCGATGGCGGCGGTTCAGTTGGAGCATTCTCGACTGACACACCGCTATCGGGAGCAAGCCCCCTCCCACATTTGGGTTTGTGTTTATTCCGATAGGTAGGTGCCCATTGATCCAGCCAGTGTCGATGCGTGTTGAAGCAGGCCTTGCCGCCGAGCAAGCCTTGCTGGCCGCCGTTTGCGCGGGTGAGCAGGCGTTTGGGTTGTTGTTCTGGCAGCCCAGCGATCAGGCATTGGTGATGCCGCGCCGCTTGAGCCGATTGCCTGCTTTCGATGTCGCCAGCCGCGTGTCTGCGGATGCCGGTTGGCCGGTGCTCTTGCGCGAAACCGGCGGCGAACCGGTGCCGCAGTCCAGCGCCACGGTCAATATCGCCTTGGTCTACGCTCCGCCGCGCAGTGAGGGTGATCAAGGTCGCATCGAAACCGGCTACCAGCGTCTATGCCAGCCAATCTGCGATTTACTTATCGAGTTGGGCGGCGAGGCCTCCGTCGGGGAAATCGACGGTGCATTCTGCGACGGTCGCTACAACGTCAACCTCAACGGGCGCAAAATGGTCGGCACTGCCCAGCGCTGGCGGCAAAGCGGGGGCCGCCCGGTCGGGTTGGTGCACGGTGCGTTGTTGCTGGATAACGATCGTGAAGAACTGATCGCGGCGGTCAACCGCTTCAACCAAGCCTGCGGCCTGGAGCAACGGGTTCGTGCCGACAGCCATATTGCCCTGCACGAAGCCTTCCCCGCGCCGGACGCAATCAGCCGGCTGGACACCTTGTACCGTCAAATGCTGGCCAGCTTCCTGCCGGCTTAACGGGTACCGAACACCACCATCGTCTTGCCTTTGACGTGCACCAGGTTGCGCTCTTCCAGATCCTTGAGCACGCGGCCGACCATTTCCCGTGAACAGCCGACAATACGCCCGATTTCCTGACGGGTGATCTTGATCTGCATGCCGTCGGGGTGAGTCATGGCATCGGGCTGCTTGCACAGCTCCAGCAGACAACGGGCCACACGCCCGGTGACATCGAAGAACGCCAGGTCGCCAACCTTACGTGTAGTGTCTCGCAGGCGCTGGGCGATCTGACCACTGAGGGCGTAGAGAATATCGGGGTCCTGCTGGGCGAGTTCGCGAAACTTTGCGTAACTGATCTCGGCCACTTCGCACTCGACCTTGGTCCGCACCCAGGCGCTGCGCTCCTGCTCCTTGCCTGCTTGTTCAAACAGCCCCAGCTCGCCGAAAAAATCCCCGGTGTTCAGGTAGGCGATGATCATTTCGCGGCCGTCTTCATCCTCGATCAGGATGGTGACTGAGCCCTTGATAATGAAAAACAGTGTTTCGGAGCGCTCACCGGCGCAGATGATGTTGTGCTTGGCGGGGTGGCGCCGGCGCTGGCAGTGCATCAGCAACTTGTCGAGATTCTTGATCTTGGGTATGGGCGTAAGAGCAACCATGGTTGTATCCCGAAAGGCAGCGCGAGGTGGTTGGAGTTGTTGTACTCAGCGGTATCGGCATTGATACACGTTGCATGAAGGGTGGCAATACGCCACTCCTTTGGCGCCAGCTTAACAGACACATTCTGACTCGATTAGCGAATTTTCCGAGTCGGCGCCGTTATTGATCGCTTTGATGGGAAGCGCGGTTGCGCCCGGGCCCTGTGCTAAGCTGGCGACCCTTTTTTAGCAGTGGAGTCTGGGCGATGAAGGCACGCATCCAATGGGCGGGCGAAGCCATGTTCCTCGGTGAGTCGGGCAGTGGCCATGTTGTGGTCATGGATGGCCCGCCCGAAGCCGGTGGCCGTAACCTGGGCGTACGCCCGATGGAAATGCTCCTGCTTGGTGTGGGCGGTTGCAGCAATTTCGACGTGGTCAGCATCCTGAAAAAATCCCGCCAGGCCGTGGAAAGCTGTGAAGCCTTCCTGGAAGCCGAGCGTGCCACTGAAGATCCCAAGGTGTTTACCAAGATCCACATGCATTTCGTGGTGAAGGGCCGGGCGTTGAAAGAAGCCCAGGTCAAGCGCGCCATCGAGCTGTCGGCCGAGAAGTATTGCTCAGCGTCGATCATGCTCGGCGCGGCCGGTGTGGCCATCACCCATGACTACGAGATCATCGAATTGGGTTGATCGCCAGTCGACAAAAGAAAAGGGCGCTGGATAGCGCCCTTTTTCGCAGTCGCAGGTTTAGTCAGATGCGGTAGGTGCTTTTGGTCATGACCTTGGCCAGCAGGCTCATGCCGAATCGCACTGGCGCCGGGAAGCGGAAACCGCCGGCATCCAATGCACTTTCGGCGTGGTGCTCCTCATCGATACGCATCTGCTCAAGAATCGCCCGGGACTTTTCGTCATCGGCCGGCAGTTGCTCCAGATGTTCATCCAGGTGCTTGCACACTTGATGTTCCGTCGCGGCGACAAAGCCCAGGCTGACCTTGTCGCTGATCAGGCCGGCAGCCGCGCCGATGCCGAATGACAAACCGTAAAACAGCGGGTTGAGCACGCTGGGATGGCTACCCAACTGGCGAATACGTTGCTCGCACCAGGCCAGGTGATCGATTTCTTCCTCGGCCGCATGCTCCATGGCCGCGCGCACCTGCGGCAGCTTGGCGGTCAGGGCCTGGCCCTGGTACAGCGCCTGGGCGCAGACTTCACCGGTATGGTTGATACGCATCAGGCCTGCAACATGGCGGGTCTCGGTCTCGCTCATCTGCGCGTCAGGCTGCACGATGGCGGGCGACGGGCGGTACGGTTGGCCGCTGAAGGGCAGCAGTGTGCGCATGGCCATGTCGGCTTGCAGCAACAGACGGTCAATCGGCGAGTAGTGACGTTGGGTAGTCATGCTGACCTCCGGGAAGAATCTCGGCGGCCAGTTTACCGCAAGAGAGAGGAACGCGTTTGCCCTGAGTCAAGGGCATGGGGTCGCAGCCTTGGGCTGCGCCCCTTGTAGCGGGCTATTTCAGCCCGGCGGCCAGTTCATCTGGCGCTGGCCCAGCACATGCATATGGATGTGGTAAACGGTCTGCCCGCCTTCTTCGTTGCAGTTCATCACTACACGGAAACCTTTCTCGCAGCCTTGCTCCACCGCCAAACGCTGGGCGGTGAACAGAATATGGCCGGCCAGGGCCTTATCCTCTTCGGTCAAGTCATTCAATGTACGGATAGGTTTCTTCGGGATAACCAGAAAATGTACCGGCGCCTGTGGGGCAATATCGTGAAAGGCGAGGACTTGATCATCTTCGTAGATAATCTTCGCGGGTATTTCTCTGTTGATGATCTTGGTGAACAGAGTATCCACAGCTGTTTCTCCATTATGAAAGTGCAAGGTGAGTGTACCCAGGCGATCAGCGGGGGCAATAGGCCTTGTTGATCGCACCGGCGATCTTACGAGTCAGCCAGCGTGGGCTGAAACGCGGGCTGAAGGCCAGCCAGCGATTACGTCGTCCAGGAATGATGATGGCTTTGTTCTTTTCCAGTGCGCGCACGGTATAGAGCGCCACTTCTTCCGGACTCATCAATTGTTCGCTGCGTTCGAGTCTGGCGGTGTCCATCTGCGCCGTACCGAAGAAGGCGGTGCGCGTAGGACCGGGGCAAAGCACCGAGACCTTGATGCCACAGGTCTTGAGTTCTTCGCGCAAGCCTTCGGAGAAATGCAGCACATAGGCCTTGCTGGCGTAGTAGCTGCTCATCCACGGGCCGGGTTGGAACGCGGCGACCGAGGCGACGTTGAGAATCTGCCCGCCACCGTGCAGCGCCATGGTATTGCCCAGGGCGTGACACATGCGGGTAAGGGCGAGGATGTTGACTTCGATGAGGTCTTGTTCGGTCATCCAGTCCTGGGCCAGGAATGGCCCGCTGGTGCCAATGCCGGCGCAGTTCACCAGCAAATCGATCTGCCGCTCGCCTTCTTCCAGCTCCAGCAGGAACCCGGACAAGCGCAATGGCTCGCCCAGGTCGCATGCCCGAAACAGCACCTCGACGCCGAAGCGTTGGGTCAATTCGATTGCAATGCTTTCCAACTGATCACGCTGGCGGGCCACCAGAATCAAGCTGCGGCCGCGACGGGCCAGGGCTTCGGCCAAAGCCAGGCCGATGCCGCTGGAGGCACCGGTGATCAGAGCGTAACGGGTCATGCCTTTCTCCATCGCAACACGCCGCGCCTGGGATGGAGGCATCGCAGGCGCGGCGCGTTTCTTTACTGTTCTGGAGAGTCTACAGGTTCGGCCGCGTCGTCAGCACTTTGCGCGTCTTCTTCGTCGACGATCACGCTTTGATCGGCGTCTTCATCGGAAGTGATGGAGCTGCTTTCGTAGCTGCTGTCCACGTTGGTTTCGAGTTGATCCAGGTAGCCGTTCATGCCCAGCGACACCACGATGATGAGCATCAGCGGGATGAATGCCAGCCACAGCGAGGCCAGGACCTTCACCGCGGTGGAGTTGCGCGGTGGCGGTGCGCCGTACTGGTTGGCGCCGGTGTTACCTGGCATGACCAACAGCAGCAGCGGGAAAATACTGTTCACCAGCGGTACCAGGTTCAGCAGGTACAACCAGCCGGACCAGCCCAGGTCGTGCAGGCGCTGCACGCCGATCTGCACGCTCACGACCACAACCGCGACGAACAGCGCGAAGCCCAGCAGCGAGCCGAGGATAATGGCTATCGTCGGCGACGCGGTTGCGATGGCAAAGCCCACAGTACTGAGGATGCCGGCTGCGACGAGCATGGCGACTGTCAGTACCAGCGTCCATGCCAGGTACCGCAGACGACCAATACGGCCGTTGATGGTGAAGACCTTGAGGGTGGCGTATTCCGGCAGGCTTTCACCTACGGCGGCACGCGGTGGTGCGTACGGCGAAGCCGCAGGACGGGAGAAGTCCGCAGCGCTGGAGTCTGTTTCGTGGGTTTCAGCAAGGCTGAAGGCTACGGGCTGTTCGGCCTCGATACGCGCGTCCACCCCGGCGTTTTTCAGCGCGGTGAGGTAGGTTTCGGCGTCGGGGCGGGACAGGTCGCGTTTCAGTGCAACGACGCGGCCGGTGAAGAGTTTCTCGATGTCCTCGACCGTGCTCTTGAACAGTTCAGCCAGGTTCAGCTTGGCTGTGGTGCTTTCGACACCCGGGAGCAAGGCCCCATCAAACACAATCTTGAAACGGTTGTCGCTCATGCGGGCATCCTTGTCACTGAATCAGTGGAGTAGTGCAGGCCTGCTCGATCGGCAGGCCTTGCGGTTGGGTCAGCGTGGCCAGCGCAACTGTGTCGCCTGCTCGCGCGCCTTGCGGTATTCGGCATCCAGGCGGGCAACGAGTTCATCGACGCTGGGTAAATCATTAATCTCACCGACACCTTGGCCGGCGGACCATACGGTCTTCCAGGCCTTGGCTTCGTCGCTCAGCGGCTTGAGCTTGGAGCCGAAGTTTACTTCGCCTTTGCCCTGCAGGGCGGCGAGGTCGAAACCGGCATTTTCCAGGCTCTGGCGCATAAAGCTTGCGGGCACGCCGGAGACTGCAGGAGTGTGCACGATGTCGGCGGCGCGCGATGTGAGCAGCATCTCTTTATACGCATCCGGGGCGTGGCTTTCGGTGGTACCGATAAACCGTGTGCCGAAATACGCCAGGTCTGCCCCCAGCAACTGGGCGGCGAGTATCTCATGCCCGTGGTTAAGGCAGCCGGCCAGCAGCAGGGTTTTGTCGAAGAATTGGCGAATCTCTGCGATCAGCGAAAACGGGCTCCAGGTACCGGCATGGCCACCGGCGCCTGCGGCCACGGCGATCAGGCCGTCGACACCGGCTTCAGCGGCTTTTTCGGCATGGCGACGGGTAGTGACATCGTGAAACACCAGACCGCCATAGCTGTGCACCGCATCTACCACTTCTTTCACTGCGCCCAGGCTGGTGATCACGATCGGCACCTTGTGCTCGACGCAGATCGCCAGGTCAGCCTCAAGGCGAGGGTTGCTGTTGTGCACGATCAGGTTGACGGCGTAGGGGGCAGGATTGTCCAGCTGCGCCAGGCCCGCTTCGATTTCCTCCAGCCAGGCCTTGAAGCCACTGCTCTCGCGCTGGTTGAGCGCCGGGAAGCTGCCGACCACGCCGTTGCGGCAGCAGGCCAGCACCAATTGCGGATTGGAAATCAGGAACATCGGCGCCACCACCACGGGCAGGTGCAGACGTTGTTCAAGCAGAGTGGGCAGCGACATTGGAGGTACCCCGAGTAATGACGTTAGAACGGTTTGACCACGACCAAAATTACGATAGCCAGCAATATCAGAACCGGGACTTCATTGAACCAGCGATAAAAGACATGGCTGCGGGTGTTTTCGCCACGGGCGAAACGTTTTACCTGCGCGCCGCACATATGGTGGTAGCCAATCAGGAACACTACCAGGGTCAACTTGGCGTGGATCCAGGCGCCCGATTGAAAGATGCCGGGGTTAAGGGCTATCAGCCAGATACCGAACACCAGGCTGGCCAGCATCGCCGGGCCCATGATGCCGCGGTAGAGCTTGCGCTCCATGACGCTGAAGCGTTCCTTGCTGACAGTGTCCTCGCTTTGAGCGTGGTAGACGAACAGGCGCGGCAGGTAGAACAGCCCGGCAAACCAGCAGACGATGCTGACGATATGGAAGGCTTTGACCCATAGATAAAGCATTTTTAGTTATTCCCAGGTTCACGGTAACGCAGATAGTAGTGGCTCATGCGCCCATACGTCACGTTGACGGTTGTCGCAGGACGATGCGGCCCCTATTATCGACGGCTTTCCAGTGGGTTCGTTGAGGGCAGGTTTATGGTCAAGGTCGGTATCGTCGGCGGCACGGGTTACACCGGTGTCGAATTGCTGCGTCTGTTGGCCCAGCATCCGCAAGCTGAGGTGGTGGTCATTACCTCTCGATCCGAGGCCGGCCTGGCCGTGGCCGATATGTACCCAAACCTGCGAGGCCACTACGACGGCCTGGCGTTCAGCGTTCCAGACATCAACACCCTTGGTGCCTGCGATGTGGTGTTCTTTGCCACCCCTCACGGCGTTGCCCATGCGTTGGCTGGCGAACTGCTGGCCGCTGGTACCAAGGTCATCGACCTGTCGGCGGACTTCCGCCTGCAAGACGCCGACGAATGGGCCAAGTGGTACGGCCAGCCTCACGGTGCACCGGAACTGTTGGAAGAGGCGGTGTACGGCCTGCCGGAAGTCAATCGTGAGCAGATCAAGCAGGCACGCTTGATCGCCGTGCCGGGTTGCTACCCGACGGCGACGCAACTGGGCTTCCTGCCATTGCTCGAGGCCGGGCTGGCGGATGCTTCGCGCCTGATCGCAGACTGTAAGTCGGGTGTCAGCGGTGCCGGTCGTGGAGCAGCGGTAGGTTCCTTGTACTCCGAGACGTCGGAAAGCATGAAGGCCTACGCAGTAAAAGGGCATCGCCATCTGCCGGAGATTCGTCAGGGTCTGCGTCGCGCCGCCGGCAAAGACGTAGGCCTGACCTTCGTGCCACACCTGACGCCGATGATTCGTGGCATTCATTCCACGTTGTACGCCACCGTGGTCGATCGTTCGGTAGACCTGCAGGCGTTGTTTGAAAAGCGTTATGCCAACGAGCCGTTCGTCGATGTAATGCCTGCTGGCAGCCATCCGGAAACCCGCAGCGTGCGAGGTGCCAACGTGTGCCGGATTGCAGTGCATCGTCCGCAGGATGGTGACCTGGTGGTGGTGTTGTCGGTGATCGATAACCTCGTCAAGGGCGCGTCGGGCCAGGCGGTGCAGAACATGAACATCCTGTTTGGCCTGGATGAAAAGCTGGGTCTGTCCCACGCCGGCATGCTGCCTTAAGACGATTGGCAAAGTGTGCAAAAGGCCCGTTGATCGGGCCTTTTGTGTTTCTAATGGCGGCGATGCAGATTGATATACCGTAACAATAGTTGACCGCTTTTCTAGGAGAAGCGGATAATGCCCGCCATTACGCATATGGCGGCGCTACGCCGGGAGATTATCAGCATGAGCGTTGAATCCTTCACCCCCACGGCTTTGCAATTTACCCACGGTGCTGCGCACAAGGTGAAGAGCCTGGTCGATGAAGAGGGTAATGATCGCTTGAAGCTGCGCGTATTCGTTACGGGCGGCGGTTGTTCAGGGTTTCAGTACGGTTTCACCTTCGATGAAGATGTGGCCGACGATGACACCATCGTTGAGCGTGAGGGCGTTAGCCTGGTCGTGGACCCGATGAGCTTCCAATACTTGGCAGGTGCCGAGGTGGATTACCAGGAGGGTCTGGAGGGTTCGCGTTTCGTGATCAAGAACCCTAACGCGACCACCACCTGTGGTTGCGGCTCTTCGTTCTCGATCTGATCGACAGCCTGATCTACAACGAATAAAAACGCCGCGTGGCTTTGATCGGCCAAGCGGCGTTTTGCTGTCTGCGATTCTGGCGAGGTGTTCGTCAGGCGGGGTAGATCGCGCCAAGTACCCTTAGCCCGCGTGCGCCGGTGACACTGGGCCGGTTGGCGGCAATGCCTTCCAGGCAGCAGTGAGCCAGCCAGGCGAAGGCCATGGCTTCGACCCAGTCCGGGTCTACGCCGTGGGTGGCGGTGCTGCTGACTTGAGTGGATGGCAACAACGCGGCCAGACGATTCATCATTGTGGTGTTATGGGCGCCGCCGCCACAGACGAGTAACGTTTCTGTCTCGGGCTGCGCGGTTTGCAGGGCCTCGACGATGGTCAGGACAGTCAGCTCCAGCAGGCTGGCCTGTACGTCCTGGGGTTCAAAGGCGGGCAGGCGGCCAAGATGCTGGTGCAGCCACTCGAGGTTGAACACTTCACGGCCGGTGCTTTTCGGGCCTTTGGTCAGGAAGAATGGATCGCTGAGTAGGGCCGTGAGTAGTTGAGGCTCGACCTTGCCACTACCCGCCCACTGCCCATCACGGTCAAAGTGTTCGCCGCGCTGCTGTTGAATCCAGGCGTCCAGCAGCACATTGCCTGGGCCGCAGTCGAAGCCGGCTACGGGCTTGCCGGTTTCGATCAAGCTGAGATTGCTGAAGCCCCCAATATTCAACACTGCACGGTTGCCGGTGCTTTCGCCAAACAACGCCTCATGAAAGGCGGGCACCAGAGGCGCGCCCTGGCCGCCAGCGGCAACGTCGCGGCTGCGGAAGTCGCTGACTACGCTGATGCCCGTCAGCTCCGCAAGCAATGCCGGGTTGCCGATCTGCACGGTAAAGCCTCGGGCGGGTTCGTGACGGATGGTCTGGCCATGGCTGCCGATCGCGCGTATGTCTTGAGGCTTGAGGTCGTGCTGGTCGAGCACCGTGTGAATGCCGTGGGCGGCGAGTGTGACCCAATGCTGCTGGGCTATCGCTGAGCGGGCAATCTCATCCGGGCCGCTGGCGCACAGGCTTAACAGCTCTGCGCGCAGGGTGTCCGGCATCGGTGTGTAGTGGGTGGCGATCAGATTGATCGCCGAGCCTTGTTCGATCAGGGCGATGTCCAGGCCATCGAGGCTGGTCCCGGACATTACACCTATATAGAACGGCATACCTTAACGCTTCGCCGAAGCAAGCAGGGTGGAGCGCTCCTGGTCCATGCGCGCCATCAGCGGCTGGCTCTGTTGCATAAAGCGTGCGCGCTCGGCCTTGGCAATCGGGTCGGCCATCGGCAGCTTCTGTCCCAATGGGTCAACGTGCACACCATTGACCTGGAACTCGTAGTGCAAGTGCGGGCCGGTGGACAGGCCAGTGGTGCCGATGTAACCGATTACTTGGCCTTGCTTCACGTTGCCGCCGGTTTTCACACCCTTGGCGAAACCTTGCATATGGCCATACAGGGTGCGGTAGGTGTTGCCGTGCTGGATGATCACCGTGTTGCCGTAGCCACCGCGGCGTCCTGCGAGCAGGACCTTGCCATCGCCGGCCGCCTTGATAGGCGTACCGCGTGGGGCGGCATAGTCGACGCCTTTGTGGGCGCGGATTTTGTTCAGAATTGGATGCTTGCGACCCATGGAGAAACGCGAGCTAATACGAGCGAAATCCACCGGGGTGCGGATAAAGGCCTTGCGCATGCTGTTGCCGTCGGCGGTGTAGTAGCTGCTGTTGCCTTGCTTGTTGGTGTAACGCACTGCGGTGTAGGTCTTGCCACGGTTGGTGAAGCGTGCGGAGAGAATGTTGCCGGTGCCGACCACTTTGCCGTTGGCGACTTTCTGCTCGTAGATCACGTCGAATTCATCACCCTGGCGGATGTCCTGGGCGAAGTCGATGTCGTAGCCAAACACGCTGGCCATGTCCATGGTCATGCTATGGGACAAGCCGGCGCGCGCGGCAGATTGCGACAGTGAGCTGTTGATCACGCCGTGAACGTAGGCAGAGCGCATGACTGGCTTGGTGGTAATACGGTTGAAGGCAAAGCCTTTGGCGTCCTTGGTCAGGGAGATGCTCTCGAGGTCACTGACGCTGGTGTGCAGGTTGTTCAGCTGACCGTCTGGTGTCAGTTCGAACTCCAGTTTCTGGCCGTGTTTGAGCTGGGTGAATTGCTTGGCTTGTTTATCGCTGGCCAGTACATCGTTAACGGTGGCTGCGGGAAGGCCTACCTTCTCGAACAGGGTCGAAAGCGTATCGCCTTTCGCCACGATCACTTCGCGGTGTTGAGGGTTCTTGGCAGTGTCTACTACGGGTTTTCTCTGTTCTTGAACGGCTTGCTGGGTGTCTTCCTGCGTGTTTTCGATCTGGGCAAACGGCGATTCAGTGGGAGCATTTGTGGCTTGTTGGGCGTCGGAAGCGTCTTGATCTTGTGTCAGTTGTTCAACTGGACTCTCCAAGTCAAGGCTCAGGGATGTTCGTTTGGCTTCTACGTCACTGGAAGGGAATACCAGGAGTGCCAGGCTGAGAAGGGCGGCGATACCACTTGCTGCGAGCAGGTGGGTCTTCGGGTAAAGCGGCGGCGCTTTAGACGGTTCAGTGGTCATAGGTAATTTGACTTTGAAGATGAAATGGAAAAGATGAATGACATGATGAAGATGAAATAACTGTATAAAATATAACCAAATCATCTGTGGCGCAAGCTCGCGAACGCTGGGCTTGCTGAACGGTGTCCGTGCGCAGGGCAAAACTTGTAATTAGTCCCTGATCTTGTATGGTTGGTTCCCTTTTGAATCTGAGCCTTGCGGGTCTGTTATGAAGTCGGTTGAAGAGCAGCTAGCGCTGATAAAACGTGGTGCGGAAGAACTGTTGGTCGAGGCCGAGCTGATCGAAAAGCTCAAGCGTGGCCAGCCCCTGCGTATTAAGGCTGGCTTCGATCCAACGGCGCCGGACCTGCACCTGGGTCATACCGTGCTTATTAATAAGCTGCGTCAGTTCCAGGAGCTGGGGCATCAGGTGATCTTCCTTATAGGTGATTTCACCGGGATGATCGGTGATCCGAGCGGTAAGAGTGCGACACGCCCGCCGCTGACCCGTGAGCAGGTTCTCGATAATGCCGAGACCTATAAGACCCAGGTATTCAAGATTCTTGATCCGGCCAAGACCGAGGTGGCGTTTAACTCTACCTGGATGGATCAGATGGGGCCGGCGGACTTCATTCGCCTTACTTCCCAATACACCGTGGCGCGCATGCTTGAGCGTGATGACTTCGATAAGCGCTATTCAACCAATCAGCCGATCGCGATTCATGAGTTCCTGTATCCGCTGGTTCAGGGTTATGACTCGGTAGCGCTGCGCGCGGATGTTGAGTTGGGTGGTACCGATCAGAAATTCAACCTGCTGATGGGGCGTGAGTTGCAGCGTGCTTATGGTCAGGAAGCTCAGTGCATCCTGACCATGCCGTTGTTGGAAGGATTGGATGGCGTCAAGAAAATGTCCAAGTCCCTGGGCAACTATGTCGGCATCCAGGAAGCTCCGGGTGTGATGTACGGCAAGCTGGTCTCTATCCCTGATGCCTTGATGTGGCGCTACTTCGAACTGTTGAGCTTCCGCTCGATGGATGAGATCGATGCGTTGCGTGCGGATGTAGAGGCGGGTGCCAATCCGCGTGACGTGAAGATCAAGCTGGCGGAAGAGATCGTTGCGCGCTTCCATGGTGAAGAGGCTGCGGCCAGTGCTCACCGTGCGGCGGGTAATCGCATGAGAGACGGCGAGCTGCCGGATGATCTACCTGAGATTGAATTGACGGCTACTGAGGCCATGCCGATTGCGGCAGTCCTTAATAAGGCTGGTCTGGTGAAGAACTCGGCGGTCGCGCGTGACCTTCTGGGGTCTGGCGGTGTGCGTATAGATGGTGAGGTGGTGGATCGCACTTTTATATACGAACTGGATGCTACCCACGTTTGTCAGGCGGGGAAGAAGGCATTTGCGCGTATTACGCTCAAATCCGAATAAACCTGAAATTAAGTGTTGACGGCGAATTGTATCTGTCTATAATTCGCCCCACTTCCGGCGCAGTCGAAACGTAAAACTCCTTGGTAAACAATGAGTTATGCAGAATAAGGCAGCGGATTGCTTCGGTTCATCGAAGCCCAGAAGGAGTTGGTAGGGTCGTGTTGTTTGACGCTATTAACGATTCGATCTTCTCGGTCGAGAGCGGAGAAAAAGAGGTGTTGACAGCAGCGTGTAACGCTGTAGAATTCGCCTCCCGCTGACGAGAGATCGCAAGCGCAAGTGGTTGAAGTTGTTGAAGAAATCTTCGAAAGCTTCTGAAAATAATCACTTGACAGCAAATGAGGCTGCTGTAGAATGCGCGCCTCGGTTGAGACGAAAGATCTTAACCAACCGCTCTTTAACAACTGAATCAAGCAATTCGTGTGGGTGCTTGTGGAGTCAGACTGCAAGATTATCAGCATCACAAGTTACTCCGCGAGAAATCAAAGATGTAACCAACGATTGCTGAGCCAAGTTTAGGGTT